>JAZBNW010000069.1:0-21648 GCA_036350855.1 Halieaceae bacterium
ATTAAAGGTAACGTTTGAAGGTGTTTAATCGTGGTCTGTCCCCGAATATGTTAATCGTGGTCTGTCCCCTTCGCCTGCCTTCGCCTGTGGCTGCTCCTTGTTTTCACTTGCCGGATTACCGCGCGCCGACTTGATCTTGGAATTTATATGGCATATATTGTGCCATATTTTTATGCGCTTTTGATCCCATTACAAGACAATAATTATCAAGGGTTATCGCCATGGTTAAGATGAATCCGCTCGCGTTCGCCCTCGCCATCACCAGCACAGCCGCCTTCGCCGAGGCCCCCGCCCTGGAAGAGGTGGTGGTGACTGCCACCAAGCGGGCAGAGAGCCTGCAGGACATCCCCGTTACTGTGAACGCCGTGACAGCAGACACCCTGCAGGCCGCGGGTGTCGTCGACCTGGCTGACGTGGCGCAGCTGGTGCCGGCACTGACGACGACCACCAATCTCAGTCCCTTCGCCACCGGCATCCGCATTCGCGGCATCGGCACCTCCCAGAACTCCATCGCTCTCGAGGCCTCGGTTGCCTTTGTGGTCGACGGCGTGTACATGGGGCGCTCCGGCCTGGGCATGTCCGATCTTACGGATATCGAGCGCGTCGAGGTTCTCCAGGGACCACAGGGCACCCTGTATGGCAAGAATTCCAACGCCGGCGTCGTCAGCGTGGTGACCAGGACACCGAATTTCGAGGAAGTCGAGGGTTATCTGGAGGCAACGGTCGGCGATTACGGGCTGCAGCAGTACACCGCCTCGGTGACCGGCCCGGTCAACGATGAACTGGCCTACCGGATAGCCGGTAACTGGCGCGAGCAGGACGGCTGGCTTGAGAATGGCAGCGGCCCGGACCAGATGTCGGCGCAGAACTGGAACCTGAGGGGCAAGGTCCAGTGGCTGCCCAGCGGTGACTGGAGCATCCTGCTGACGGCCAGTCACGTCGACCGCGATGAGCGCTGCTGCGCGGCCGATGCTTTGCAGACGGATACCTTGCTGGGGCTGCTGGCGGAAAATGACCTGCCGGTACCCAAAAACGACGCCTGGGACTGGAAGAACAATGTCGACCAGAGCAGTGAGTTCACCATGACGTCGGATATGGTGATCCTGAACGTCGACTACGACCTGGACCTGGCGCAACTGACGTCGCTCACCTCCTGGAACGAATACGATTACAAGTCCTCAGCGGACGCCGACCGCTCCCAATTCGACATCCTCTACTTTGTCGACGACACCTACTCCGGCAGTGCCTGGTCCCAGGAGTTCCGCCTCACCAGCGACCTGGACGGCCCACTGCAGTACCTGGGCGGGCTCTACTACCTGCACGAGGAAAACAAGCGGGACAACCCCAAACCCTTCACGCTGCTGGGCGAGGATATCCTGTCGGTGGGCAGGGTCACTTTCGGGCCGCAGTTGGCTCTGCTGGCGGCACCTGGTGACTACATCACCGGTAAAGGTAACTACGAAACCGACGTCTATGCGGCCTTTGGCCAGACCACCTACAGCTTTACCGACGAGTGGCTGCTGACCCTGGGCGTGCGCTATACCTCCGAGGAGAAGTCGGTAGATGGCTATATAGAAAACTTCTCTACCGCCCCCGCTGCCAACATTCCAGGTGTTCCCACTTTCGTCGATCTTATCGCCGCGCCCGGCGCCGACAGCGGTGATCTTGAGACCGACGGATTTACCTGGCTGACAAACCTGCGCTACTTCATCACCGACGAAACCATGTTGTTCGCCTCTGCGGCCACCGGCACCAAGTCACCGGGGTTCAACAACCCGGGTGACCCGCAGCTCGAGTTCGACGAGGAGACAACCAACAACTACGAACTGGGGGTCAAAACAGAACTGTTCCAAAACCGGCTGAAGCTGAACGCCACCGCATTTTACTCGGAGTTCGACGACCTGCAGTTCCTGGCACAGAAAGCGATTGGTGCAGGCACTTTCGTCAGCAATGCCGCCAAAGCTGAAATCGAAGGGATCGACCTGGGATTCACCGCCATGCCCCTTGCCAACCTGATGCTGGACGGCGGCCTGCAATACCTGGACGCGAAATACACGGAGGGGGAACTGCAGCAGTTCGACGTGGTCTTCGCACCGGACTGGAGTGGCAATATAGCCGCCACCCTCCTTCTGCCTCTTGCCGGTGGCATGACTTACCTGCGCGCCGACTACAGTTTCATGGGCGATCACTACACCAACGTAAGCTACCAGGACGCCGGGACCGAGCAGGACCGGGAACTGGTCAACGCCCGCCTCGGCTGGCGCAACGATCGCTGGGACGCCGCCTTCTGGGTGAAGAACATCACCGATGAGTCCTATTCATCCCTGTCGGCGGCACCCTTTGTGCTCACCGGCATGCGAGCCGAATTCCTGGCTGCACCACGCACCTACGGCGCGACCCTGCGGTATGTATTCTAGTGTACCGGTCGATACGGCGTAGCCCGGAGGCGTAGCGGACACTATTACTGCCTCTGTGCGGCCAGTTGCATCATCTCATGAGCGGTTTCCAGCCCGGAATTCTGGTTCTGCCCGGTGACAAAGCGCTGCTCGTCATCGACCGTGACATGCGTGGCAAAGATATCCCTGAACGCTGTCTGGCTTTCGAACACGGCGCCTGCCTTGCGCAGCTCGGTCTCCGGGTGCAGCGGCGTGATCTCGATGTCCAGTTCCCTGATCTGCTTGTCGGTGACGCCCGTCATGCGGCGCCCGTCTATCAGCAGCTTACCGTCCCGGTCGCGCGCGCTCACCAGGCCCAGTACGCCATGGCAGACGCCCCCGATAATGGCCTCCCTGTCGCCGTAATAGGCTTCGCTCACCTTCGCCGCCAGCTCCGGGGATTGCGCCAGGTCGTAGGCCGCCCCCCAACCGCCTGAGATGAACACGATGTCGTACTGATCGATATCCACCTCGGCAATCGGGATGGAGTTCTTCACCCTGGCCTGTGCATCGGGGTCGTTGAGGTAACGCTCGTCCTCCGGTGACCTGACCATGAAGAAGAAGCTCTGGGGGTCAATGGGGATTTCGCCACCGCGAATACTGGCCACGTCGACCTCCATGCCACCGTCCAGGAACGTGTAGTAGGGGTGCGTCAGCTCGGAGCCAAATACGCCGGTGGGCGGCCCGCCGGTTGCCCCGGGCTCCGCCAGCACGCCGTGGCTGGTGGTGATGATCAGGGCACGCTTGCCGGGCAGCGTCACCGATGGCCCGTCATACTCAGGGTGCAGGCCAGCCTTGTGCAGAATCGCGGGCAGTGACAGCAGCAACACCCCGGCCAGGGCGAGCATCACAACAGCGACGGTGAGCAATTTTTTCATGGACGATCTCCTGCGGGGGCCGACGATTGCGGCCACGTGTATCTGGCCGCATAAAATTGACACATATGGTGCCATATTATAGTATCGCACTTCAAGCAAATCACCCCCGCAGCCGAGGAAAGGCCATGAAGAAAATACTCACGATAGTCGGCATTCTGGCAGTGGTCATCGTCATCGCCTATAGCCAGCGTGCGAGTATCGCCGCCCTGTTGATGGCAAGAGGCATGGAAGCCCGCATGGGCGCCGACGTGGTCGCGGAACTGGAAGACGGCCTGCACCTGGCCCTGTGCGGCGCCGGCGGCCCCATGCCCGCCCCCAATGCCTCCGGTCCCTGCGTCGCGGTGGTTGCCGGTAAACAGCTGTTCGTGGTGGACGCGGGCACAGACGGCCCGCGCAACCTGGCGCGCATGGGCTACCAGCCCGGCACCATTGCGGGCGTATTCCTCACCCACTTCCACTCGGACCATATCGATGGCCTGGGTGAAATGAGCACCCTGCGCTGGGCCGGTGGGGATAATGCCACGCCGCTGCCCGTTTACGGTCCCATTGGTGTGGAGCGGGTGGTGGACGGCTTCAACGCCGCCTATGCCCAGGACTTCGTGTACCGCCACGCGCACCACGGGGATCTTGTCGCCCCCATGAGCGCCGCCGGGATGCAGGCGATGCCCTTTACCAAGCCGCCCATGGGCGAACTGACCCTGGTGTACGAGGGTGAAGGTCTCAGGGTAGAAGCACTGGCGGTCGATCACTCGCCGGTGGAACCTGCGGTGGGTTACCTTTTCAGCTACAAGGGCCGCTCACTGCTGATCACCGGCGACACCGTGAAGCTCGCCAACATCGAGACATTCGCCCAGGGGGTCGACCTGCTGGTACACGAGGCGCTGGCCCCCAACCTGGTCAACATGATGCACGATACGGCAAACAGGCAGGGGAACGCGATCATGGCGAAAATCACCAGTGACATCCTCGACTACCACGCCAGCCCGAGGGAGGCGGCGGAAACCGCGCGCGACGCCGGCGTGGGCCACCTGCTGTACTACCATATCGTCCCGCCACTGGTGATTGCGGGGCAGAAGGCGCTGTATCTGGATGGCGCTGAGGAGATCTTCCCCGACTACACTATCGGCGAGGACGGGGTCAGCTTCACCCTGCCAGCCGACAGCGATGAGATCAGGCTGACCAGGAAGGGGCTGTAACAGATTCCGGTGGCAGGCGCCGTCAAGGGCGATTCACTCGTGGGTCGCTCAGTTTTTCACCATTGCATTCAGCGTTCCGACCAGGACATCAATGGCAGCTGACTTGCCCAGCCCCTGGTGGCAGCGCAGGCGATGCCACATCTCGAAAGAGCAAATCGCATCCACTGCCTCGCGCTGACTGCGCGTCAATTGCTTCAATTCCGGCAGCCAGTCGTCCAGGTCCTTGCGCAAGCCGCGCTGGTAACGGGCGTAGTTCCTGCGCAGGGTTTCCGAGCGCCACAACTGGGCCGCTGTGGAGAGAATCATGTTCTTCTCTACTTCGTATCCCTCGGCGCGGCGCTCTACTGCATGCAAAATACGTTCTTCCAGCGTGCCGTCACGGTCACCGCCCAGGAACAGGGCTTCGGTAGTGTCACGAATCTGTTCATCGATGGTGGCAAACAGGGTTTCCATATCCTCGAAGTGACGGAAGAAGGAGCGGATGCCAACCCCGGACCGCTCGGCAATCTGCTGGGCAGTGGGAATGAGGTTGCCCTCCTCCATCAAGGCCAGTGACGCGTCGATGAGAGCCTGTTTGCTGCGCTCGCTGCGCAGTCGCCTCCCATCCGGAACGGCTGCAGATACTTTGTCCGCGCTCTTACTCACTTTGCTGCCCCGTTGTGGTATTTGCCTTTGCCGACGATACTAGCACAGGAACTTGTACGACCGAACAGGTAGTGGCACTATTTGTGTCATTAATAGCGGATGAAACGCCATGACATACGACATCGAACAGAACGTCGCCACGCTTGCTTGCCACAACGACAAGGCCAGGGCCGCGGGGGTCATCAGGGACAGCCTGGCAAACCAGGGTCGGGCTTGAATCTTCAAGGGAGGCCCGTGACACAGATCACTTTCTGGGGAGTGACGGCCTCCCCCTACCAGCTCAAAATGCAGGCGTTGGCAGATGCCGCCGGCATCGCCTGGCAGCGCGCACCGGAGCAGCTAAGCACGGCCCGGGCCCTGGGGATGGCCTGGCGACTGCGCCGGGCCGTGCGCAGGCAGTCAATCGAACGCCTGCCCCGGCGCGAAGCCGCCCTGGACGAATACCCTTCCGTACCCTTCTACACGCTTGACGGCCAAACGTTCTACTACGATTCCAGCGGCCTCGCCTATCATCTCGAGCAACTCGGCTCAGGCGCGCCGGGGCTATTGCCGCTCGAGCCCGGCCTGCGATTCGCCTGCCGCCTGGTCGACGAGGCCTTCGACGAGTTCGGTCTTTACATGGTGCACCACAACCGCTGGGCAGTGTCCGCCGCCACCAACACCATGGGCGAGTTTACCAGCCGTGAAATGCGCAAGCTGTTCCCTTTCGGCCTGCACCGGCGCGTGGCCCGCACGTTACCCAGGCGCCAGGTGCGGCGCTGTCCCTACCTGTTCAGCGTGGCCCCGCCGGGATTCGACGCCGGGGTAAGCCGGGAACTCACACCCCCGGCACTACCCGGCTTTCCGCCAACCCACGACCTTCTGAACAAGGCCTGGCGCCTCTACCTGGCGGCCATGGAGACGGTACTGGCGCAGCAGCCCTACCTGCTCGGGGAGCGCTTCACCCTGGCCGATGCCAGCGCCTACGGCCAACTGGCCATGAACCTGGTGGATGGCCGCGCCGCGCAGTTGCTGGAACAACTGGCGCCGCGAACCTTCCAGTGGCTGTGCATGATCCGCGAGGGCAGGCACCGGGCGAGCGCGGGCGAGCTATTCCTCGATGATCGTCTACGGCCACTGCTGGATGTCATTGCCGAGACCTTCATGCCATTGATGCGACAGAACACCGCCGCCTACCAGGCGGCAGTGGCGCGGGGACAGACCCTGTTCAACGAGGCCGCCTTCGATCGCGGCGAGGCACTGTACGACGGCACCCTGATGGACCAGCCCTTTCGCGCGGTGGCCAGGAGTTTCCAGGTACCCGTGTGGCGGGACCTCTGCCAGTCCTGGGCGGCATTGGAAGAAAGCCGCAAAAAGGCACTGGGGGAGCTCTGCCCCCGGCTGACCGACGCGGCATTTGCCGTGGCCTTTGACATTGACCCGGGCACTACCTGATCAAACGAGCGGACAAGCCATGCGTGTACTCATCGACAATTATCGCAACAATACAGCCGGCCACTGCGGCAGTGGCGCCATGCACAACCTGCTCTACCACTACTGTCGGCCGACCATGCTGTCGGGTGATATCTACTACCTCGACTACCGCAACTTCAAAGTTCACTCCCCGGGACACCGCTTCGTCCTGCTTGGCTTCGATGATGAACTCGGGGAGGTCTATATCGCGGACCGCACCGACGAGGAAACCCAGACCTGTTCCATGCAGGCGCTGCGCCTGAGCCGCAATCCCCCCGGCGGTCTGTCGACGCACAACGCCTTGGGAAAGTGTCATTCGTCCAATGTACGCCACTCGATGCCAGATGCCTGCGGTATTGCCCTGCGCAAAACGGTTGAACGCATGTTGGGCTTCGATACCTGCCAGCAAGGGCCAATGGCCGCCATTCGCGGCTGTGACGAGGGCTTGCTGGCGACCGGCCTCAAGGGATTGCGCACGTTCATCGAGCAGTTGCTGGATATCCACGAAACCGAATATTCGTTGGTTGGTCATCTTGCAGATACGGTATTGCGCGCGGGCTGACGGACGAAACAGTTATGATCCAGCCTGGCACCGACCACAAAACAAGAGGATTAGCAGCGTGAACGCCGAGAGCCCGAAAGAGAGCACCCTTGATCCCGCCTTTTCCAGCGCTCTGCAAGGCGTACTGGCAGCCAGGATCAAAGGATTCCGCCAACTCAAGGAATGCCAGAAACTGACCGCGGGCGCCAGCCAGGAGACCTTTCGTATCCTGGTCTCGACCGATGACGGCGAGCGACGATTTGCCCTGCGCCGCAGTCTGCCGACACTGCAGGGCGGCACCCCCGGCCAGGTAGGCCTGGATACAGAGGCGCGCCTGCTGCAGCTGGCTGCGACCGCGAATATTCCTGTACCGGGCGTGATACACGTATTGACGGAAAGCGACGGCCTCGGCGAAGGCTTCCTGATGACATGGCTGGAGGGGGAAACCCTGGGCCAACGTATCGTAAAATCAGCGGAACTGGCCGATATCAGGCCGCAACTGGCGCGTCAGTGCGGCGAGGTCCTGGCACGCCTGCATGCCATCGAGATCGATGCCGACATGCAAGGGCGGCTGCCCACAGTCAGCCCCGCGGCCCTGGTGCGTGACACCTGGGAGTGGTACCAGAGCCTTGAGGTGCCAGCCCCCATGATCGATTTCGCCGCGCGATGGTTGCTCGAGAACCTGCCTGCAGAATCGCGCCAGACACTGGTTCACGGCGACTTCCGTAACGGCAACCTGATGATCGATAAATCCGGTATCCACGCCGTGCTGGACTGGGAACTCGCCCAGATCGGCGACCCGGTCCGCGACCTGGGCTGGCTCTGTGTCAATTCCTGGCGTTTTGGCAACGCCGGGCTCCCTGTTGGCGGATTCGGCACCATTGAGGATTTGCTTGCCGGGTACGAGGCGGTATCCGGCATAGCGATCAGCGAGGAGGACCTGCGCTTCTGGCAGGTGTTTGGTTCTTTCTGGTGGTCGACAACCACCCTCGGCATGGCCGCCTCCTGGCGCAGCGGCGATACCCCCAGCCTGGAGCGACCGGTCATCGGACGGCGCTCATCAGAAGCCCAGATGGATTGCGTGAACCTGCTGATTCCCGGCGATCTCGAATTACCCGAGGCCATCGATCCGGGCCACGGCACCCAGTTGCCGATGCCGGCCGAGTTGCTGGAAGGCGTGCGGACATTCCTGAAAGAGGAGGTCGCGGTGAACGCGAATGCGCATTTTTCCTTCCTGGCCAGGGTTGCCGCCAACTCACTGGGCATCGCCCAACGTGAGTTTCTCTACGGTCCCGGCCTCGCCCGGGCGGAGCATGAGCGGCTCCGGGCCATGCTGGGAGACGGTGAACTGGATCGATTGCGGTGGCAACTGGCGAAGGAATTGCGGGGCGGCCTTGCGCTGGACTCCCCCGGTCTCACGCAGCACCTGCGGCTGACGGTTGCCGGGCAATTGTACATCGATCAACCCCACTACTCGGCCATTGCCGGGCCGTTGCGGCCCTGAAACCAGGCGTCAGCGTGCGCCTGATCGCAGATCAGCGTCAGCGCGTGCCAGCGACATGGCGCTTCGCTGTTTCATCACTGTGGCGGTCAGCTTCTCAAAAGATCTACTATGTTGCATTACACCGCGAGATTACACCCGGGGATACGAGTCATGAATTTTGATATACCGGCAGACATTGCCAGTTTTCTGCAAGAGTTGGATACATTCATCGATGCAAAGATAAAGCCGCTGGAACAGGCCGACGACAATATTCGCTTCTTTGATCATCGGCGTGAGGATGCCCGCACCGACTGGGAGCGGGATGGCCTGCCCAACGAGGAGTGGGAGCAACTGCTCTACAAGGCCAAACAGCTGGCCATCGAAGCCGGCATTTACAGCTACCCGTTCCCGGCCGCGCACGGGGGCCGCGATGGCAGCAACCTGGGCATGGCCATAATCCGGGAGCATCTCGCCGCGAAGGGCCTGGGACTGCATAACGACCTGCAGAATGAGCACTCGGTCGTGGGCAATAACGTCGGCCTGCTGCTGATGCTCGAGTACGGCAGCGAAGCGCAGAAGGCCGAGTGGATGGATGGCCTGAAAAATGCGACCCGGGGTTTCGCCTTCGGCATCACAGAACCGGCTCACGGCTCCGACGCGACGTGGATGGAGACCGCTGCAATACGGGACGGCGACCACTGGCTTATCAATGGTGAAAAGACCTGGAACACCGGCGTCCACACCGCCCACAGCGATATGGTCATGGCGCGCACCTCCGGAAAGCCCGGCGACGCCAGCGGGATCACCGCGTTCCTGGTGCCGATGGATGCCCCGGGCCTCAAGGTCGAGGAGTACCTGTGGACCTTCAACATGCCGACCGACCACGCCCATGTCTCCCTGACCAATGTCAGGGTTCCCGATTCCGCGATTTTCGGTGGCCAGGGCAAGGGCCTGCAGGTTGTTCAGCACTTCTTCAACGAAAACCGTATCCGCCAGGCCGCCTCCAGCCTGGGGGCAGCGCAATATTGCGTCAACGAGGCGGTGCAGCACGCGCGGGAGCGCAAGCCCTTCGGCAAGCCGCTGGCCAGCAACCAGGCCATCCAGTTTCCCCTGGTCGACCTGCAGGCCCGCTGCGAGATGCTGCGGGCACTGATTCACAAGACTGCCTGGCTGATGGATCGCGACGGTGCGTTCTCGGTCTCCGACAAGGTATCGATCTGCAACTACCAGGCGAACCGCCTCTGCTGCGAAGCGGCGGATACCGCGATGCAGGTGCATGGCGGTATGGGCTACTCGCGCTACAAGCCCTTTGAACATATCTACCGCCATCACCGTCGCTACCGCATCACCGAGGGTGCCGACGAGATCCAGATGCGTCGCGTCGCGGGCTACCTGTTCGGCTTCATGAAGCAGCAAAAGCCCAAGGGCGTGAGTTAGGTATACACCGTTGAGCCCTTGAGTGCCGCCCGGATTCGACTCCGCGGCAAATTATTTTATTATTAAAATATTTTCTGGTAACGTAGGCCCCCCGGGATTCTGGCGGATGAGGTATTTGAGATGAAAAAGAGCAAGCGCTGGCAACACCTGAACTGGCAGGACCCCTTCCTGCTGGACCAACAACTCACCGACGAGCAGCGCATGGTGCGCGACTCGGCCCGGCAGTATGCCCAGGCCAGACTGGCGCCGCGGGTACAGCAGGCGTTCCGCAGGGAGGAAACAGACCCGGCCATTTTCCGTGAAATGGGCGAGTTGGGGCTGCTGGGTTCCACCATCGAGGGCTACGGCTGTCCCGGGGTGGACTACATCTCCTACGGCCTGGTCGCCCGGGAGGTCGAAAGGGTGGATTCCGGCTACCGCTCCATGATGAGCGTGCAGTCATCCCTGGTGATGTACCCCATCTACGCTTACGGCTCCGAGCAGCAAAGGGAAAAATACCTGCCTCGCCTCGCCACCGGCGAATGGATAGGCTGCTTCGGCCTCACCGAACCCGACCACGGCTCCGACCCCGGCAGTATGGTGACGCGGGCCCGCAGCGTGGAAGGCGGCTACAAGCTCAGCGGCGCCAAGATGTGGATCAGCAACAGCCCCATCGCAGACGTGTTCGTGGTGTGGGCCAAGACGGACGACGGCAAGATTCGCGGTTTCATCCTGGAAAAGGACATGCCCGGCCTGAGTGCACCGAAGATCGAGGGCAAGCTGGCCCTGCGGGCGTCGGTTACCGGCGAAATCGTCATGGACGACGTCTTTGTCTCCGCGGGCCAGATGCTGCCTGACGTCGAGGGCCTCAAGGGACCCTTCGGCTGCCTCAACAATGCCCGCTTCGGTATCGCCTGGGGCGCCCTGGGCGCCGCGGAGAGCTGCTGGCACGCGGCGCGGGACTACGTGATGGAGCGCAAACAGTTCGGGCGCCCGCTGGCGGCAAACCAGCTCGTCCAGCTCAAGCTGGCCGACATGCAAACCGAGATCGGTATCGGCCTGCAGGCCTGTTACCGTGCCGGCCAGCTGATGGACGCGGGCCAGATCGCGCCGGAACTGATCTCCCTGATCAAACGCAACTCCTGCGGCAAGGCGCTGGCCATTGCGCGCCAGGCGCGGGACATGCTGGGTGGCAACGGCATCTCGGACGAATATCCGGTGATGCGCCACATGGTGAACCTGGAAGTGGTGAACACCTACGAGGGCACCCACGATATTCACGCACTGATCCTGGGACGCACCCAGACCGATATACCGGCGTTCTGACAGAGGCCCTGCGACCGGCTCGGTTCGGCCTATAGCCTGCCTTGTCGGACGCTGTTCTTGAGCGCCGCAAGGGCATCCATCAGGGCCTCCTGCTGGGCGTGATCCAGGCCGGCAAACAGCTGCGCGATCCAGCCCTCGTGCTCGCCCGCCATCTGGTCGAAATGACGTTTACCCCTGGCGGTCAAGCCGACCAGGTAGGTGCGACGGTCGGTCTTGCGCGGCACGCGATTGACCAGCCCCTCCTCCTCCAGCTGCTTGACCAGGCCCGTTACGTTACCGCCGGATACCATCATCAGCCGGGACAGGTCCCCCATGGTCAGCTTCTCCGGATGCCGATCCAGCTGGGCCAGCAGGTCGAAGCGCGGAAGCGTGCTGTCGAAATCCCGGCGCAGGTTCTGGCGCAACACCCCTTCCACCATATTGGTGCAGGTCAACAGGCGCAGCCAGAGCTTCAGGGCCAGGTGATCATCGTCCTTGATACGGGATTCGGAATCGAGCGCGTTGCTCATCGTTCGGGCGGGCCTGTAGAGGTTGTCGTGCCGTCTATTCTGCCCGGTTTGCTATTTCGTTTAAAGCTAAAACATTTTATTTTACATTTAAAATAGTTTGCCCTAGAATCGTTGGCAAGCAATAACCGGGAAGGCCACAACATGAACATTGTCTGCCTGGGCGGAGGCCCTTCGGGACTGTACCTCGCCATTTCGATGAAGCTGCGAAATCCCGGCCACAGTATCACCGTGTATGAACGCAATCGCCCCGGCGATACATTCGGCTGGGGCGTGGTGTTTTCCGATGAAACCATGGAGAACCTGAAGAAAAACGACCCGGTCAGCGCGAACATCATGATCGATGAACTGGTGCACTGGGACATGATCGACTGCCATGTCAACGGCGAGGTCGAGCGCTCTGCCGGGCACGGCTTTATCGGCATAGGACGCAAGCGCATGCTGCAGATACTGCACGGGCGCGCAATGGAGCTGGGCGTCAACCTGGTGTTCGAGCACGAGTTCTCGGTCGACGACATCGACAGCCAGTTTGCCGACGCCGACCTGATCGTGGCGGCGGATGGCCTGAATTCAAAAATCCGAAACGCCAACCTCGATGTCTTTGACTGCGACATCGACCTGCGCCCCAATAAATTCGTCTGGCTCGGCACCCACCAGATTTTCAGGGATGCCTTCACTTTCATATTCGAAAAAACCGAGCACGGCTGGATATGGGTACACGCCTACCAGTTCGATCAGAACACGTCCACGTTCATCGTCGAATGCCAGCCCGACGTGTACGATGCGCTGGGTTTCGACCGGATGAACCACGAGGAAAGTGCAGAGACATGCCGCAGGATTTTCGAGAAATACCTGGGCGGCCACACACTGCTGACCAACTCGGCCCACATCCGCGGTTCCGCCTGGATCAGTTTTCCCCGGGTGCTCTGCCGCAACTGGGTCAAGGACGACCGCATCGTGCTGATCGGCGACGCCGCCCACACCGCCCACTTTGCCATCGGCTCCGGTACCAAGCTCGGGCTGGAAGACGCCATTTCACTGGCCGGGCACCTGGATTCGGAACTGTCCCTGGCCGAGGCCCTGCGCGCCTACCAGGCGGAGCGCGAGATCGAGGCCCTGAAGCTGCAGAGCGCCGCGCGCAATGCCATGGTGTGGTTCGAAAATGCACCCCGCTACGTGGAAGCCTTCGATATCAAGCAGCTCAACTACTCCATGCTCACGCGCAGCCAGCGGGTCAGCCATGAAAACCTGCGCCTGCGGGACAGGCAGTGGCTGGAGGGTTACGAAAAGCACCTCGCCACCCTCGCCCTCGGCAAGCCGGTCGAACACACGGTGCCGCCGATGTTCCTCCCCTTCAGCCTGCGGGGCATGTCACTGAACAACCGCGTGGTGGTTTCCCCCATGTCCATGTACAGCGCCGCCGAGGGCCTGCCCTCGGACTGGCACCTGGTGCACTACGGCGCCCTCGCCCAGGGCGGCGCCGGCCTGGTCTATACCGAGATGACCGACGTGAGCCCCGACGCACGTATTACCACCGGTTGCGCAGGGATCTGGAACGATGCCCAGGAGGAAGCCTGGAAACGCATCGTCGATTTCACCCACAGCAGCACCGGGGCGAAAATCTGCCTGCAGATCGGTCACGCCGGGCCCAAGGGGGCCACCAGGAAGCCGTGGGAGTGCAGTATCCCGGACGAGCCCCTGGCAGAAGGTGAATGGGAGATCATCGGCCCCTCTGCACAAGCCTTCGCAGCGCACAGCCGCGTGCCCAGGGCCATGGACGAAAGCGACATGGCCCGGGTGGTCAGCGAGCACGTATCGGCAGTGCAGCGCGCGGACCGCGCGGGCTTTGACATGGTGGAACTGCATGCCGCCCACGGCTACCTGCTGTCGGCATTCATCACCCCGGTGCTGAACAAGCGCAAGGACGAGTACGGCGGCAGCCTGGAAAACCGCCTGCGCTTCCCGCTGCGGGTCTTCAATGCCATGCGCGCGGCCTGGCCGGAGCACAAGCCCTTCTCGGTACGGATTTCCGCCTGCGACTGGCTGGGTGACAACGGTGTCACGGCAGAGGAGGCGGTACAGATCGCCAGGGCCTTCAAGGCTGCGGGTGTCGACATCATCGACGTGTCGGCGGGCCAGACCTCACCCGACGCCAGGCCCGTTTACGGCCGCATGTTCCAGACACCGTTCTCCGACGCCGTGCGCAACGACGCGGGAATCGCCACCATGGCGGTGGGAAACATCTTCGAGACGGACCATGTCAATTCGATCATTGCCGCCGGGCGCGCCGACCTGTGCTGCCTGGCCCGGCCCCATCTGCTGGACCCCAACTGGACCCTGCGCGCCGCCGCGCAACTGCAGTACAGCGGCGACGGCGTGAACTGCCCCGAGCAGTACCTGGCCGGCTTCGAGCAGTTGCAGCGCAACCTGGCGCGGGCCGCCGACATGGCCATCAACGCATGAGCAAGCGCCACGCCCTGGTCACCGGCGCAGGCACCGGCATCGGCGCCGTGATCGCCGGGGCGCTGGCGTCACAGGGCGCCAGGGTGAGCCTGCTCGGGCGCAAGCTGCCTCCCCTGGAAGCGCTGGCGAGTTCGCTGGGCAACGCCCGGGCGATCAGCTGTGACGTCACCGACGAAAGCGCGGTGGCAAAGGCCTTCGAAGAGGCGACGGCGAAATTCGGTCCGGTGGAGATCCTCATCAACAATGCCGGCGAGGCACCCACCGCCCCTTTTCACAAGCTCACCGCCCGGCAGTGGCGACAGGTGATGGCCGTCAACCTCGACGGGGTATTCCACTGCAGCAGTGCCGCCATCGATGGCATGCTCGAGCTGGGCTGGGGTCGCATCGTCAATATCGCCAGCACCGCTGCCCTGCGTGGCTACGCCTATGTCAGCGCCTACAGCGCAGCCAAGCACGGGGTGCTGGGATTGACCCGCTCTCTGGCGCTGGAAACCGCCACAAAAGGCATTACGGTCAACGCCGTCTGCCCCGGCTACACCGATACCGATATTATTCGCCGCTCAGTGCGTCAGATCATGGAGAAAACCGGGCGCAGCGAGGCACAGGCGCTGGCAGGCTTTACCGCCGCCAATCCCCAGGGGCGCCTGATCGAGCCGGAGGAGATAGCTGCCAGTGTCCTGTGGCTGTGTTCGGAGCAGGCGCGTTCCGTGACCGGCCAGGCCATTTCCATCAACGGCGGTGAGGTCATGTGACCTCTCACTGCCGGTAAACCCGCTTCAGTCACCCACAGCAGAGCACAACGACCATGCAAGTAACCCAGTTAGCCGACTATCGGGCCCAGCACTTTCTCTGGGAAGTGGAAGGCACCATCGCCACCATCACCCTCAACCGCCCCGACCGCAAGAACCCGCTGACCTTCGAATCCTATGCCGAACTGCGGGACCTGTTCCGCAACCTCGGTTACGCCGACGATATCCATGCGGTGATCGTGCGCGGTGCGGGCGGCAACTTCTGCTCCGGGGGCGACGTGCACGAGATTATCGGCCCGCTGACCAGAATGGATATGAAGCAGCTGCTCGCCTTCACCCGCATGACCGGCGACCTGGTGAAAGCCATGCGCGCCTGTCCGCAGCCGGTGATCAGCGCCGTTGAAGGCGTGTGTGCCGGCGCCGGCGCCATCATCGCCATGTCCAGCGACCTGCGCTATGCCTCCGGGGATGCCAAAGTGGCGTTCCTGTTCACCCGGGTAGGCCTCGCCGGCTGCGACATGGGCGCCTGCGCCATCCTGCCGCGCATCATCGGCCAGGGCAACGCCAGCGAGCTGCTGTTTACCGGCCGTGCGATGAAGGCGGATGAAGGCGAGCGCTGGGGCTTTTTCAACAGCATCAGCGATGCACCCTATGACAAGGCCCTGGAGAGCGCCCGGCGTATCGTGGCGGGCCCCAACTTCGCCCACGGCATGACCAAGACCATGCTGCACCAGGAGTGGAACATGAGCATTGACCAGGCGATCGAGGCGGAAGCCCAGGCCCAGGCGATCTGCATGCAGACCAGGGACTTCCGGCGGGCCTACGAGGCTTTCGTCAACAAGCAGACACCCGAATTTCTGGGCGACTAGGGAGGAACAGCACAATGAGCGACAGGGAATTTCTGGGCTGGCCTTTTTTCGACGAGTCCCACCGGCAACTCTCGCGGGAACTCGAAGCCTGGTCCGCAGCCGAGCTGGCTCACCGGGGCCACGATCACAGCGACGTGGATGCCGAGTGCCGGCAGCTGGTCAGGCTGTTGGGCGACGCCGGTTTCCTGTGCAATGCCGTGCCGGAGGCCTTCGGCGGCAACACCCCGAGCCTGGACGTGCGCCGCCTGTGCATCACCCGTGAAACCCTGGCGCGCCACTCCGGTCTCGCCGATTTTGCCTTTGCCATGCAGGGCCTGGGCAGCGGCGCCATTTCCATGTTCGCCAGCAACGCGATCCGCGAACACTACCTGCCGCGGGTGGCAAGCGGCGACTACATTGCGGCCTTCGCCCTGTCCGAACCGAATGCCGGGTCCGACGTGGCGGCGATGGCCACCACCGCCAGGCGCGACGGGGACGAGTATCTGCTGAACGGCTGCAAGACCTGGATTTCCAATGGCGGTATCGCCGATTTCTACACGGTATTCGCCCGCACCGGCAGCGAGGGCGGCAGCAAGGGCATCAGCTGCTTCGTGGTCGATGCCGACACCCCCGGCTTCAGCGTGGCGGAGCGCATCAACGTGATTGCCCCGCACCCACTGGCCAGGCTCGAATTCAAGGATTGCCGCATTCCGGCGTCCAGACTGGTCGGCACAGAAGGCAGGGGCTTTGCCATCGCCATGGCCACCCTGGACGTATTCCGCTCCACCGTCGGCGCCGCCGCCCTGGGCTTTGCGCGGCGGGCACTGGACGAGGCCACCTCCCACAGCAAGCAGCGGCAGATGTTCGGTGGCCACCTGGCTGACCTGCAGATGACCCAGTCGGCACTCGGGGAAATGGCGCTGGACATCGATGCCAGCGCCCTGCTGATCTACCGCGCGGCCTGGAAAAAGGATTCCGGCGCCGAGCGCATCACCCGTGAAGCCGCCATGGCAAAACTGTACGCGACCGAAAGCGCGCAGAAGATCATCGACAAGGCCGTGCAACTGCACGGCGGCCTCGGCGTCATGAGCGGCAATATGGTCGAGAGCCTCTACCGGGAAATCCGCGCCCTGCGTATTTATGAAGGCGCATCGGAAGTTCAGAAGGTGATCATCGGCGGCTTGCAACTGCAGAGCCATTGAACGAGCCGGTGCGGCTTGTGTTCGGGCGCGGTAATCCCGACAATAGCCACCTCTTGAGCAGCCGGGCGTATTGTCATGACCTCCACGCAGAGCCGATACTGGCAGGATATAGAGCCGGGAGAAGCCTTCTCGACCCGAAGCATTACCATCAGCAAGCAGGATATCCTGGAGTTTGCCGCCGACTTCGATCCCCAACCCTACCACCTCGACAGCGAGGCCGCCGACGCCTCCATCTTTGGCGGCCTGTGCGCCAGCGGCTGGCATGTCACCGCGGTGATGATGCGCCTGCTGACCGACACCTTCAACAGCCACAGGATCGACCTGCTCGGCTCCAGCGGCGTGTCCAGCCTGCGTTGGCGCAAACCGGTGTTTGCGGGTGACGGACTCTGCGCGCGCATAACGGTCACAGAAAAATCCCCACCCCCGGCCAATTCGCCCTACGGCTATATCGACTGCGACGTCGAGGTCGACAACCAGGCCGGTGACCAGGTGATCGCGCTCACCACCTCACTGATGATCGGCACTGCGCACAAGGCAGCGGCCAATGGATAAGTCACCCTACATCCGCAGTCGCTGGTTCGAGGACCTTCCCGTCGGCGAGTTTCACGTCTTCGGCAGTTACACCTTCAGCGAAAAGGAGATCGTGGAGTTCGGCAAAAAGTATGCGCCCAACGTCTATCACACCGACCCGGAGGCTGCGCTGGATACGATCTACCGCGGGCTTATCGCCTCGGGCTGGCACATCTGCGCCGTGTGGATGCGGATGATGGTGGAGTACATGGAGCGCTTCGCCACGGGTGTGCGCGACGGCAGGCGCAACGGTGCGGGCGTGGGCTTCAAAGACCTGAAGTGGATCAAGCCCGTGCGCCCGGGCCATACCCTGACCTTCACCTACGAGATCATCGAGAAGGACGAGCGGGTCATCCGCGATCGCTGGGGCATCATCCGCAGTCGCAACGAGGCCTTCAACCAGTACGGCGAGCTGGTCTTCAGCTTCGTGATCGATATACTCGCCGAACGGCGTCCGCCCTGAGGATCAGCGCGCCGCCAGCAGTTCGCCCTCGAGCGCAGTGAGCGCCGCGCCGTCCTCCCCGGACAGGGCGGCCTCCCGCAATGCCCTCACAGAGGGTGCGGACAGTCCCGGCAGGCGCTCACAAACCGCGAGAATTCGCTGCATATTACCGGTACCGCGCTCACGGGTCGCGCCGTAACCCTTTATCAGGCGGCCGCAGCGGGCCAGTTCCACCGCGCGTTCGCGGTCGGCCGGCGCCGCCGAACGGATGGCGTCCAGCCACCGCTCCATATGGGCATGCTCGAGCTGGTACACCAGGCTGGAGCGGCGAAAGCGGCGCAGCCCGGACATCAGGTAGAACAACAGGAAGCCGGGCAGGCTGTTGGTGCGCACATTGCGCGGTTTCGCGAACAAGCCAATGATCCGGCGCAGCGACGCGGAGTCGAGCACATACCTGCCCAGTCCCGCCGGCATGATGCCGCAAAACTCCTCCACCCGCGGGTGCAGGAACTCCACCATACCCACCTGTTGCCCCTGCTGTGCGCGGACTTCTTCCCGGAAACGCTCGAATCGCTCCGGCGAAATCTTGATCTGCGCCACCCGGGGCAGGTCCTCGAAGGCCATCCAGAGGGCGAGGAAACGCGCTGTCTCGGTCGTCAGCGCCGCGTCATCGCCGCCCTCGAAAACCTGCAGCGACTGCAGCCGGTCGAGATAGAGATGGGCGTAACGGCTGTCCTGGTAATCGATCAGCTTCTTCACTCCCAGGTAGATCATTTCCCGGGCCGGGAGCGGGAAAGTCGCGATCCGTGTCAATAGTGCGTCGCCCTCGGTCGAGGTCGCGCGAGGCAGCGAAAAGGGTGCGGGGGCAGGCCCTGCCCCGGCGGCCGGTTCGACGTAATTCACAGCGCTGCTCCCACCGTTGTGCTGCTGTCTCGCCAGTTCATAACTTGCCGCAAACGTCAGCAGGTTGCTGTCCACGGCGATTTTCCCGCGGCGGATCGTCTCTTCAAAGGACTGCCGGCTGAAGGGCAGGACCCCGGTTTCCGCCAGGGCGCCGAACAGGGCGGCATTGATGACGCTGTCGAATTTGCGCGCCGTTTCCAGCATGTCGAAGCCGATGCAGGTCTTGGACCTGGCCCGGGCTACCTCGACGATAGCCTCCTTGTCGACCATGCCGCTGCCCATGGCCTCCTTCTCAGTAATGCCGAACACGCGATGGGTGGAGGTCACCAGGGTAGTCCGGTCCGGTGTCACGAAGCCCCGCTGTATCATGCGGCCGGCCTCGACAATCTCCGAGCTGATGACGATGTCCACGTCGCCGGGAGTGGGGAACATGGACATCACCGGCAGCCGGCCCGCCGCCTCCGCCTCTGCCCGCGGGAATATCTCCAGGTAGTAAATGGTTGCCCCCGTGCGCTGGGCGACACCGGGCACGGAAGTCGTCTGGCTCAGATAACCTTCCCGCTCGGCCATGTCGGCGATCCAACGGGCCAGCACGCCGCCGCCCTCGCCCCCCAGCGCGGCCACCACGATGCGGATGGAGGCGATCACAGCGGCTGCAACTGGCGGCTGCGCCGCAGGCGCTGCTGGAGGAAGCCGATCACCGCGTTGCGGATGCTGCCGACCAGCCGGTCCCAGGGACCGGGATTGAACAGCAGCTCGGCGCGGGCGAAGGAGGGACACAACACCGCGCTGTGGACGTTGCTGCCGCAGACACCGCAGCCCACACAGCTGTTGTCCACGTAGGCGACCGGATCCACGCGCATGGGATCGGGGTTTTCCCTGATGGTCAGGGAGGGACAACCGGAAATACGGATGCAGGCGTGATCACCGGTACAGGTTTCACTGTCGACCACGAAACGCTCCCGCACGGTTCTCACGCCTTCGCTGATCCGCTGCTCCAGCTGGGGCTTGATCCGGCGCTGTTTATTGAGCATGCACTCGCCCTCGGCGATGATCACCTTGAGACCGCTGTAGTGCGTATCGAGCGCCTCCTGCAGTGTCCGTTTCATCTGCCCGATCTCATAGGTCGACACGGTGCGAACCCACTTCACGCCCACGCCCCTGACGGCGGCCTCGATAGGCTGCCTGTCGATGCGCTCCTCGCGGCTGCTGGCGATCAGGTTCTCGGGTTTGACGAAGGAGGGGATATCCTGCCCCCCCGTCGCGGCGGAATAGCCGTTGTCGACGATGATCAACACACCGTCATGGTTATTGAACACCGCGCTGGCCACGCCTGTGGACAGGCCGTTGTGCCAGAACCCACCGTCCCCCATCACGCTGACGGCCCGGTGGGGTATCTTCGCGCGGATGGCAGATGAGGAGGCCAGGGAAAAGCCGTAACCCATGATGGTATTGCCCAGGTTGAAGGGCGGCAGGGTCGCGAAGGAATGGCAGCCGATGTCGGCCGAGATATGGAACTCGCTGCCCTGCTCCTGCTGTACCTGCTTGATCGCGCTGAACAGCGGTCGCTCGGGGCAACCGGTGCACAGGCCCGCCGGCCGCGGCACCACCTCGGGGTTCAGCAACTGCGCCAACCCGGTCGGCAGTGTGGCAAACAGCGCCTGCTGCTGGTGGCGCTGCAGGTCTTCCAGCGCCAGGCCACGGGGCTGTGCCCGATGCAGGAAGCCGGCAATGCCGTCGAACGCGACCTGTCCGGTAAATTCGCCGTGGCTGGGCAGTATGTCCTTGCCGTGCAGCACGGTCTGCAGGTCGGCCTGGCGCAACACCAGCCCCAGCTCCTGCTCGATGTAATTCGGCTGGCCCTCCTCCACCATCAGCACATGGCGCTTGCCGGCGCAGAACCCGACCAGTTCCGCGGGCACCAGGGGATAGGTCACGTTCATGACGTACAGCGGAATCCTGCTGTTGCCGAAGGGGTCCGCAAGCCCCAGGCGCTCGAGCGCCCGCAGGGTCGTGTTGTACAGACCGCCCTGCAGGATGAGCCCGACATCGTCGAGCTCGCCCTCGAACACCTCGTTGAGCTTGTGCGCGGCAATGTAGTCTATCGCCGCCGGCAGCCGCCTGGCCACCTTGTCCCGCTCCTGCTCGAAAATCAGCGGCGGGAGAATGATGCGCTCCGCCTGCCTCGCCGGTTGCACCGGGTGCTCCCGGTTGATTTGCGGCGGCACATTGTCCTTCGCAAGGAACTCGCCGGTGACATGGCAGGTGCGGATCCGCACCATCAGGAACAGGGGCGTACTGCTGGCTTCCGACAGGGCGAAGCCGTGTTCGATCATATCGACGATGTGTGGCAGGTTGGGCCGGGGGTCCAGCAGCCACATCTGCGACTTCATGGCAAAGGCGTGGGTTCGCTCCTGCATGATACTGGAGCCCTCGCCGTAGTCCTCCCCCACCACCACCATTGCCCCGCCGGTGACACCGCTGGAGGCGAGGTTGGCCAGCGCGTCGCTGGCGACATTGGTGCCGACGGTGGACTTCCACGCCACCGCTCCCCGCAGCGGGTAATTGATGGACGCCGACAGCATGCTGGCGG
>JAZBNW010000070.1:0-20374 GCA_036350855.1 Halieaceae bacterium
TAACTTTTCCGGCACCGGCAACACCCTGCACTGCAACAATCGTTATGTGAGTCGCATGGTCCTCGACAGCCTGCGCTCCTGGGTACAACTGGGACACGTCAACGGCTTCAGGTTTGACCTGGCATCGGTGTTCAATCGGCATGTGGACGGGTCGGTCGGTCTGGAGGATTCGCCACTGGTCAGCGCAATCCGTGCCGATCCGCTGCTGGGCGGCGTCCGCCTGATCGCCGAACCCTGGGACGCCGCCGGCCTTTACCAGCTGGGCTCTGCCTTTCCCGGCAAGCGCTGGTTCCAGTGGAACGGCAAGTTTCGCGATGACATCCGCCGCTTCGTCAAAGGCGACCAGGGCATGGTGGCCGCCGTGATGTGCCGCTTGTACGGCAGCGACGATGCCTTCCCCGACGACCTGTTCAACGCCTGCCACCCCTACCAGAGCGTCAATTACGTCAATTCGCACGACGGCTATACCCTGTACGACCAGGTGGCCTACAACGAGCGGCACAACTGGGCCAACGGCGAGGAGAACCGCGACGGGCACCGGGACAATTTCAGCTGGAACTGCGGCTGGGAGGGCGACGTCGGTGCCCCCGCGGCTGTGCTGCGCCTGCGCAGGCAACAGGCAAAAAATTTCTGTTGCCTGGTGATGCTGGCCAACGGCACGCCGATGTTCTGCGCCGGCGACGAATTCCTGAACACCCAGTTTGGCAATAACAATCCCTACTGCCAGGACAACGAGATATCCTGGCTGGACTGGCAGCGGCTGGAAGATAACCGTGATTTTCATCGTTTTTTCAGCAAGATGATCGCCTTTCGCAAGAGCCACCCGACCCTCGCCCGCAGTCGATTCTGGCGGGAGGATGTGCGCTGGCACGGTACCGGGGCCGACATCGATATGTCTTTCGAGTCGCATCAGCTGGCGTTTTACCTGGACGGGGCAGCGGAAAATGATGCCGACCTCTACGTGATGATCAATGGTGGTTGGCAGCAGCAGACATTCACCCTGCAGCAACCCCTGTCCGGCTGGCGGCGCGTGATCGATACCGGCCGCGACAGCCCCGGGGATATTCTCGAGCTGGCTGACACGCCGCCGCTGGCGTCGAAAGAGCTGTCGCTCGATGGCCGTTCCATCGTGGTCCTGGTGCGTCCGCGTCGGCCTGCCTAGTGCCGACATGTCTTCCGCCCGGGCGGACGCCTGCCCCGGGAAGATCCGGCAAGCCCCGCCGGCCGTAGAACCTTTACGCTTCTTCACACTCAAAAGACGGAAAATGGGCTGACGATGGGTTACCATGCGGGCCTTTTCCGGCTTCGCTGGCAACGGCGCCCTCGCGGCGCAACATGGCGACAGCCTCTTTACGCAGCCCTGGATTTCTATCAATGCAAAACAAATGGATGCGTCGCCTTCTGCCGTTGCTGATCCTGGCGGCGGCAGCGCTGGTTGCACTGGTGATGATCAAAAGCCGGCCTGAGCTGCCGCGCCGTGAGGCCGTGGCGTCAATTCCGCTGGTCGAGGTAATGACGGCCGAACCCGGACCGGTAGAGACCACCGTGCACTCCCGCGGCGTTGTTGTGCCGCGGACGGATATCGAACTGGTCTCCGAGGTGTCGGGCCGGATTATCTGGGTGGCGCCGGAATTTCTGGAGGGTGGCGCCGTCAGGCAGGGCAGCACCCTGTTGCGAATCGATCCCATCGACTACGAGGTGGCGGTGTCGACGGCGCGAGCCGCGGTCGCCAGCGCGGAATTGTCCCTGGCTGAAGTGCAGGTGGTGGTGAAACGGGCCGCGATCGCTGAAGCCGAGGCGCAGGTGCGGGCAGCGAAGGACCGGTTGCGCCAGGCGGAAATGGACCTTGCCAACACGGAAATCGCGGCCCCGTTCGATGCCATTATCGATATCAAGCGGGTCGACCTCGGGCAGTATGTCCAGGCGGGCTCCCAGCTGATGCGCCTGCTGGGCACCGACCGCGTCGAGGTCAGGTTGCCACTGCTGGCCTCGGATATCCCCTTTGTCCGCTATGGCCAGTCGGCCGATGGCAGCTGGCCCATGGCCACACTCTCCTCCAGGTTTGGCACTGTCGAATACACCTGGCAGGCGCGCCTGGCGCGGCTGGAGCAGCGTGTCGATGAGCAGACCCGGGTGTTCTACCTGGTGGCTGATGTGGAGGCCCCCTACGATGAGGCGAGACATTCCCGACCCCTGTCGGTCGGGCTGTTCGTGGAAGCCGAAATCCGGGGGATGGAGTTACCCCGGGCGACCCGCCTGCCGCGCTCCGCCCTGCACGAAGGAGATTCCGTCTTCGTGCTCAGGGAGGGCAGCATGCGCAAGCGCCCCGTCACTGTGCTGCGCCGGGAACAGGATAGCGTCATTGTTGGCGAGGGATTGGTCAGTGGTGACCAGGTGATTCTGTCGCGCCTGGACCTGATGGTGGATGGTATGCCAGTGGCGGTGGAGTCCTAGCGTGGATCCCATACAGGAGCGCGGTATTATCGCCTGGATGGCGGGTAACCCGGTTGCCGCCAACCTGTTGATGCTGGTTATCATGGTCGGTGGCGTGGCTTCACTGGGCGGTATCACCAAGGAAGTGTTTCCCACCTATCCCTCCGAGACCCTGACCATCACCGTACCCTACCCGGGCAGTTCGCCGGAGGAGGTGGAAGAGGGCATCGTGCTCAGGATCGAGGACGCGATCCAGGACATCGTCGGCGTGGACGAGATCCGCTCGGTGGCACGCGAGGGTGTTGGCGTGGTGACCGTGCAGCTCGAGCCGGGTACTCCCATGGCCAAGGCGCTCGGCCAGGTGAAGTCGCGGGTTGACGGTATTACCGCATTCCCGCTGAATGCGGAGGAACCTGTCATCGACGAGGTGCTGTCGCGCACCCGGGCAATGCGGTTGACGCTCTATGGCTCACTGGAGGAGCGCCAGCTCAAGGATTATGCGCAGGAATTGCGCGATGAAGTGCTGGCGATCCCGGGAATCACCCAGGTATCGATCAGCGGTGAGCGGGATTACGAGGTGTCCATCGAGGTGTCGGACACCTCCCTGCGCCGCTACGGCCTGGGCTTCACCGACGTGGTCAGGGCGGTGCAGGCGCGCTCGCGGGACCTGCCGGGGGGCAAGCTGCGCACTGACGACGGCTCCATAACCCTGCGCTCGGTGGGGCAGGCGTATACCGGAGAAGAGTTTGCCGACCTGACCCTGATCACCAGGGACGATGGCACCAGGATAGCCCTGGGTGATGTGGCAACCGTCAGGGATACCTTTGCCGACCAGCCCGTATTGAGCCGCCTCAACGGCAAGGCCAGCCTGACCCTTGAGGTCGACCGGGTTGGTGACCAGGACGTGCTGGCGATTACCCGCCAGTTGCGCGAGTTCGTCGAAAGCAAACAGGCCGGGTTGCCGCATGGTGTCGAGCTGACGGCCTGGTCGGACCGCAGCGTCATCCTCAAGGGCCGTATCGAACTCATGTTGTCCAGTGCCGTCCAGGGTGCCCTGCTGGTATTGATCACGCTGGCCCTGTTCCTGGACCTGCGCCTGGCCTTCTGGGTCATGCTGGGTGTGCCCTTTTCTATCCTCGGCTCGCTGCTGGCGATCAACCTGCTGGGATTGCCCGTGTCGATCAATGTCATCTCGGTATTCGGTTTCATCCTGGTGCTGGGGATGCTGGTCGATGACGGGATCGTCACGGCGGAGAGCGCCTACACCCGGCTGGAACAGGAAGGGCAGGGTGTGGACAGTATCGTAAGGGGCGTGAGGCAGGTCGCCGTAGCGACCATCTTCGGCGCGATGACCACGATGATCGCGTTTGTCCCGGCCCTGTTTCTGGATGACGGGATGGCGCGGTTCTTTTCCCATATCGCGGTTGTGGTTATCTTCTGCCTGGCGTTCTCCCTGCTGGAAACCAAGCTGATCCTGCCGGCTCACCTGCGCCATCTTCGCATCGGCCAGCAGCAGTATAAACCCGGCTCATTGCGGGGGCGGCTGGCCACCCTGCAGCAGGCCTGTGCCCGGGGCTTGCAGCGTTTTGCCGATACCCATTACCGCCGCCTGCTGGAGCGGGCGGTGGGCATGCGCTACACCACACTCGCCATTTTCCTGGGGGGGCTGCTGGTCTGCCTGGCGCTGGTACCGGCGGGTATCGTTCGCTTTGTGTTCTTCCCCAGTGTTCCCTCGGACCAGATCTTTGTCAGTCTGAAAATGCCCCAGGGCACGCCGTGGCAGCTGACTCATGCCCACACGCTGCGGATTGAAGAGGCCGCAAGGGCCATGGATGAACGCTACCGGGAGGAAACCGGTTCCGCGCAAAGTGTGATCCAGGAACTGATGTCCATCTCCACCGAGGATACCGAGTCACAGGTCACCGTGGAGTTGCTGCCCAGCACCGAGCGGGATATCACCTCCGTTGAGCTGGCCAGGTGGATGCGCGAAAGCCTGGGCGAGCTCAGCGGTGTGCAGTCCCTCATTTTCAACGCGAATGCCGGGCCCTCGGGCTCCCCCGTCGATATTGAACTGGCGGGGCGGAACCTGGATTCACTGCGCGCGGCCGCAGCCGAGTTGAAGGTCGCACTGAAGGCCTACGAGGGTGTATTCGATATCCGGGACAGTTTCGATGCCGGGGCAGCGGAGCTTGATATCAGGCTCACGCCCGAGGGTGATGCCCTGGGCCTGGGACAGGTGGAGCTGGCCACCCAGGTCCGGCAGGCCTTTTTCGGTGCTGAAATCCAGCGCGTTCAGCGCGGCCGCAACGAGGTTCGGGTCTATGTGCGTTTTCCCGTTGAGGAGCGGGCCACCCTGGAGTCCCTGCGCTCAATGTGGATAGACGTGCCGGGGCGCGGCAAGGTGCCCTTCGAGGTGGTGGGTGAAGCGCGGGAGCGCACCGGAGTGAGTGCGATCAAGCGGTTCGATCGTCAGCGGGTGGTCAACGTGGAGGCGGACGTCGACAAGTCCCTGGTGGAGCCCGGCGTGGTCAATCAGGAGATCGTCGAAAAACTGCTGCCGCAGATCCTGTCCCGCTACCCCGGGGTATCCTCCCGCCTGAGCGGCGAGGCGGAGGAAGAGGCCGAGACCACGGACTCGCTGGGTCTCGGCGCCGTCGCCATCCTGATCATGATCTACGCCGCGCTGGCGATTCCCCTGCGCAGCTACGGGCAGCCCCTGCTGATCATGTCGGTCATTCCCTTCGGTATCACCGGGGCGATTCTCGGGCATTTCATCCTCGGCAACAGCGTCAGCATCCTGTCGGCGATCGGCATGATCGGCCTCTCCGGTATCGTGGTCAATGACAGCCTGGTGCTGGTGGACCATATCAATGAGCGCTTGCGCAGTGGTGCGCAAGACTGGCGGCAGGCGGTCATCGAGGGCGGCGTGCGGCGTTTCCGGCCGGTGTTGCTCACGTCGATCACGACATTCATGGGGCTGTTGCCGATTCAGCTGGAAGCGTCCATCCAGGCCCAGTTTGTCAAACCGATGGCAATCTCCATCGCCTTCGGCGTGCTGTTCGCCACGGCGGTGACCCTGTTCCTGGTGCCGGTGCTTTACTATGTGGGTCGGGATATCAGGCAGTTGCTGGGGCGGATTATGGTTCCGGGTGGGGAGCCGGAAGGCGACAGCGCGGTCACCCGGTAGCGCGGAAGTATCACGAGTCGCCTGCAAGGCCGGCAAGTCGTCTGCGCAGGTTCAGTACCACCACGGTGAGCGCCGGCAGCATGGTCAGGGTGACCAGGGCAGCACCGATGATGCCGAACATCACGATGGCACCCACCCCCCGGTACAGCTCAGTGCCCGCCCCGGGTATCAGTACCAGCGGGGACAGGCCGCACAGGGTGGTGATGGTGGACATCGCAATGGGTCGAAGGCGCGCCTCCACCGCCTCGGTGACGGCGGCCAGCGGCGCCATCTGCTGCTGGTCAAAATTCTGCACCGCCCGGTGCACGATGAGGATGGGATTGTTGACCACCGTGCCCATCAGGATCAGGAAGCCCAGCATGGAGATCATGTCGAAGGACTGGACGATGGCAGTCATGCCAAGCAGCGGCAGCAGGCCGCCGACCGCGTTCAGCAACCACAATCCGACAATACCGCCGGCAATGCCCAGCGGAATCGAGGTCATGATCAGCAGCGGGTAACCCCAGTGGTTGAAGATGGCGACCATCAGCAGGTAAATCACCAGCAGCGCAACCAGGTAGTTACCCAGCAGGGCCTCGCGGGTGGCGTCGAGCTGGTCCGCCGCGCCGGAGATCGCCACATTGACGTCCGCCGGGATTTCGCCGCGCAGGCGCATATCATCCACCACCTCGGTGCGCACCTGTGCCACCCCTGTCTCCAGCGGGACCGCCCTGGGTGGAATGATATTGAGTGTGACGGTGCGGCGGCCATTGACCCGGCGTACCACGCTGCTGCTGACGGTCTCGGTGATGTCTGCCACCGCCCCCAGCGGCAGTACCTTGCCCGCCCCCGCGTAGAGCGGCAGGCGCGCCAGGGTGTCGAGGTTGGCGTCCTGTCCCACGTCGCTGTACAGGTAGATGTCGATCTTGTCGTCCTCGAGGAAAAACTCATCCACATAGCTGCCGTCGGTCAGGGCCGCCACGGTGAACCCCAGGGAGTCAGCCGTCATATCCAGCTCGGCGGCGCGTTCCCAGCGCGGCCTCACTTCCACCATGGGCTGGGCCAGGGTCAGGGAGCCGGGTTGGCTCTGGATGCGCGGATCCTCGAATACCTCCCCGGCCCGGCGGTAGGCCGTCAGGGCCACGTCATAAATGGTGGCCAGGTTGGGGCCGGAAATATCCAGATTGATGCTGCGGGTGCCACCGTCATTGCTGCTGATGATCGAACCCCGGGCCGCGAAGGCGCGCATGCCCGGATACTCCTGGTACTTGCGCGTGATCGCGTCCATCAGGGGCTCGATATCGGCGGCTCTCAGTGGCTCTGCGATAATCCTGACCTGGTTATTGGCGATGCGCAGTGTCATGTACGCGATCGCGGGAACCTCGCTGTCACCCCGGTCGAACAACTCGGGATCCGCATTCACATGGGGCAGCAGCCACTCCTCCACCTCGTAGCCCACCTTCTCCATCGCCGCCAGGTTGTACCCCGGCGGAGCGTTCATCGAGGCAAAGACCTTGGGCTCCTCTCCCTCCGGCAGGTATTCCGCCGCCGGCGTCAGTTGCCAGATCACCACCAGGCTGAGTATCGAGGTAATGGCGATACAGGCGATGCGCCGGCCGGGGGTGGCGATAGTGCTGTGTACCAGCTTGAGCGTGGCGTCCCGGCTGCGGTGGAATTCCACCTTGCCCCCGCGGCCGCTTTCCCCCTTGCCGAAACTCAGCCGGGCGGCCGCCGCCGGCAGCACTGTCACCGCCACCAGCATGGAGGCGAGGATGGCGGCGGAGATAGCGATCGCCACATCGGAGTAGAGCTGCCCCGCCTCCTGCTCGACGAACGCCACCGGGATGAACACCAGCACCGTCGTCATCGTCGAGGCGAACACGGCCGGCCATACCTGCCTGACGCCGTTCAGTGCCGCCTCGAAGCGGCCCGCGCCGCGCCGCCGCTCCAGCTCGATGCTTTCCAGTACCACGATGCTGTTGTCCAGGGTCATGCCGATGGCGAAGGCGATCCCCGCCAGCGAGATGACATTGACGGTGCGGCCCGCCAGCAACAGACCGAGAAAAGCGACGATGATGCAGATGGGGATGCCCATCACGCCCACCAGGGTGGCCCGGAAAGAGCGCAGGAACAGGTACATCACCGCCGTGGCGAGCAGGGCGCCGAGGATCAGGTTCTGCCAGACGTTTTTTACCGACTCCTCGACGTAGCGCACGTCGTCCGCGATCGGCCTTATCTGCATACCCGCCGGCTCCAGCAGCTCCCGGTTGACGGCGGCGATTTCAGCGGTCATCAGCCGCTTGATGTCGATGACGTTGGAGCCGGGCTCCCGTCGCAGGGCGATAAAAATATGCGGCGCGCCGTTGTAGCGGGCGACTGCACGTTTTTCGAACTGGCCCAGCTTGACCTGGGCCACATCGGACAGCCGGATCACCTGGTCGCCGCGGCGCGCCAGTATCAGCTGCGCCACCTCCTCGATGCTCTCGAAGCGCCCGATCGTGCGCAGCAGGTATTCGCGTTTTCCCGTTTCGATGGTGCCGCCGGAGCGGTCGAGGTTGCGACTGCGGATCGCCGCCCGCAGGTCCGTGAGTGTCAGCCCGCGCTGCGCCAGGCGGGCGGGATCCACCAGAATCTGGATCTGTCGCTCCTCCCCTCCCCACACGGCCACCTCGGATACGCCTGTCACCGACGCCAGGCGCGGCTTGACGTTGTCCTCCATGAAATCCAGCGTCATGCTCATGTCCAGCTGGCGGGGATTTCCCGGCAGTGCCTCGGCACTGAAGAACATGAAGTAGTTGCCGGAGAAGGAATTGGCGTAGATCGTCGGTTCGTCGACATTTTCCGGGTATGAGGGCACCTGGCTCAGGGCGTTGTTCACCCTGATCATCATCTCGGTGACGTCGGTGCCGAAGGGAAACTCCAGCTCGATCTCCGCCGAGCCGCTGCGGGCGGTGGCGGTGATGCGCGACAGTGCGGGCAGGTTGCGCAGGTAGTCCTCCTGCTCGACCAGTATTTCCTTTTCCACGTCCTGGGGGGTGGCGCCGGGCCAGCTCGTGCGTATGCCGATCGTCCGTACATCCAGGTCCGGAATCATCTGCACGGGAATACGCAGGGCGGCGAATATCCCCAGGATGCAGATGATGAGCACACTCACCGTCAGCAGGGTGCCATGCCTGATGATCTGCTCGAACATGCTCCTATTTGCCTGTCGCTGTCTGGCGGCTGGTGACGGGCTGGCCGTTCTGCAGGGCCTCGTTGCCCCGCACCACCACCGTGGCCCCGGCCTGCAGGCCCTCGCGGATCTCCACCAGCGAGTCGAAGGCCAGCCCGGGAATGACCAGGTTCTCCCGGGCCACGCCGTCCTCCACCGTCCATACCACCACCCGGCCGTCCGGGAAGCGCAGGATGCCGTCCCGGGGCACCGCCAGCCCGCGCCGCCCGGTGGCCAGGTGCAGCCGGGCCCGCACCGACATGCCCGGCAGCAGGCGCTGGTCGGGGTTCGCGGCCAGCACCCGCAGCAGGAAGGTGCGGGCGCCGGGGTCGGTGATGGGCACCACGGTGTCGACCGTGCCTTCGAATACCTGGTCCGGATCGGCGCTCAGGCTCAGGCTCAGGGGCGTGTCCGGGCGGATATCCGCCAGGTAGTCCTCCGACACCGGGAAATCCAGGCGCACGTCATCCAGCGCCACCAGCTCCAGCACCGGCTGTCCCGGGTCTATCCACTCCCCCAGTTCTGTCAGTTTGGCGCTGACCACGCCATCGAAGGGCGCGCGCAGCTGGTGCCGCTGCGGGATTCCCCGGCGGTACCCCGCCTCTGCCTGGGCCCGGTGCGAGGCCGCCTCGTCACCGGCTACCTCTGCCTCGATGTCGCGCACAACGCTCTCGGCGATACTGCGCTGGGGCACGAGGGTACGGGCCTCGGCCAGCCGGCGCCTTGCATCCTGCAGCGCAGCGTCTGCCTGTTCCACCTGCGCCTGGGCGCTGTCGAGTTGCAGCTGGGCGAGCTCCGGGTCGAGTTCCAGCAATAACTGTCCCGCCTCGACGCGGCTGCCCATGTCCACCTGCAGGGTTGCCACCAGTCCACTGGTGGCTGCCGACAGTCGTGCGGAGCGCATGGCCGTGACGGTGCCGGTGAGGTCGAGCACCCGCTGGATGTCGCGCTCCTGTACCGTTGCCACCGCCACCGGGACGGCCCTGACGTCTTCCTGCGCCAGGGCCGTCGGTGGCTGGCAGCACATCAGCAGCAGGAGCAGGCTTGGGCGGAAGGTGAGCTCTCTGGCCATGGAGGAGACGTTGCCGGTAAGAATGGGTGACGCAAGAATACCGGGTATACGCGCTGCTGTGCCACCCGGATGTTGCAAGCGGCCAGGCGATCGCTTTTCGTCGACGCCGCTTGGCCCGGCGCTGCGGCACCGGTGCCCGATAGGCGTTACACTGGGCCCTGATACCCATGGACTAAGATGTAATGGTGCGTACTCACATCGCTAAACGGGCACTTTCCATGACCCGTATTCTGGCCGCCTGGCTCGCCGGCTTTTTCGTGGCGGCCCTGGCTGTCTTCGTCTACCTGCTGGACAGTCGTCCGGACCTGTCGGTGTGGCACCTCGCAGATCTCGATGAGGAATTCACGGTCAGGTCCGATGTCGCGGATTTCGGACAGTATCTGGCGCTGGAGGGTCGACTGTTCAAGCAGCTCGACCAGTTGGTCTACGCCGAGGTCCCGGTTGGACGTGAAAACGCCATCAACCGCTACAGTCGCGGCAGTCTCGCCGATCCGGGCCGCTGGCCGAGAAACTGGAATCGCAGCTTCGAATGGCTCAGTGAGCAGCCGCAGGCGGGAGTGGTGCTGTTGCACGGGCTGTCGGACTCCCCCTACAGCATGCGCGCGCTGGGTCAGGCCATGCACCGCAAGGGCGCCACGGTACTGGGGCTGCGTATTCCGGGTCATGGCACCGCGCCCTCCGGCCTGGTGGAAGCCCGCTGGCAGGACATGGCCGCTGCAGTCCGGCTCGCGGTGCGGCATGTGCGCGGCTTGGTCGGCGACAAGCCGGTCTACCTGGTGGGGTATTCCAACGGGGGCGCGCTTGCAGTGGAGTACACGCTCGCCACGCTGGATGACAGCGCCCTCCCCGGGGTAGCGGGAGTGGTCCTGCTGTCACCGGAAATCGGCTTGTCGAGGGTGGCGGCCCTGGCGGTGTGGCAGGCTCGGCTTGGACACCTGCTGGGGCTGGAAAAACTGGCCTGGAACGCCCTGTTGCCCGAATACGATCCCTACAAATACGGCTCCTTCGCGGTGAACGCGGGGGATCTGGCCTACCGGATCACGGCGCATATCCAGCAGCGACTGGGTGCACTTCAGGGAACGGGAAAACTCGAGGGTTTACCGCCCATTCTCGCCTTTCAATCCGGTGTCGATGCAACGGTGACCGCCTCTGCCCTTGTCGCCAACCTGTTTGATAGGCTGCCGCCGGCAAACCACGAACTGGTCCTGTTCGACATCAATCGCCGCGCCGAGGTCGGGCTGCTGTTGCGGGAGGACCCACGGGTGGTCTTCGAACCCCTGCTCAGGAAAGCTGTGCGCAGCTTCGATATCACGATCGTGACGAATGAAAATGCCGAAAGCGACCGCGTCGTGGCCAGCACCACGCTGCACACCGACGATGCCGTATCTGCAACCACGGTACTCAACGAATGGCCGCCGGGTATTTTCTCACTCTCCCACGTGGCGCTGCCGTTTTCGCCTCTCGATCCCGTCTACGGCGGACCTGCGGCGCCCGACAGCCCTGGCATCCAGCTGGGTGACCTGGCACCCAGGGGCGAGCGCGGCGTCCTGCAGGTATCGGGCACCGATCTGCTGCGGCTGCGATGGAATCCCTTTTACGACTATGTCGAAGCCCGCGTGCTCGAATTCGCGGGTCTGGGGCAGCGATAACGCCGGCTGCGGATCACTACCACCAGGGGTAGAAGGGCGGCATGTCGGTGGAAACCTTGTCGGTAAAAACCGGTGCGCGCTTTTCCAGGAAGGACGCCACGCCCTCCTTGCCGCTTTTCTGGCTGGCGTAGAAGATCGCCAGTGAGTCCACCCGGTGGGCTTCTATCGGGTGTGGCTGGGCGGCATTGCGGTACATCATCTGGCGGGTCAGCGCGATGGCGACCGGGCTGTGCCGGGCAATCCTCCCGGCGATCCCGTAGGCCTCTTCCAGCAGCTTGTCCGCGGGCAGTACCGCCTTGACAAAACCCCCGGCCAGCGCCTCGTCCGCTTTGAGGATATCACCGGTGTAGCACCACTCCAGTGCCTGGGAGATGCCGACGATGCGGGGCAGAAACCAGCTGGAGCAGGCCTCCGGCGTGATACCGATCTTGTTGAACACGAAGCCGATGCGGGCGTGTTCCGAGGCCAGGCGGATATCCATCGCGCAGGTCATGGTGGCGCCGATACCCACGGCGGCGCCGTTGATGGCGGCGATCACCGGTTTCTTGCAGTCGTAGATGGCCAGGGTTACGCGGCCGCCGGTATCGCGCACACTGGCGATCATCTGCGGATCGTCCAGGCGATTGCGCATGTCGTCCATGGTCGGCTGCAGGTTTTCATCCAGGCCGAACACATTGCCCGCCGCCGTGAGGTCCATGCCGGCGCAGAACGCCCTGCCTTCACCCGTGACCACGATCGCGCGCACCTCGTCATCGTCGCTGGCGCGACTGAAGGCGTCGATCAGCTCGTTCGCCATTTCAACCGTGAAGGAGTTGAGTTGGTCGGGGCGGTTAAGGGTCAGGGTAAGGATGTTGTCGGCCACTTCGTAGCGCAGGGTGTTGTAGGTCATGGCGGGTTCCAGTCGGGTTGCTTTAATTGATTTGATGGAGGCAGGTCGATACTGCAGGGCCCGCCACTATAGCGTGGCTGGGCCGGGAATTAAATTTTCGCGAGCTTTTTGGCGACCCAGTACCACACCGCGGCATTCATATTCAGGCCGATGTGGCTGCCCAGCACCTCGATATTATGGACGTGGGCATAGCTGCCTTCCTGCAGCGAGGTGCGCCAGTTCACCACGCCGTCGCCTTTGGTGTAGATGGCGGTGGTGGGTACCGGTGGGGGTATCCAGAGCGTATCGTCCCTATCCCCGGGCGCTTCAGCGGGGTTCAGGCGCCGATATAAACGGGCCGGGTGCGAGGCGTTCCTGTGCCCTCGACCGAAAGGGCTGCCAAGGGTGATGACCTGGTGCACGATTTGCGGCTCCCTGCGCGCAATCTCCCTGGCATAGATACCGCCCAGGGAGTGACCCACCAGGGAGACCTTGCCGTCACCCTTGGCCAGCAGTTCCTGCAGCTTTGCCTGCAGGGATTCCGGGTTGAAACTGGCTGTGCCCAGGTTTCGACCCTGCCCCCAGCCGGTGGCCTGATAGCCCAGGTCGCGGAGGTATCGAATGAGCGGGCCGTTGCCCGCGTCGCTCCCGAGGAATCCGGGAATCACCATCACGCTGTGATTGCCCCGGCATTTTGGCATCCTGCGCAGCAGCGGGGCGGCAACGCCCAGGCAGGCGACGTCCGCCAGCGCCCTGGGACCATCGGTCAGCGCGAGCAGGGCATGAGGAGGCTTCATACTCAAGAATGCTTACCGGGGCAGTTGTGGCGGATGACACGGACTGAGTTTGAATGGGTCACGGCCGGGCACCATGTAGAGTTGGGTTGACCGTATTCTGAACCTTCCGCTGCATGGCGCGCAAGGCCCGCGGGGACTTGCGCGCCATAGCGGGCATATCAGAAGGTGTACTGGACTTCCAGGCTGTAGGTCATGGGCTCGTTGGCGTAGCCGCTGATCGCGCCGAATTCATTGAGCCGGTTGAGGCTGACCCAGGTCTCCTCTTCGGTCAGGTTCTTGCCGGCCATGATAACGCGGATATCCTGTGACGGGCTGAACCATGTCACGCTCGCATCTACCCGGTAATAGGAGTCCGCCTGGGTGGCGGCCGTATTGAAGACGTCGTACTGGCGGCTGTCCACCCAGGAGTAGCTGCCCGACAGTACCAGCTCACCCATGGAATCCAGGTTCCAGGAGTAGCTCGCATTGGTGAAAATCTTGTTCTTCGGCGCCTGGGTGAGCGGGTTCCCCGACAGGTCCTGCTCGCCGCCGTCCGGGTCACCAATGGTATCCACGGCGCAGCAGAATTTGGTGTATTCGCCGTCTGTATAGCTGTAATTGGCCATCAGCGTGAGGGCGTCGGTGGCGAGCCAGGTGGCCTCGACTTCAAAGCCCTTCACTTCGGCCTCGTCGGCGTTGACGATCTCCGGCACGGGCAGGTTCACGTCGTTAAGCGAATCTACCAGCACCTGCATATCACTGTAGTCATAGAAGTAGGCGGCGGCATTGACCCGCAGCACGTCGGCGTAGGTGCCCTTGTAGCCGATTTCGTAGGAGATCACCTCTTCCGGGTCGAAGCTGGGATTTTCCTGCAGTGAACCCAGCCGGAAGCCACCGGCCTTGTAGCCGCTGGAGATGCTGGCGTAAACCATCTGCTCATCGCTGTACCTGTAGTCGATTACCGCGCGGCCGGACACGTTGTTCCAGTCGTCATCGAGCTTGCGACTGGCTTCCCGGGGATCGGTTATCAGCAGGCCGCAACAGTTGGCAGGAAAGCCCAGGATACCCCAGATGGGCGGCAGCACGTCGGCGCCGGGGGCCGCGTAGGGATCCGCCACCACATACTGTGCCTCGTCGCCCTCCTTTTCATCATAGGAGTAGCGAATACCCAGGGTGAGTTTCCACTGCTCGTTGAAACTGTAGTTACCATCCGCATAGGCGGCGTAGGAGTCGACATCCAGGTCACCGTTCTGCCAGTATTGCTCGGGTGCCGCGGGGTTGCGATTGGGCTGTATCGCGGCCGGGTTGAACAGGTCGTTTTCAGGCACGGTATTTTGCAGGTAATCGCCTTCCAGGCTGGAGATCGCATAGGGCTGCTCCACGTTCTGGTGATAGTAGTACAGGCCGGTAACCCACTGCAGCGGGCCATCGCTGGCGGAAATCAACTGCAGCTCGTGGCTGTAACTCTCGGAGTTCTGTGCCGCGCTTTCCACTACGCGGACATCGGGGTTGGACGTCCCCCCGAGGTCACCATTCTTTGCGCTGTAGTCACCCTCGAAATAGCCGCCGATGTATTTTACGGTCACATTATCCAGGTCCCAGCTGACATGGGCGATGTACTTGTTGTTGTTGTAGTTCCTGGTGCGCAGTTCGTCGTTCTGGTCAACCTTGTAGCGGTCTCGTACCGCGGGGTTTTCCCTGTTCCACTGGTACTGCTCGGAAAACAGGAAGCCGTCCTGGGTTTTCAGGGTCGGTTGGTAGGGTGTGATCAGGTAGCCGCCGAAATTGACACCGCTGCTCACGTCATCGGTCCTGTCGGTTGCCCAGCTCAGCCAGACATTGAGCTTGTCGGTGGCATCCCAGCTCAGCTGGGCACCCCAGCCTTTGTGGTCCTCGTCAAAGATATCCTTGCCACCGCGATTCTTGACGTAGCCATCGTGGCTGTTGCCATAGGCGTGGACCCGGTAGCCCAGTTTGTCGGTGATCGGGCCCGATGAGGCGCCGCCCCAGTTGAACTGACTGTAATTGCCCGCTGTTGCCCGCAGCTCGTGTTCATATTCCCGGGTGGGTCGCTTCGATGTGACGCTGACAGCGCCGCCGGTGGCATTGCGGCCGAACAGGGTACCCTGGGGGCCGCGCAACACATCGAGCTGCCGGGTGGTAAGGGAGCTGGCCCTGCCCAGCACCGTGATCTCCGAGGTGTAGATCTGGTCGAGATAAACGGCAACGCCGGGCTCGGTGCCCAGGGAGTTGGTGACCCGCCCGATACCTCTCAGAAACAGGCGGTTGGGTGAGGTGCGCACAGACAGTGATGGCACGATCGCCTCGTAGTCCTCGCTGTTGCTGATATTCAGGTCATCCATTGTAGAACCGCTGATTGCTGTGATGGCGATAGCGGTATCCTGAAGATCCTCGGCCCGTTTCTGGGCGGTGACGATCACTTCCTCCAGCATCCCGTCCTCCTGGGCAAGGGCGGGCAGGCTGAAGATGGCCGCCAGCGTGGCGCTGTAGAGAGTGGTCAATCCGGCTCGGGATACGGGAGTCATTGCTATACCTCGTTATTGTGTATGCGGTGGAGATAACTTCACTGCCACAAAAGGTAACCCGAAAGTCCGACAGGCACTTGTCGCACAGGTGACAACACGGTGTGATTAATCGGTGGTAATTTTCCTGATCCTCATGACGCCAGGCCCAGGGGATGTCGCGGGCGGGAGCATACCTTGCGACCGGGACTATTTGCCCCTGAGCATCCCCAGCTGCCACATCATGAAGATGCGCTGGTCCGCCACGTCGCGAATCTGCAGGTCCAGGGGCTTGCCGGCGCCGTGACCCGCGTCACGGTCCACCCAGAGCAGGATCGGCGCCTGCTGCGGGTCCGAGGCGGAACTGGCCTGCATCAGCGCCGCCATCTTGCGGGCATGCATGGGGTGAACGCGCCTGTCGTTCTCGCCGGCGGTAAACAGTATCGCCGGGTATTTTATCCCTGGCCGGACGTTGTGGTAGGGCGAGTAGGCCCGCAGGAATTCAAATTGCCGCGCATCCTCGGCGGAGCCGTATTCGGGGACCCAGTAGCGCGCCATCAGGAAGTTCTGGTAGCGCAACATGTCCAGCAGGGGCACCGCAGAGATGACTGCAGCGAATAAGTCCGGGCGTTGTACCGCTACCGCACCGGTCAGTAACCCCCCGTTGGAGCCGCCGGCAATTCCCAGCTGCCCGGGGTTGGTATAGCCCTGCGCGATCAGCCATTGTGCCGCCGCGATGAAGTCATCGAAGACGTTCTGTTTCCTCTCCAGCATGCCCGCCGTGTGCCAGGCGCTGCCGTACTCGCCACCGCCGCGCAGGTTGGCCACCGCGTAGACGCCGCCGCCCTCGTACCAGGGAAACAGGGTGGCGGAGAAGCCCGGTGTCAGTGGTGTGTTGAACCCCCCGTAGCCGTAGAGGATGGTGGGGTTCTTGCCGTCGAGCTTCAGGCCTTTGCGGTGCACGATAAACATGGATACGGGTGTGCCGTCCCGGGATTGATACCAGACCTGTTTTACCTCGATGGCGCCGGGGTCTACCGGCACCTCGGGTCTCGCCCACAGCGTGCGGCCGGCACGCGTCAGGTCCAGGTGGTAGATGCTGCGCGGCATGTTGTAGCTGGAAAATACCAGGAAAGCCTCGTTGCGATCCTCCGCGGTACTCAGGCCGGCACTGCCGATCCCCGGCAGATCCAGGTCTCCCAGGGACTTCCCTTTCAGGTCGAACAGGCTGATTTTACTGTGGGCGTTCGCCAGGTAACCGACTGCCACCACGTCCCGGGCGAAGGATGTGCTGCGAATGACGGCATCCTCCCGCTCCGGCACCAGCTCACGCCAGTTGTCGTAGCCGGGGTTTGCCAGGTCTATGACCGATACCCGGCCGTTGGGTGCATCAAAAGCGTGTTGCAGGTAGAGTTTGTCACCCTTGAAAAGGCTGCCTCCCAGTCGCCCCTGCATACCGATGGCGGCGGGCTTGAGCTCGAGCTCACCACCGCGCCGCCACTGTTCCAGCCTGGCTACCCACAGGTCCACGCCGGTGGTGCCCGTCCAGTAATAGACCGCCATCCATTTGCCGTCCCGGGAGATCAGGGCGCCGGGTCCCCAGGTGGTTTTCAGCGCCTCCAGTTCCGCAGCGGACTTGTCCAGGTCCCGATAGAAAAAATCCAGGTCGCGCTGGCGAAACAGCGCCCTGTCCTGGCGGTGGTGTGTGCCCAGCCGGTGCAGTTTGACAGTGTAGGAGTAGGGGTCCTCCAGGTCTTCCAGGCGCCGGTAATAGAAGCCGCTGTCGTCCTCCAGCCAGCGAACGAGCCCCACTTTGCCGGGGATCTCCTCCGCCAGCCAGTCACCGCTGTCGACGTCCATCACATACAGAACGCTGTTTTCATCCCCCGACCGGTACATGCCGAAAGCCATCAGCCTGCCGTCATTACCGGGGGCCGTCCAGGCCACCGTCGTCAGTCCCGTGGGGTCGATGGCCTGGGGGTCCAGCAGCACCCGCTCCCTGCCGTCGAGGCTGTCGCGCACGTAGTGCACAGCCTGGGGCTGGCCGCCCTCCCGGCGGCTGTAAAAGTAGCGTGTCCCGTACATGCCGGGTGCCGAAACGGCCGGTACCTCCATCAACTGGCGCAGACGCTGTTCCAGCGCCTCGCGGCCCGGCAGTTGATCCAGCACCTGCCGGGTGTGCGCGTTCTGCCGGTCGGTCCAGGCGGCGACCTCGTCGGTGATGTCGCCCTGTTCGGTCCCCTCCAGCCAGCGGTAGGGGTCGACGAGCCTGACCCCGTGCAGGGTCTCGGCGACCGGCTCCCGCGCCGTTGGCGGTGCGCCCGTCATGGCGGGGGCGGGCAGCAGGGCCAGGATTGCGCTGAGCGCGACCAGTGGAATGAGCCTGTGCCTCGTCATTGCGGGTAGACCGGCTTGTCCAGTTCGGCTGCGAGGCGAAAAGCCATCCAGTACTTCATGATATTGCGCACGTAGTCCACATTGTGGCGGCCCACTTCCCGGGCGGAAACCAGCTCCACGTTGTTGAACCAGACATTCGGGTCCAGCCCCTCGGTTTCCGCCTTGCGCCGCAGCGCCTGCACCCGTGTCGGGCCGGCGTTGTAGGCGGCGATGGCGAGCAGGTGGCGATTCAGCGGCGTGATCTCCGGATCCCCGAAATAATCGTCCGCCAGATGGCGCAGGTATTTTACCCCGGCGTGAATGTTGTTATCCATGTTGGTCTTTACGTCGAGGATATTCACCGGATCACCTTTTGCCGTGGCGGGTTTGATCTGCATGACCCCCACGGCCCCGCCGCGGCTGCGGGTAGCCTGGTCGAGTTTTGACTCCTGGTAACCCTGGGCTACCAGCAGCAGTACGTCGAAGTCATAGGCTTTGCCGTACTGGCTGAACAGTGGCAGGACTTTCTCGAAGCGCTTGCGTTCAACACTGGCATTCGGGTTCTGCACCCAGGGGTTGTCCCTGAAATAGCGCTTGAACACCACGTTGCCGTACAGGGTCCCGAGCCCGTGGGTCTTCTGGAACGCGGTGAGGGCGGCCATCAGCTGCGGACTGTTCTTGCGAACGACCGGCCCCAGCAGTCGACCCTCGCCGAGCACGATATCCTCACGGGCGGTGATGCCCTCCATACTCTCCGCCCAGAATCGCGCCAGGTAGTCGTCAGCCACCGTGATCGTCTCGACACCGTTGGCGACGAGTTCCAGGATGTCCTCGATCTCCAGGTTCTCATCTGCTTCAACGATCTTCACTTCCGGCTTGCCGGCTGAGCGAAGGCGCGTATTGAGTCCCCGCAAGGTCTCGTGGTAACTGCTCGAGCCGCGGATAAACACGCGCTGCCCGGCCAGGTCGTCGATGGTCTCCAGGCGGGGCGCGCCGGGGCCGGTCACCAGAACCTCCGCCACCGGGAGCGAGGCGTGTGTCGCGAAGTCCACCTCGGCCTTTCTCTGCGGAGTGGCGGTCAGTCCCGCGATAGCGATATCCCCCAGACCCTCGACGATGCCGGGGATCATTCGGTCGCGGGCCGTCGGCAGGTAGACCACCGTCAACGGGAAGGGTTTGCCGCCGCCGGGCCGCTTGCGCAACTCTTTGGCGAAGGACTCCATGAATTCGTAGGCCAGGCCCCGCGGCCTGGCGCCCTCGTAAAAAAAGAAGGTTTTGCTGTAGGGCACCAGCACCCGGATATAGCCGCGCTTGCGTATGGCGTCCAGGTCGCCGGTGAGGCGCTGCGTGCGGAAACTGCGCTCCAGCTCAGCCAGGCCCTGTGCCTCGCTCGGCTCCCCGTCAGGTCCCTCATCCGGCGCCCCGGCCGTGTCACCGACCGCGGCCCCCTGGTCCGTATTGTCGCAAGCCGGCAGCACCAGTAGTGCAAGGAGTGCGATCAGCACAATCAACAGTCTGCAGCGCATGTTATTCCCCCGGCTGTCGGGAAACAGCCCGATGGGCTGAATCGATGGCGTCGGCCAGGTGTGCGCGGAGTCCGGAGATGGCGCTGGCCATGGAACTCCGGACCCCTGATGCTCCCCGGCCACCACATCATAAAGCAATCTGCCGTCAGACCAAGGTTTCCCCATCCACTTCAGTTAAAGCCTGCCATCGTTGTCCGGTAAGGTCGTCCGGGTGATCTGGACAACCCTGCTTGAAACAGGGATGATCCCCTCGCTGAAAAAATCCTGTGTGGAGAACCGGTATGGGCTTGACCAATACGAATGACCGCTATGGCTCGCTGTCCATGGCGATGCACTGGCTGATGTTTTTACTGTTGGTTGGCGTCTACGCCTGCATCGAGCTGCGGGAACTGTATCCCAAGGGCAGCGATCCCAGGGAGGCCCTGAAGAGCTGGCATTTTACCCTCGGGCTGACGGTTTTTTCCCTGGTATGGCTGCGTCTCGCCCTGCGCCTGACCCAGCTGACACCCGCCATCACGCCCCCGATCCCGGGCTGGCAGAACCTCCTGTCAAAACTCGTGCATGTCGCCCTCTACGCCCTGATGATCCTGATGCCCCTGGCCGGCTGGCTGATACTCAGCGGCGAGGGCAAGCCTATCCCCTTTTACGGTATCGAGCTTCCGGCGCTTATGGGCGAGAACGAGGAGCTTGCGCATACCCTGGAGGAGATCCATGAAACCGCCGGCAAAGTGGGCTATTTCCTGATCGGCCTGCACGCAGTGGCCAGCCTGTACCA
>JAZBNW010000071.1:0-2500 GCA_036350855.1 Halieaceae bacterium
ACCGATCGATAGTCTCACCATGTCCTCACTGACGCCGGCGGATGCGAGTTCCTCCGGATTCAGCTGGCGATGGGTGGTGCTGGCGGGATGGCAGGCCAGCGACTTGGCATCGCCGATATTGACCAGCCGCAGGATCAGCTGCAGGGCGTCGATAAAGCGTCCCCCCGCCTCGAAGCCGCCCTCGATGCCGAAACTGAGTATGCCCGCGGCTTTGCCGCCGCAGAACTGTTTGCAGTTCTCCCGGTAGGGGCTGTCCTTGAGCCCGGCGTAGTTTACCCATGTTACCTGGGGGTGTTTGCGCAGGTACTTCGCCACTTTCTCCGCATTCTTGCAGTGCTGCTTCATCCGCAGGGAGAGCGTCTCGAGCCCCTGCATGATAAGAAACGCGCTGTGCGGTGACATCGCCGCGCCGGTATTGCGCAGTGGCACCACGCGACAACGGCCGATATAGGCGGCCGCTCCCATGGCTTCGGTATACACCACGCCGTGGTAGGAGGGGTCCGGGGTGTTCAGGATCGGGAACCGGTCGGCGTGTGCGGCCCAGTCGAAGTTGCCCGAGTCGACGATGGCCCCGCCAAGGGTCGTGCCGTGGCCGCCGATGTACTTGGTGAGCGAGTGTACCGCGATATCGGCGCCGTGGTCGAAAACCCGGCACAGTACGGGGGTTGCCACGGTATTGTCGACAATCAACGGTACGCCGGCGCTGTGGGCGATCTCCGCCCACTTGCGGATGTCTACCACATTGCCGGCGGGGTTGCCGATGGACTCACAGAACAGGGCCTTGGTGTTTTCATCTATCAGTGACGCCGCCATGTTGAAGTCATCTGCTTGTGCAAATCGCACTTCGATGCCCTGGCGGGGAAAGGTATGGGCAAACAGGTTGTAGGTGCCGCCGTAAAGCTGGGTGGTGCTGACGATATTGCTGCCGACTTCCGCGATAGCCTCTATCGCGTAGCGAATGGCGGCCATGCCCGATGCCACCGCCAACGCGCCGATGCCGCCTTCCAGTTCCGCCAGGCGCTGCTCCAGCACCGCGTTGGTAGGGTTCATCATGCGGCTGTAGATATTGCCCGGCACCGCGAGGTTGAACAGGTCCGCGCCGTGTTGGGTGTTATCGAACGTATAGGAGGTGGTCTGGTAAATCGGCGTCGTGGCTGCATGGGTGGTGGGGTCACCCGTGTAGCCCGCGTGCAGGGCAATGGTTTCAGGTTTCATACTGGCGTCTCGCTGTTGTTGTCTTGTCGGTGTCGTGTGGAGTGTCGTGTAGAGTGTCGCGTGGAGTGCGCAGCTTAGCAAACACACTGCGGCTGGCAAGCATCGATGACCCGGGCGGAGGCGGGGCCCCGGACTTCAGGTCCCGGTAGGGTCTCCGGGCGGCAGATCCCGCAGGGTGGCCAGTTGTTCGCACAGGGACTGCGCTCCCAGCAGCACTCTCGCGGTCGGCCGCTCCAGCAGGTCCGGGTGGATGAAGAACAGGCCGTTGTCGCGCACCGCGGGCAGGGAGGGGTAGCGGCGCCACTCGTCGAGCCAGTGCGGCCGGGAATTGCTCATGCCACTGGCGACGATCGCCTGTGGCGCCAGCGCCAGTACCGACTCGATATTGACCCGGGGCGCGAGTGTGGGGGCGTCGGCAAATACGTTGTGGCCACCACAGAGGGAGATGACCTGGCTGATCAGGTGGTCGCCGTTGATGGTCTGCAGCGGATCGTTCCAGATCTCGTACAGCACCCGTATCCGTGATTCTTGGCTGAAGCCTGCCCGCAGTGTTGCGAGACCCTGCTCGATGCGGCGGGCCTCCGCTTCGCTGGTTGCGACGGTGCCGGCCAACAGGCCCAGGGCGCGGATATCCCTGGGGATGTCCTCCAGCCGCCTGGGCTCACTGACGAATATCGGAATTCCCAGTACCTCGAGCTTGCCGAGCGTGCCCGCGCCGTTGCCCGAGCCCCACATCACGATCAGGTCAGGTTGTAGTGCGGCGATCGCCTCGAGACTGTAGGCATTGAATGTCCCCACAAGTGACACTTCCCCGGCCTCGGGAGGGTAGTCGCTTGAGCTGACCTTGCCGACCAGTGCCTGTCCGGCGCCGGCGCTGAACAGGTTTTCGACACTGTGGGGAGCCAGCGCGACGATGCGGCGGGCGGGGGCGTCCAGGCTGACAAGGCGGCCGTTGAAATCCACCACGCTGACCGGCTGCGACCATGCCTGCGCGCACGCCAGCAAGGCGATCACGACAGTGACAAGCTTGAACCGTCTGCCGTTCATCGGCTCACCGGCGGATCACCAGCGGCTGGTCGCGCTCGGGGTGTTGGCTGATCAATACGTCGATGTCGAAGACATCGCGGAACAGGGCTTCGGTGAATATTTCCCGCGGAGAACCGCAGGCTGCGATCCGGCCCCCATCCAGTACGGCGATAGTATCCGCCAGGCCGGCGACCAGGTTGAGGTCGTGGATCGCCATGAGGACGGCGCAGCCGGTCTGTGCCAGCTGGCGCACCGCGGC
>JAZBNW010000072.1:0-2184 GCA_036350855.1 Halieaceae bacterium
ACCACGGTCATTTTCCTGGGCGCCCTGGCACTGACCGCCGAGCGCGAGAAGCCGTCATCGGCAGGCTGGCGCTTCCCACTGCTGGTGGTTGCCGTGCTGGCCACACTCATTATCTACGCCACTTTCGACAAGCCGCGCCTGGGCGACCCGGAGGCGCCGGTCCACCAGCACCTGGCGCCCTGGTACCTGGAAAAAACGCCGGAGTACATGGATTTCCCCAACGTCGTCACCGCGGTGCTGGGGAGTTTCCGTGGCTACGACACCCTCGGCGAGGTATTCGTGGTGCTCGTGGCCTGCATTGGCGTGCTGTTTATCCTGGGGGTCAAGCCCGGGGAGGGCGCCACCGCGAACACACAGCAAAGCGCGGGCCTGAAACACCATCTCATTCCGCAGGTGGTTGGCCGCCTGTTGATACCGTTCATCGTGCTATTCGGTCTGTACGTGCAGTTTCACGGTGAATACGGCCCCGGTGGGGGGTTCCAGGCGGGCGCCCTCATCGCCACCGGGGTGATTCTCTACGCGCTGCTGGAGGGGGAGGATGCGGCGCTGCGGGCGGTGCCGCGCTGGGTGCTGCTGGCGCTGGTCATTGGCGGTGCAAGCCTTTACGGGGCGGTGGGTCTGGTCTGTATCTGGCGCGGTGGCAATTTTCTCGACTACTCGGTCCTGTCTGCCGACCCCGTGGCAGGCCAGCAATTGGGTATCCTGCTGATCGAGGCCGGCGTCGGCATGGCGGTCTGCGGTGCCCTGCTCAGTATCTTTCATGCCTTTGCCGCGCGGCCGGCCCGCCTATGAACCTGCTGGAACTGCTGGGCTATTTCAATTACTGGGTGTTTGCCATCGTCCTGACGGTGGGCCTTTACACGGTGATTGCCAAGGTCAACCTGGTGAAAAAGCTGATAGGCCTGTCCATCTTCCAGTCCGCCGTGTTCCTGATGTATATCACCATGGACAAGGTGGAGGGCGGCACGGCGCCGATCATCCAGAACGGGGTGGAGAACCAGGTGTTTTCCAACCCCTTGCCCCAGGTATTGATCCTGACGGCAATTGTCGTGGGTGTATCGACTCTTGCCCTGGGACTGGCCATCGTGGTGCGTATCAGCGAATGTTACGGCACCATCGAGGAAGACGAAATTCTGGACGCGGACTGAGACTATGGATTTGACGATCCATCTGCCAGCCCTGCAGGTCATCGTGCCCCTGTTGGCCGCGCCCCTCGTTATGCTGCTCAAGCCCCGGGGCCTGGCCTGGGCCGGCGCCACGTCAGTGGCGCTGCTGAGCTTTTGCATCGCCCTTTCGATGGCCTTCACTGTCGTCGGGGGCGGGCATTTCAGTTATGACATGGGAGGCTGGCCCGCGCCCTACGGTATCGAGCTGTCGGTCGGCGCATTCAGCGCGCTGCTGCTGCTCATCGTCACCGGCGCGGGGACCGTGTCCCTGCTTGCAGCCCGGCCCAGTGTGGACCAGCAGATCGAGCAGGAGCGACAGCCGCTGTTCTATGCCGCCTGGCTGCTCGTCCTGGCCGGCCTGGTCGGCATCACCGTCTCGGCGGATGCCTTCAACATATTTGTGTTCATGGAGATATCCTCCCTCGCCAGCTACGTGCTCATCGCGGGTGGCCCGGACCGCAGGGCGCTGCCCGCGGTGTTCAAGTACCTGATCATGGGTACCATCGGCGCCACGTTCTACCTGATAGGCGTCGGCCTGGTTTATATGATGACGGGTACGCTCAACCTCGCGGATATGGAGGCCCGGATCGGTGGGGTAACGGATATCAAACCGATCCTGGTGGCGGCGGGATTCATCACCATTGGGCTGGCGCTGAAGGCCGCCGTGTTTCCCCTGCACGTCTGGCTGCCCAATGCCTACACCCACGCCCCGCACATGGTGACGGTATTCCTGGCGGCCTGCGCCACCAAGGTCGCCATCTATGTGCTGATCCGATTCGATTTTTTCGTATTCCAGGCCAACCTGCCCGGCCACCAGTTGCAGTTTTCCCTGTTCCTGTTGCCCCTGGCGTTGCTGGGTATACTGGTCGCTTCCTCCGTAGCGATGTTCGAGGGGCATCTGAAGCGGCTGCTGGCCGTGTCATCGGTGGCGCAGATCGGCTACATCATGCTGGGCGCCAGTTTCCTGAGCCAGGCCGGGCTGGTGGCCTCCTTCGCCCACATGTTCAATCACGCGCTC
>JAZBNW010000073.1:0-2761 GCA_036350855.1 Halieaceae bacterium
ATACCAGCACCACAGGCTCTCGCGCATGGCCAGCAACAGGTAGGCAACGCCGAGGACGACCGCTGCGGCCTCCCAGGCGGACATCGCCTGAGCGGCCTGGAGCAGGATTGCCGACAGGCCGGATTCGTTCATCCGTTCAGGTCGAGTTCCCAGGGAATGAATTTCACCACCAGCACCTGCTTGCCGAACTCGCGGGTGCTCGCCGCCAGGGCCTCGCTGACCACGGCGAATACCTGCGCGTAGTCGCCGCAGACCTGGGTACTCATGGCATTGGTGACAAGCTGCAGGTCGGGGTGTGCGCGCAGCGCATCGATAAATGCCTGGATGACGGCAATGTAATTTTCCTGCAGCGGGTAGAGGCTCAGCTCGGCGGTCAGTTTCATGGTGTGTTCCTCGTCTGGAAAGTAGGCCGGGTCAGAAAGTAAAGCGGGTGCTCATACCGACCACCCGCGGTTCGCCGTACTGGTAATAGGGTTCCACCGCGTACTCCTTGCGGGGATCGTTGCCGAAGGTGCCGAAGCCGCGCACGTAGTAATCCTCGTCGCTGAGGTTGCGCGCCCAGAGGGCGACAGACCAGCGCGGCCCGGCGTAGCCAAGGCGCATATTCAGCAGCTCGTAGGAGGGCGCCTTCAGGTCGTGACGGTCGGAAAAATAGGCGCTGTCGCGGCCCTCCACATCGATGCGCAGGTAGAAACCGCGGCCGATGTCGTATTGCCCGCCCACCGCGTACTGGTAGTTCGGTGCCTGGGCCTGGTCGCGACCGGACAGGTCATTGCCGTCGGCGTCGATGTAGCGCTCGAACTCCGTATGCAGCAGGCCGATATTGGCGAACAGTTCCAGCGCGTCGCCGGTGAGCCAGTTGAGCTCGAGCTCCGCGCCGTAGTTGTTGCCCTGGGCCGCGTTGCTGGTGTAGTCGATGAAGGCCGTGCTGCCATCGGGCCGGGGGATGACCAGCGACCCCTTGACCTGCTGGTCGTCCCGGTCCATGTAGAACAGCGCCAGGCGGGCCTGCAGGGTGTCGGCCAGCAGTTTGCCCTTGAACCCCAGCTCGTAGTTGAGCAGGTACTCCTCGTCGAACTGCTGTAATGCGCGCAACTGGTCGGTGATGGCGGGATCGTCGCTGCTGCCCGCGCTGGCCAGGATCGCGGCGTTGACCCCGTTGGCCCGATAGCCGCGGGACACCTCGCCGTAGCCCATGCGATTGTCATCAAACGGGTATTCCAGGGCGACCCGGCCGCCCCACAGGTCCTTGTCCGGGTCGCTGTCCACGCCGTTGTTGTCGCGGTAGTCGGTCAGCCGGCGTTCGATACGCAGGCCCGTGATCAGCTTGAAACCTCCGCCCAGCTGCGAGTCGAGCTGGCCGAACAGGGCGTAGGTATCGGTGTCGTAGCGGCTGCTGAAGTCGTTTTCCAGGTAGGTATAGCGTCGCTCCAGGTTCTCCCGGTCCCCGAGGAAGTAGGCCCCGGCTACCCAGTCGGTGCTGTCCCGGAACAGGCGGCTGCCCTCGCCGGAGAGAAGCCTGGCGGTGGCGCTGTAGCTGTCCCGGTCCCGTTTGTAGCGGTCCTTCGAGGAGTACTCCCAGCCCGGCGCGATTCCCACGTAGCTCCAGTCCTCGTCGAAACTGTAGGTGCTGGCGGTGGTGGCGCCGGTCAGCGCGGTTTCCAGCGTCAGCGAATCGAGCTCCCGCTGCCACTCCAGCCCCAGGGCGCGGGAATCCTGGCGGTCCTTGCCCGGCTCGTCGGACAGGGTATGGCGGGTGTTGTCCAGGGAAAACGCGTCGTAGCCGTTATCGATGTCGATGTACATGGCGGTGAGATCGAGGGTATCGCGCCCCGTCGGCAGCCAGCGCAACTTGCCGCGTATCGTGGTTTCGTCCTGGCCATTGGTGTCGTCCCGTCCCAGGTAGTCGTTGCTGATAAAGCCGTCGCTGTGAAAGCGGTTTACCGCCAGGCGGTAGAGCAAGCGGTCGGTCACCAGCGGCCCGGTGCCCACGACCCCCGCATTCCAGGTGTTGTAGTCGGCAGCCCCTGCTTCGAGCTGCAGGCCGGGCTCGGTCTCGGGCTGGCCGGAGCGAACGTCTATCAGGCCCGCCAGGGCATTGGCGCCGTGCAGCGTGCCCTGGGGTCCGCGCAGAATTTCCACCTGCTGCACGTCAAACAGGGTCCCCGCACCCCCCAGGCCGCTGAAATCGATGCCGTCGATCACCAGGCCGATCGACGGGTTGAGGGGCTCCTGGAACTGGCTGCGCTCGCCCACACCCCTGATCTGGAAGAACCGCGCCCGGGAGGTGCCGCCGGCAAAGTTGACATTGGGCGCCAGGCTGAGGATGCCCTCCAGGTGCTGCGCCTCGCGCTCGCGGATATCCCGGGCGCTGATGACGCTGATACTGCCCGCCTGGCTCAGCAAGGGGGCGGGCCTCAGCTCGGCTGTCACTACCACCTCCTCCAGCCGGGTCGGGTCTGCCAGCGCCTGCGATGCCAGGCAGCAGGCGGCGGCCAGCAGGGGTGTGGTGTACTTCATACGGCGCGCCTCGCAAGGGACTGCAGAAAAAATGGCCGGCCGGTTGGGTGCACTGGGAGAGGGGTAAAACGAGCGGCACCTCTCCCTACGCCAGTATTAACCGGATCAGGTTCAAAGGGTTTACCATTTCGGTATCTCAGGCCGGATCAGTGAAGAATCGGCCACCCCCAGGTTTGCATCGCCAGTATAGGGCGCTTACACTTGCTTGCCAATAAAATAGACGTTTGGGCGCTTCCGGCAG
>JAZBNW010000074.1:0-7126 GCA_036350855.1 Halieaceae bacterium
AACCGGGATCATTTCTCCCTGGTGAAACCACAGTTTGTCATGTTCGCCGAGGACGAGGACGGACTTACCGAAAAGGACCGCGAGCTGGCACGTCAGCTGGCCTTCGACGCGTTGATACGGTATCGCGATAGCGGCTGCGCCGAGCCGCCCAGGCCCACCGAGGAGGACGTCGTTGCGGCCATGAACTATGTCACCGGAACGGCCATGCCGGATGAGGAAGTGCCGTTCCTGCGGGAGGAGCTGAATTTATTTGACGAGGATAAACGCCATGTGCCGATAGACAAGGCCGCACTGCCGGAGGGCTTCCGGGTGGCCATCATCGGCACTGGCATGTCGGGCATCATGGCGGCAATCCGGTTGCAGCAGGACGGCATCCCCTTTGTGATGCTGGAAAAGAATCCGGAAATGAGCGGGACCTGGTACGAAAACACCTACCCGGGCTGCCAGGTCGACTCCGCCAACCACCTGTACAGTTATATCTTCGAACCGAACCACCAGTGGTCAGGACATTTCTCGGGCGCAGCGGAACTGAAGGCCTACTTCAATGGTATCGTGGACAAGTACGGACTGCGCCAGTACGTGCGACTGAACACCGAGGTAGAGCGCGCCACATTCAATGAAAGCGACAATCGATGGATGATTGACGTGATCTCGGACGGAAAGCGCGAAACCCTGGTCGCGGACAGCGTCATCAGCGCGGTAGGCCAGCTCAACAGCCCGAAGATGCCGGATATACCCGGGATCGACACGTTCAGCGGGATCTCCTTTCACTCGGCGCGCTGGGAGCATGAACACGCTCTGGAAGACAAGCGGGTGATTGTCATCGGAACCGGCTGCAGCGCGGCGCAGTTTGTACCCAAAATAGCGCCCCATTGCAGGCAACTCAAGGTGTTCCAGCGCTCGGCGCCCTGGCTGATGCCCACCGAGACCTATCACCAGCCCATGTCCCCCGAGGAGCTCTGGCTGTTCCGGGAGGTGCCGTTTTATGCCCGCTGGTATCGCTTTTTCCTGTTCCGGACCCTGGCGGTGGACGGCCTCCTGCCGATGTTGTGTTCGGAGCCGGGCTGGAAGGGGCCACCCGGCACCATCGGTGAAGCCAATGAGTTCCTGCGGCAGCAATTGATCGATTCACTGAAGGCGCAGGTGGGCGATGATGAGGCACTGCTGGCCAAGCTGATTCCCAACTACCCGCCCGGCGGCAAGCGACCCGTGCTGGACGATGGCGCCTGGATCTGCACCCTGAAGCGCGACAACGTCCAGCTGCTCACAGACAGCATTTCGGAAGTCGTCCCGGAAGGCGTACGCACCGCGGACGGTGTCGTACACGAGGCGGACGTCATCATATTCGGCACCGGCTTCAAGGCAGACCAGTTCCTGATACCGATGCAGATTATCGGCCGCAATGGCACCGACCTGATCGAGCAGTGGGGTGGGGACCCGAAAGCGTACAAGGGGGTCGTGATCGCCGACTTCCCCAATTTCTACTGCCTGTACGGGCCAAATTCAAATATCGTCGTTGGCGCCAGCATCGTGTTCTTTGTCGAATGCCAGCTTCGCTACGCCCTGGGTTGCCTCAAACTGCAGCTGGAAAATGGCTACCGCGCCATCGAGTGCAAAAAGGAGGTCATGGCCAGCTACAACGAGCACATCGACGCCCTCAACCGGCAGCGCGCCTGGGGTGATCCGTCGGTGAACAGCTGGTACAAGAACAGCGCGGGACGCGTTACGCAGAACTGGCCCGGCACCCATGGCGAATGGTGGCGGGAGACGCTTGCACCGGACCCGAAGGACTTTATATTGAGCTAGGGCGTGTCTCGATAATGCGGCAATGCATGAGCACGCCCTATCAAGGGCTGGCGTGCGCACACCCGTGATGACCATCCCGATACAATTCTGTAACAAGGAACCAATAATGATGAAACCAGTAGAAACCCGCCTGCAGGCGGTTGCCGATGGCTACACGGGCCAGAATCTGTATGCAGGCATTGCCTGGCATGTGGAGAAAGCCGGCAAACTGATCGCCAGTGGCACCTCCGGCACCGCGGACGCAGCCGGAAAGGCCCCGCTGGGCAGTGACGCCATTTATCGCATTTATTCCATGACCAAACCGGTGGTGTCGGTGATGGCCCTGATTCTGGTCCAGCGCGGCCAGCTGCGGCTGTCGGATTTCGTCATGCAATACATCCCCTCATTCGCGAACACGAAGGTGCTGGTGGAGGGCGGCACCGAGGCCCCCGCCCGCCCGATGACAGTGGAGGACCTGCTCACCCACCGTTCCGGCCTGAGTTATGACTTCGTGCCCGACTGCCCGGTGGCGGCACAATACGAAGAAATCGAATTGATCAACCGGGTGGAGCAAAGCCTGGCCGAGTTTGCCGACACCATCGCCAGCTACCCGCTGGCCTTCCACCCGGGAACCCGGTGGCGCTACTCGGTATCAACGGATGTCCTGGCCCGGGTTCTGGAAGTCGCGAGCGGCCAGTCCCTGGACCAGTTGCTGGAAGAGAATATTTTTGCGCCGCTGGCCATGAGCGATACCGGCTTTTATGTGCCGCAGGACAAGCAGGCCCGCCTGTTGCCGCTGTACGGCTTCGAAAAGATCGATTTATCCCTTGCAGTGCCGCCGCCCCACGAGCTGGTACTGCTGGACGGCGAGGCGATTTACCCGTCTGCACCCGGTCACAATGCATTGCGTGGCGGCCTGGGCCTGTTTTCGACCTGTGTCGACTACTGCAAGTTCGCCACCATGCTGCTCAACGGCAAAACACCCGACGGCCAGGCACTGATCGCCCCGGCCATGCACCGCCTGATGGTCGCCAACCGCATACCCGAGGCGCAAATGCCCCTGGGTATCGGACCGATGACCTTTCCCGGCTACGGCTTCTGCCTCATCGGGCGCGTGATGCAGGACCTGGGACAGGCAATGAGCCTGACCGTCCCGGGTGAATTCGGCTGGGAAGGCGCTGCTGGCACCTATTTCTGGGTGGACCGGGAAAACGGGATTGTCGGCGTCGTCATGACCCAATTTCTGGCAACCTACCTGCCGATGCGCGATGACATGCGCGCGGCGGTGTACGCCACGCTCGAACAGTAAGCCCGGGTCTTCTTGACGGGCGCGGCAACGCCGCACCCCCAACACACCAGTCGAGGACGCACATATGAATACTGCCGACGCCAATAAGCCCGTCAATGCGAGGCCGGCCGGCCATGTCGATATTCTCATAGTCGGAGCGGGCATTTCCGGAATCGATGCCGCATACCATGTCAAAAAATACCTGCCGGAGCGCAGTTTTACAGTGCTGGAAAACCAGCCGGGCTATGGCGGGACCTGGCGCACGCACAGCTACCCCGGTATTCGCTCGGACAGTGACCTGTACACCTTCGGCTACAAGTGGAAGCCCTGGGTAGGGGCGCCGATCGCCACTGCCGCGGAGATCATGAAATACCTCGACGAGGCACTTGATGAACAACAGCTGCGCGACAGTATCCGCTACCAACACAAGGTCGTCTCAGCCAGCTGGTCGAGCGAAGAGAAGCTGTGGCATGTCATCGTCAATAAGCTGGATACTGGCGAAACACTGGCGTTCACCACCCACTTCCTGTGGATGTGCCAGGGCTACTATGACCACGATAAGCCGTATACGCCCCAATGGCCGGGCATGTCCCGCTACCAGGGCAGGATTGTCCACCCCCAGCGCTGGCCGGAAGACCTCGATTACAGCGACATGAATGTTCTGGTCATCGGTTCCGGGGCGACCGCCGCCACCGTGATTCCGGCCATGGCCGGCAAGTGCCGCCACATCACCATGCTGCAACGCTCCCCCACCTACTTCGTCCCCAACCCCAACGCCAATGAGCTGGCAGACACCCTGCGTACGCTTGATATACCCCAGGAGTGGACCCATGAGATCGTCCGCAAAAAAATTCTGCTGGATCAGGAGGAACTGACGCGCCGCTCGGTCGAGGAACCGGAAGCGGTCAAGGCCGAATTGCTGCAAGCAGCACGTGAATTCCTGGGTGAGGACTTCGACATCGACAAACATTTCACCCCCCGATATCGGCCCTGGCAGCAGCGCCTGGCGGCAATCCCTGACGGGGATCTTTTCATCGGCATTCGCCAGGGGCTGGCCAGTGTGGTCACCGACGAGATCGATACCTTCACCGAAAAGGGCGTACTGCTGAAATCCGGACAGGAGATCCAGGCTGACCTGATCATCACCGCCACCGGTTTCAACCTGCTGGTGCTGGGGGGAATCTCCTTCGAGGTCGATGGCGAACCCGTCAACTTCGCCGATACCATTACCTACCGGGGCATCATGTTTACCGGTGTCCCGAACCTGGCCTGGGTGTTCGGTTATTTTCGCGCCAGCTGGACCCTGCGCGCCGACCTGATCGCGGAACTGCTGGTGAGGCTGTTCAAGCACATGGATGAGCTGGGCTGCACCGTGGTCACACCGCGGCTGCGGCCAGAGGACGCCGACATGCAAATCAAGCCATGGATTGAGGCCGACAACTTCAACCCGGGCTATCTCCAGCGCAGCATGCACCTGATGCCAAAACAGGGCAGTAACGAACCCTGGGTATTTACCCAGGACTACTGGATAGAGCGACACAGTATTCCCGCCGCCGACCTGGAAGACGGTGCGCTGATCTACAGCTGATCGAGCGGAGGCAGATGCGCGAGGTCAATGACAGACCCTTTGTCCGTTACCTGGTTCTGCTGGCTTTGTTGCTGCACTGCGTGTCCGGCTGCGCCGGGCATTCCCCCGTGGACGACACCGGGCCGGCGCCGGAAACCGCGCACCCGTTGGTGGAAAAAATCTGGGCATCCGGGAAAGCTGCTTTCGTCGACCCGGGCCAGTTGAACGCGGCACTCGCTCGCGCGGATTACCTGTTGCTCGGTGAAGTACACGACAACGTCCATCACCATGAGCTGCAGGCGCAGCTGGTCGCTCGCTTTGCCGGTCCCCCGCAGTCAGTCGCCGTGGGTTTCGAACAACTCGACCGCAGCCAGGCGCCAGCGCTGGAGCGCTACCTGAGCGAACATCCCGGCGATGCCGACGGCCTTGGCGCGGCTGTCGACTGGTCAGGGTCGGGCTGGCCGGACTGGTCACTGTATGAGCCGGTGTTCCAGCAGGTTCTGGATAAAGGCTGGCAACCGGTTCCGTTGATGTTCGCCGGCGAGCAGAGCAGGCGCATCCTTGAGCAGGGTTACAGCGCGGTTCTGGATGAGGGTGCGCTGGCGCTACTGCAGCCCGAAAACGCCCTGAGTGACTCGCAAAAATCAGAGGTGGAAACGCTGATGCGTTACTCCCACTGCGGCAAGCTGCCGGAAGAATACCTGGCGAGAATGGTGACGATACAGACCGCGAAAGACGCCTACATGGCCTGGGCCCAGGTGGAGTCCGGACCGCGGGGAATACTGATCGTCGGCGACGGCCATGCGCGCAAGGACAGGGGTATACCGCTGTTCCTGCGCACGCTCAAGCCAGAGGCCGATATCGTGGTTGTTTCGATGGTCGAAGTTGAGCCGGGCGCGGCCTCACCGGTCGATTACCCACAGGTTCAGCCGTCATACAGCGACTACGTGATATTCACCGAGCGCCAGCAACGGGATGATCCCTGCGCCGCTCTGGCCTTTTGAACACACCCTGAACCGCCTGGCTGCTATCCGTTAGGCGGGAATGTCCACTGGCGCTACCTGGAGAATTAGGGAATTAGGGGACATGGAAATAGGGGACAGACTGAGGTAGCCCGGGTTTCACGGACAGTATAATTAAGCCACTAATTGATATTCCTGTTCAACTTGCAGTGGTGTTCTGTACTCGAGAGTTTGATGTGATCGCTGACGATTGTAGAACACCTCAATAAACTCAAATACGGCGGAACGAGCTTGGAGCCGGGATGAAAAGACTTGCCGCTCTATCAACTCAAATTCCAGGGTCGCAAAGAAACTTTCTGCTACAGCGTTATCCCAGCAATCTCCCTTACGGGACATGCTGGGCATCAACTCAGCGTTACTCACGCATAACTGATAACGCGTCGATGCATAGTTAGCCCCCCGGTCTGAGTGATGTATCAGACCCTTCCCGGGTTGGCGTTGCTCAATAGCCATGTGCAATGCAGCCAGGACCAAGTGGGTATCATTGCGCTTGCCCATAGACCAGCCAATGACCTGCCGGGAAAAAAGATCAATCAAAACAGCCAGGTACAGCCATCCCTCGCGAGTTGGCACGCCGGTGACGTCACCTACCCAGACTCTGTCAGGGGCTGTAGCAACAAAGTCCCGCTGCAATCGATTGGGAGCGCACCACTGATTGCGCTTGGACCGTGTGGTGACGATATAGCGCCAGCGACGCTTGGCTATGATGTCATGCTCCTGGCGCAGCCGCGCCACTCGGTGTTTGCCGCAAGCAACGCCTTCACGGGTCAGGACCCGCCAGGTCTTGACCGCTCCACTATGGCCTCGATGATTATCATGCACTCGACGAATCTGCTTCAAAAGGGCCCTATCGGCCTCCGCGCGAGGGCTAACCGGTCGAGTCAACCACGCGTAATAGCCCGAGCGACTTACCTTCAGAATCCGGCACAAGGCCTTTAGCGGATGCGCTCCACGTTGATCGCGGATAAATGCGTACTTCACTCGTGATGATCTGCAAAGTACGCTCCGGCCTTTTTTAGGACGGTATTTTCCTCCTCCAGCTCGGCCACTCGCTTCCTCAAACGGTCAAGTTCCGACAAAGGGCTTTGCCCCGGTGGGCGCCCGGAGCCTCTGAATGCTTTAGCTTCACCCTTCTTCTCGATCTCCTGCTGCCACCGATAGAGTTTACTGCGAGGCACATCCAGCTCCCGGGCGCGTTCAGTAACCGGTTTACCGCGCTGCTTGAGCAAGCGAACCGCTTCGAGCTTGAACTCTCGATTGAATTGTTTACGCTTCATTGGACATCTCCTGGGGGTATTGTCCCCTTATTTAGTATGTCCGTGAAACCCGGGCTACCTCAGTCTGTCCCCCTTTTCTTGTCCCCCTTTTCTTGCGAGGCAGCGCTTGCCGATAAACGACTATCGAATCCAAAGTGTAACGACCCGCGAAACTGGCAGCCGGATTAGATTCTGTCGGTCATTTCCC
>JAZBNW010000075.1:0-4025 GCA_036350855.1 Halieaceae bacterium
AGCATATTCTTCTACTCGGGCTTTGAGCTTTTGGCCTGGGCGAAAGGTGACCACCCTGCGGGCGGAAATGGGGATCTCCTCTCCTGTTTTTGGGTTGCGGCCGGGGCGCTGGCTCTTGTCGCGCAGGTCGAAGTTACCGAAACCCGACAGCTTGACCTGCTCGTTGTTTTCGAGGCATCCGCGGATCTCCTCGAAGAACAGCTCGACAATTTCCTTGGCTTCGCGCTTGTTGAGCCCAAGCTCTTCAAACAGGCGTTCGGCCATTTCAGATTTTGTGAGCGCGCCCATCTTCCGTTACCTAGTTCCTAAGCTCGGCTTTAAAGTTTTTTTCTAGTGAATCAACAACTTGATTCACTGCCAGATTGACATCGTCATCGCTAAGAGTGCGCGAATGATCGCGGAATGTCAAACCCAAAGCCAGACTTTTCCTTTTAGGATCAATACCTTTGCCCTCATAGACATCAAAAAGCCTTAAGTCCTTCAGGTAACTGCCTGCCACCGCTCGAACATTTGCCATAAGCTCGGCAGACGGCACCGATTTGTCGACAACGACGGCTATATCCCGGCGAACTTCCGGGAACTTGGACAATTCGCTGAAGTGCGGGATCACCCCTTCCAGCACCGCCTCCAGCTCGATCTCACACACATACAGGGTTGTGCCCAGGTCCAGTTGCGCCTGGACGGTGGGGTGCAGGGCCCCGAGGTAACCCACGAGCTGCCCCTTCCGGGTTATCCCGGCGGTCTGCCCGGGGGGCAGGGCGGCGCGCTCGGCGGCTTCGAACCCCACGCTGCCGGGATCCCGGGCCAGGGCGAAGACGCTCTCCACGTCCCCTTTCAGGTCGAAGAAATCCGCGGCCTGGGCCGTCACGGACCAGGACTCGGGGAAGCGCGGCCCCGTGAGCACCATCGCCAGGGTGGGCACCTGGCGCAGCCCCTGCTCCCCCGGCAGGAACCTCAAACCGGTCTCGAACAGGCGGGTGCGCGGCTGCTGGCGGTTGGCGTTGCGCATCACCGCCGCCACCAGCCCGGGCAGCAGGCTGGTGCGCATCACCGCCATGTCCGCGGAGATGGGATTGGCCAGCGCCACCGGCGCCGTGTCGGGATCGAAGATCTGTTGCAGTTTCGGATCGACGAAACTGTAGGTGATGGCCTCGCGGAAACCCCGCGCACTCAAGTGGCGACGCAGCTGGCGGATGGACAGCCGCGTCTCCGGCCGGGAGGGCATCACCAGGTCCGCGTGAATCGGTGTGGCCGGCACCCGGTTGTAACCGTAGACCCGGGCCAGTTCTTCCAGCAGGTCCGCCTCGATGGCGATGTCGAAACGCCAGCTGGGTACACTGCAGGTCCAGCCGTCATCCGTCGCGGTAACACCCAGCCCCAGGCCGGACAGGATGCGCTCCACCTCGTCCGCCGGCAGCGCCAGCCCCAGCATTTTGCCGATCCGCTCCGCCCGCAATGTCACCGGCGGTCGCTGGGGCAGGTGTTCGGCTGACACGGCCTGCCCGATCGGCCCGGCCTCGCCACCCACGATGGACAGCAGCAGCTGGCTGGCGCGCTCCATGGCCGCCTGCTGCAGCTCGAAATCCACGCCCCGCTCGAAGCGGTGCGACGACTCGGTGTGCAGTCCGTAAGCGCGCGCCTTGCCCGACAACAGGTCCGGGGTAAAGAACGCGGCTTCCAGCAGGATATTGCGGGTGCTCTCGCTGACGGCGGACGCCTCTCCACCCATGATGCCGGCAATCGCCAGGGGGCCGGCGTGATCGGCGATGACCAGTGTCCCGGGCTGCAACGCCACCTGCTGGCCGTCCAGCAGTTCCAGCGGCTCGGCGGGACGGGCCTCGCGCACCACGATGCCGCCGCTCAACCTGTCCAGGTCGAAGGCGTGCATGGGCTGGCCCAGTTCCAGCAACACGTAATTGGTGACATCCACCACCGCGTCGATACTGCGAATACCGCAGCGGCGCAGCTTTTCCTGCAGCCACAGGGGGCTGGGGCGGGAGATATCGACGCCCCTGATGATCCGTCCCAGGTAGCGCGGGCAGCGCTCGGGCGCCTGCAGCTCGACGGGAAAGGTATCCTCGATAGTCACAGCCACCTGATCAAAAACCGGCGACTGCACCGGCAGGCTGTTCAACAGGCCCACCTCGCGCGCGATACCGGCAATGCCGAGGCAATCCGCGCGGTTGGGCGTCAGGCCGATCTCGATCACCTTGTCGTCCAGGGCGAGGTAGTCGCGCAGGTTCGCACCCACCGGTGCATCCGCCGCCAGCTCCATCAGGCCGTCACTGGCATCACTCAGGCCCAGCTCCTGCTCGGCGCAGAGCATGCCCTGTGATTCCACCCCGCGCAGCTTCGCCGGCTTGATCCTGAAATCGCCGGGCAACACCGCCCCCACCCGCGCCAGGGGCGCGACCAGGCCGGCCCTCGCATTGGGCGCGCCGCAGACGATCTGCACCGTCTCGCCGCCCGCATCCACCTGGCACACCCGCAGCTTGTCCGCATCCGGGTGCTGCTCGGCGCTTAAAATCCGCGCCACCACCACACCGCTGAAGGCCCCCGCCACCGGCTCGATGGCATCCACTTCCAGCCCCGCCATGGTGATCTGGTGGGCCAGCTCCTCACTGCTCAGGTCCGGGCTGACCCACTCGCGCAACCACTGTTCGCTAATCTTCACGTTATCTACTCCGGACGTTGGCTAGAACTGCTCGAGAAAGCGCAGGTCGTTATCAAAAAACAGGCGCAGGTCGTTCACGCCGTAACGCAACATGGCCAGGCGCTCCACCCCCATGCCAAAGGCAAAACCCGAGTATTTTTCCGGGTCGATGCCGGAAAACCCGAACACCTTCGGGTGCACCATGCCGCAACCCATCACCTCCAGCCAGCCGGTATTACTGCACACCCGGCAGCCGTCACCACCGCAATTGACGCACTGGATATCCACCTCGGCGGAGGGTTCGGTAAAGGGGAAATAGGACGGCCGGAAGCGCACTTCCAGTTCCTTCTCGAAGAAATGCCGCAGGAAATCCGCTATCACGCCCTTGAGGTCGGCGAAGCTGGAGTGCTCGTCAACCAGCAGCCCCTCGACCTGGTGAAACATGGGCGTGTGGGTGAGGTCCGAGTCACAGCGATACACCCGGCCCGGGCAGATGATGCGCAGCGGCGGCTCGCGGCTTTCCATCACCCGCACCTGTACCGGCGAGGTATGGGTGCGCAGCACCGTGTGCTCGTCCACGTAAAACGTGTCGTGCATCGCTCGCGCCGGGTGGTGCTCGGGGATATTGAGCGCGCCGAAGTTGTGGTAGTCGTCCTCGATCTCCGGCCCCTCCACCACTTCGAAACCGATGGCGGTGAAAAAGTCCTCCATCCGCTCCATGGTGGCTGTCACCGGGTGGATACCACCGGTGGACTGGCCGCGCCCCGGCAGCGTGACGTCGATGGTCTCCGCCGCGAGTTTCGCCGCCACCGCGGCCCCTTCCAGCGCCGCCTTGCGGGAGCCGATCAGCTCCTGCAATTCCTGCTTCACCACGTTGATTTTAGCGCCCGCGGCGGGACGCTCCTCAGCGGACAGCTGTCCCAGGCCTTTCAGCAGCGCCGTGAACTGCCCTTTCTTGCCGAGGTAATCGACACGCAGTTGCTCCAGCGTGGCGCCATCGTCCGCCCTGGAAATGGCCGCCTTGGCTTCGCTGGCAAGTTGTTCGAGGTTTTCCATTTGTTTTGGTCTCGATTTTCGTTCGAAAAATTATTTCCGCTGTGTTCCATTCCCGCCGCAGTCAGCCGGGATGTTGGGTCGGGACACGCCGTAAATACGTCCATGTAGGCTCGTGTCGGCCATCCATGGCCTCCAACGGTCCCGGAAGCGACTATTTGCCGCCCGAGACTAACTCCTGCGAGTCAAATAGATTCTTCGGTCAGAATCTCCTGGAAACTCGGTGTCAGCGCAGGGTATACGAGTGTGTAGTACTGGACCGTTGGAGGCCATGGATGGCCGACACGAGCCTACATGGATGTACTTGCGGCGTGTCCAG
>JAZBNW010000076.1:0-8427 GCA_036350855.1 Halieaceae bacterium
ACTTTGACGCCCCCGCGGGCAGCGAGGTGGAATTTCACCTGCACAACCACGGCTATAACAGCTGGACCCTGCTGGAACTGGAGGTCGAGCGCTGAACACCCTGCTGAAGCGGTGGGCGCTGGCGTGCCTGCTTGCACTGCCGGCCCTGCCTGCCGGCGCCGGGGTCCAGGTGGGCCAGAGCGCGCCGCCGGTCTCCCTGCCCCTGTTGTCCGCCGGCAGTGCCGCCTCGTACAGCCTCGATTCATTGCGGGGCAAGGTGGTCTACCTGGATTTCTGGGCCTCCTGGTGCGGCCCCTGTCGGCTGTCGTTTCCCCAGCTGGAACAGCTGCGTCGGGATCTTGGCCCCCGGGGGTTTGAGGTGCTCGCGGTGAACGTGGATGAATTCGAGCGGGATGCGCAGCGCTTTCTCGAGGAGGTGCCGGTGAGCTACCCGGTGGTGCGCGATGCCGCGGGCGAGACGCCGCGCAGTTATGGGGTGCCCGGCATGCCCACCGGCTTCCTGATCGATCGGGCCGGTGTGGTGCGGCTGGTCCACCAGGGCTATCGCAAGAGCGACGGCGCCTCGCTGCGCAGCGCCATCACTGAACTGCTGGGAGAGGAGTGGTCGCAGTGAAGTATCTGAGCTGTCTGTTCGTCGCGCTCTGCCTGGGTGGCTGCGAAACCGTGGAGCCCTGGGAGCGCGGCACCCTGGCCAAACCCGGTATGCAGTGGCAGACGGATCCCATGGAGATCAGCCTGCGGGCCCAGATCCACGCCAGCAAGGAGGCTTCATCCGGTGGCCAGGGTGCCGCCGGCGGCGGTTGCGGGTGTAACTAGTGTCAGGCTCTGCCGATAAGCGACCCACGCTGCTGGCGCTGACGTCCAGCGCCCTGCTGCTGCCCGCCTATCAGGGCGTGCGCGCCGACGCGGCGCCGGAGTTCACCGAACTCGGTATGCGCTACAGCAAATACGAGGAAGACGACACCCGGGGCAGCAAGACCTTCGGTGGCAGCAGCCAGCGCTACGATATCGACGTCGCCCAGTTTCACCTGCTGGCTCCGGTGGCGGACAACTGGGCCGTGGCGGTGGATGTACAGTGGGAGGACATGAGCGGGGCCTCGCCCTGGTTTGTCGGCCAGAGTCTCGACGGCGGCCCCAAGGTCATCATGAGCGGCGCCAGTATCGAGGACACCCGCACCGAGGTCAGTGTCACCACCCGCTACTACTACGACCGCGGCAATGCGGGGTTCAACTACGTCCGCTCCGATGAGGACGATTACGATTCCAACGCCATCGCCCTGGACGGTTCCTTCAACAGCGCCGACGGCATGACCACCTACAGCGGCGCTGTCAGTACTTCCCGGGATGATATCGAGCCGACCCAGGGTTCGGTGCCCACCAACACCCTGAAAGATGACAAGGACATCAGCTCCGCCTGGATCGGGGTGAGTCGGATCATCAGCAAGAATGCGATCGTTCGCTTTGGCCTGGCCTATACCTACCGCGAGGGCTTTCTCACCGACCCCTACAAGAAGAACGACAAGCGGCCCGGGGAGCGCAACGAGTGGGCGCTCAGCACCGGCTATCGCCACTACTTCTTCTGGCCCGACGGTGCCCTGCAGGCGGACTACCGCTACTTTGACGATGACTGGGGCGTCGCCTCCCACACCCTAGACCTGGCCTGGCACCAGAACCTGTGGCGGGACACCCAGCTGATTCCCTTCGTGCGCTATTACAGTCAGGGCGAGGCGGATTTTTTTGCCAATATTGCCGATACCGACAAGCGGTATTTTTCAGACGACTACCGTCTGTCCTCCTTCGGCGCGGTGACGGTCGGCCTGCGCCTGCGCCAGCAGATCGGCAACTGGGCCATCACCGCCGTCGGCGAACGCTACGAGACAGACGAGAGCTGGGGTGTTTTCAGCGGCGAGGAGTCCCCCGCCCTGGTCAACTACTGGCGCTACTCCTTTGGCCTGGACTACGTTTTTCGCTAGTTCCGCCAGTCGGCCGCGATGAGCCGCCCTATCCCGTTGTTCGATCACCAGTTCCGGGCGATGGGCGGCCCCTGCCGCCTGCGCTTTGCCTGCGCCGATGAGGCCCGCGCCGGGCAGCTTGTCGCTGCGGCCGAAAACGAGGTCCGGCGCCTCGAGCGCAAGTACAGCCGCTACCTCCCCGACTCGCTTACCAGTACCATCAATCGCGCGGCCGGGGCGCGGCAAGCAGTGCCGATCGACAGTGAGACAGCGGCCATGCTGGGGTTTGCCCACACCCTGTGGCAGCAGAGCGACGGCCTGTTCGATCTCACCGCGGGCATCCTGCGCCGGGCCTGGGATTTCAAGTCCGGACGCCTGCCGGCGCAAGCCAGCATCGACCGCTTACTGCCGTTGATCGGCTGGCAGCGGGTGCAGTGGGATGCGTCCTCGATTCGACTGCCTGCGGCCGGCATGGAAATCGACTTCGGTGGCTGCGTAAAGGAATATGCCTGTGACAGCGCCGCAGCGCTGCTGGCGCGACACGGTATCGAGCGTGGCCTGGTCGACCTGGCCGGCGACATGGCGGTGGTTGGCAGTGGCTGCGCGCTCGAGCCCTGGCCAGTCGGTATCCGCCACCCGCGTAGCAGCGGCGCAGCCATCGCCAGCTTCAACCTGGCTGCCGGGGCTCTGGCCAGCAGCGGCGACTACGAGCGCTGCATGGTGATTGCCGGCCGCCGCTATGGCCATATTCTCAGCCCGCTGACCGGTTGGCCGGTGCAGGGCCTGGCCGCCGTCAGTATCGCCGCGCCCCAGTGCCTGGTGGCCGGCGGCAGCGCCACCATCGCCATGTTGAAACCGGAGCGGGAGGCCCTGGCCTGGCTGGCGGAACTGGGGCTGCCCTGGTTCGCGGTGGATGCGGCCCTGGCGTGCCACGGCGAGCTGGGCGAAGGGTGATTGGCCCGCTTCGCTCAGTCGCTCAGCTCGAGGTCCCTGATCAGGGTGAGGAACTCGTCGATATCGAGTGAGGCACCCGCGTCCCAGGAGCCCTTGAAGGTGTCCGGCGTCATGGCGCTCCGCGTCGCCTCGATGTCGGCCTGCAGGCGCTGTGCGTTAAACGATTCGATCGGCGACTCGATCTCCTTGCGCAGCGCATCGGCAAAGCCGAAGAACATGGCCGCATCCGAGGGCTTGTCGCGGTGCTTGGTGCTCAGTCCGGCGATGATTTCGGCGCAGTAGGCGATAGCGACTTTTTTGCCCCGATGGGCGTACAGGCCGAGGCACTTCGTATAGTGGTCGTAGGCTTTTTCGTAGTCGCCTTCGGCCTCTTCCACTTCGCCCAGGTTGACCAGCGCACTGGCGATGGAATCGGTATCGCCGGATTTGCTCCCGGTCTCCAGGGCCGCCTCGTAAAACGCCCTTGCGCCCTGCAGGTCTCCCTTCAGGTGATTGATGACACCCCGCGCCGCCGCCGCGAAGGACCTGCCGTGCAGGTCGTCGGGGGCCTGTTCGAACAACTGCAGTGCCCTGTCCAGGCAGTCGGCGGCCTTCTCCATGTCCCCCTGGCGCTGGGCGATTGCACCCAGCTCACCCAGCACGTTACCCTGGCCGGCCGGGTCGTCCAGCCCGGTATAAATCCCGAGGGCTGTAACACAGGCACGCTCGGCCGTTTTCAGGTCGTTCTGGAACCGTGCCACCGACCCGAGCGCGCGCAGTGCCAGCGCGCGAACGGGGTCATCGACACCTTCGATCTCATCCAGTGCGTGCTCGAACAGCTCGCGGGAAGTGGACAGCATGCCCCGCTCGAACCAGTAGAACCAGACGCCGCCGCCAATCCGGAGTGCGCGATTCCAGTCCGGAGCCGATTGGCCGCGGCAGTAGTCAATGGCGGCCTGCAGGTTGATCTGTTCCAGCTCGAGCCTGGCGATCCGTGAATCGGACTTCGCGCCCCGGAGTTGTTCGATCGACTCTTCCGCCAGTTCCACCACCCAGTTGCAGAACCGCTCCCGAAACTGTTTCGACTCCCCGGCCTCGTCGAGTTTATCCAGTGCGAATTCCCTCAGGGTATCGAGCATGTTGACCCGGGCCTCCTCCTCACCGTTCTCGGCGGGTTTGAAGGTCAGGGTCGCCAGGCTCTTGTCGACCAGGCCCTCCACCTCGATGTCGACCACAAAGTCATCGTCCGGATCGCAGACCTCTTCAGCCGCCTCCATGGCAAAACCACCGGTAAACACGGCCATGCGTCGCCACAGGGTCTGCTCGTCTTCCGTGAGCAGGTCATAGCTCCAGGAGATCAGCTCCCTGAGGCTGCGCTGGTGATCCAGCAGACCGTCCGCCTCGCCTTCGAGCACCGAGAATCGCTGTTCCATGGAGCGCAGTAACTCGGCGGTATCCATGGAACGAATGCGCGATGTCGCCAGTTCGATGGCCAGCGGCAGGCCGTCGAGCCGGTGGCATATCTGCAGAACTTCAACGGCGTTTTCGCGGGTGAGCTGAAAATCCTCGCGCACTTTTTGCGCGCGCTCTACGAACAGCTGAACCGACTCGGAGTCGCGAATCTGGGCAAAAGAGGCCTTCTTCAGGTCGGGTAGAGCGAAGGGCGGTACCCGCACGGTTCTTGCGCCGCTCACCCGCAGGGTCTCGCGGCTGGTCACCAGCACCTTGACGCCGGGACACTTCGACACGAGTGTCTTGATGTGCGACACCGCGGACTGCACCTGGTCGAGATTATCGATCAGCAGGAGCATCTCTTTCTTCTGCAGCGCGTCGGTCACACTGTCGATGATGGGCCGATTGTCGTTCTGCCTGATGTCCAGGGCGGCCGCGATTGTGCCCGGCACCAGGTCGGCCTGGCGCAGGGATGCCAGTGTGATCAGGAAGACGCCGTCGTCGAAATCCGGTAACAGCCCCGCTGCGGCCTGCAAACCCAGGCGGCTTTTGCCGGTGCCGCCGGGGCCGACCAGGGTGACCAGCCTCACCTCGGTCTGCCGGATGAAGCCGCTTACCTCGCGCACCAGTTCGGCCCTGCCTACGAAACTGCTGGTCGGGGTGGGCAGGTTGTTGGGGCGCGGCATGAACCGGCGCAACAGCTTGCGCAGGTGCAGCTTGAACAGGTCCTCGAACTGTTCGATCTCGGCAAAGGTGTGATAGGCGCCGATGGCGGTGCGGTCCTCGGCGCTCAGGAACCACTTGTCGAAGAATGCCGAGACCTGCCCGAACGCGGCTGTCCCCTGCTGTTCGGCGGGGAGGGACTTGCGGTAGACCAGCAGTTCGGGCTTTCCCCTGGAGCGGGCGCTGTCGATGGCGACCTCGAACCTGAATTCGGTAGCCGATGCCTGGCTTGCGCCATCGCTGCGCCTGGAAAGCGAGTCCGGCAGGGCTTCCAGGTGACCGCCCACGATGGTGACAAAAATATCGCTGTCGGCCGGCGAGTGGTCTATTTGGGAGGGAGCATCGGGCGCCCCGGGTTCCTGTTCGGGCCCATCCAGAAGCGGCTCCAGCGCCAGGGTCTCACCGAACTCCTGCTGCAGGCGCTCGATGACGCTGAGCGCCCGTTGGCGCTCCGCCGCGACATCGCCGGGGGATGAGATAAAAATACGTACGCGTTTCATATGGCACCGACTATACCAGCCGGATCAGCTCAGGCGGAGAGCATTTTCTCGTCGCTACCACGCGCGCCGGCCGCCCGTACCTCGACGGCGACTGTGACGCCGGAGGCGCTTATCCCGCTGTAATCGTGTTCCAGGGTAAGCGTGAGGCTGTCGTCGGCCCCGGGTGTGTACTCGCCGAGATCGAGCTGCAGCGGGTCGCTGCCGTCGCCGAAATCGACGGTGAGGTGAGTGGCCACCAGCTCGCGGAAATCACTGATGTCCACCGCAATCCGGGAGCAGCCGTCGCGATCGATCCCGGCTGCGCTGATGTTCACGTCGATTCCCCGCAGCAGGCCACCCTTGAGAATCCTCTGCAGCAATTTGGTGGTGTTCATGGAGCGCATGCGCGAGGCGGCCAGCTCGATCGCCAGCGGCAGACCCTCGAGTTGATGGCAGATCTGCAGAACTTCCCCGGCGTTTTCCTTGCTGAGCTCGAAGTCCTCGCGAGCCGTCCGGGCGCGGTCGACAAACAACTGCACGCACTCCGAGTCGCGTATCGCGGCGAAGTCGGTGGTGTCCGGACCGGGCAGGGCCAGGGGCGGCACCCTGATGATTCTGGCCTTGCCCAGGGCCGGCGTCTCGCGACTGGTGACCAGGACCTTGAGCCCCGGGCATCCGGATACCAGTGTGTCGATGTCAACCACGGCGGACTCAAACTGCTCGAGATTGTCCAGCAGCAGCAGTATCTCCCGGTCGTGCAGCGCCTCGACCACAGAGTCCATGGGGGAACACCCGGGGTCCGGCTCGATACCGAGGACCGCCGCGATCTCCCTTGGGACCACATCCGCTTCCTGCCGCGAGGCCAGGTTGATGAGAAAGGTTCCGTCTGCAAAATCCGCTTGCAGCCCGCGTGCGCTGCGCAGGGCCAGGCGGCTTTTGCCCGCTCCCCCCGGCCCGACCAGAGCGACCACTCTCGTGTCGCCCTGCCGGAGCAAGCCGGTGATTTCCCGGATCAGGTCAGTTCTGCCCACGAAGCTGCTGATCGGGGCGGGCAGGTTGTTCGGCCTCGGCAGGAAGCGGTGCAGCAGTTCCCGCAGGTGCCGGGTAAACAGGTCCTCGAATTCCCCGGACTCGGTGAAGCTGTGGTATTCGCCAATCACCGGTGGGTCGCCCGCACCCCGGAACCACTTGTCGAAGAACGCGGATACCTTATCGACCTGGGCCGTGACCGGCAGCTCCCCGAGCAGGGATTTGCGGTAGACCAGTGGTTCCGGCCTGCCGCTGGCGTGGTAGCTGGCAACCGCGACCTCGAACTCGAACTCGGTGCCCGACGAGTAGGGTGAGCCGTCACGCCGGGTGAACTGGGATCCCAGCGGGCTGCCGAGGCGGCTGCCTATGATGGTGGCGAAAATATCGAAGTCGGCGGGTGAGCGGATTTGCGACTGGAAATCCGCGGTGGCGAGCAGCGGCTCCTGCTCCCACAGCAGAGGCTCCAGCGCCAGGGTGTCACTGAATTCCGCCTGCAGGCGCTCGACGACGGCCAGGGCGCGCTTGCGCTCATCGGCCACGTCGCCAGGAGACGAGATAAAGATACGTACGCGATTCATCCGTGACCCGGGTCGATGTAGGGACTCTGGGCAGCAGTCTACCCGTGGAGTCCCTGTTTAGCTATCGACAACGGTCACCCTTGATGAGTCGGCGCTCTGGTTCAGGGTGTAAACGTCTTCACAGCCGTCGTATCGATGAAGCCCTGTCCCTGGCCGCCCGCGACGCCACTCTGGGTGTCGAACTGAAAGGTGAATGGGCTCACGCCGTCCCAGGGGAGTCTCCCGGCCTCGAATTTGAACGTCGCCAGGCCATTCATCTCGCCTGAAGCTCCCTCTACAATACTCTCTATGGCGGTCGGCTTGATTTTGTTCGGGCCTGTGGTAGCCCCACTCGAGTATTTTATCTGGGTATTGGTCTGTGGCAGGTTCAGCCGATACTGGATATCAGGCGACAGTTCACCCGCGATGACCACGCCGATGGTCAGATTGGTGCCGTCCGCAGTGATGCTGCAGCCGATGATGTCTGCCCCGGGAACGTCCGTGTCGCCGGGGGCGTCGCTGCAGGCAGCGATCGTTTTCTCATCGGAGCCGATCGCGCCAGAGGCCCGGACTTCCACCTTGATCGTGATAGAACCGCTAATATTGCCGTAGTCCTTGAGAAGGACGATGGTGCAGCTGCCGTCCGGATCCGTAGTGGATAGGCACAGGGCGGGGTCAAGCTCGATCACTTGAGGCTTGGTGATGCCGTCGCCATAGTCGATGGTCAGGTAAGGGGCGATCAGCGAACCGAAATCCTCAATCCTGACCCTGATCTCCGTATCGCCGCTCACGTTGATGATCGATGTCGTGATCGACACGTCGATCGCACGCAGCAAGGCGCCCTTGAGGGTCTTGGCAGTGATATTCCCGGCTTTGTCTATGTACTGGAACGACAGTTGCTTGTCGAAGGCATCCGTAAGAATGAATTCGACCGGCACGCCATCGCTTGCGGGCCGGGATTCCCCTTTCGCCATACCCGGGATACCGTCAGCTCCGCCGGCTGCGAGGTCATCACTGTAAACCAGTGCGATAATCTCACGCATGCCGCTGGCCGCAACGAGATTGCCCTCGCTGTCCGTACTGGCATCGTCCCTGGCGACAAGCGTGGCAGTGACATCATTTGTCCCCGGGATGCGAACCAGGTCCTGCAGGACGACGACCGGCGGTTTCAGGTCCTTGTCAGAGGCCCCGTCGATGGGACGCAACGGATCCAGGTTCAGGGTATTCCAGATGCGGAACTCGCCGTTGACCAGGTAGTCCAGGTTTGTAGTGCCGTCCGCGTTCCGCCTGTCGGCTCCATTC
>JAZBNW010000077.1:0-9546 GCA_036350855.1 Halieaceae bacterium
ATCTCACCGCCGCAGCAATCATCATCAAGCCATCCACCCTGCTGTCCTTCCACAATGCAAATTACATTAGCACCCCCGGGCCCCTTCTCGATCACCGGTTTGTATGAGACAGTTATGGCCCCCTCTGGTGCGATCGGGGCAAGGGAGAACTCAGCATGCGACAGCTCGGCGGTCTCGACAACCTGATGATCGAAGGGGAGCTGCCCGCTATTCCCATGCACATCTGCGCGGTGATGTTGTATGAAACCCGCGGTAAGCGGGGAGCGGAGCGCCTGGCAGTCGCGCTGCAGAACAACTTCGAGGCGATCTCCCACGACCTGTTTCCGATCCTGCGCTGCCGGGTCGACACCTTGATGCTGGAACTCGACAAGGCGTACTGGGTAGAGGATACGCATTTTGACCAGGCCTATCACGTAACGCGGGTCGCTCTGCCGAAACCACGCACCTGGGACGCGCTGTACCGCCTGTTTGGGCATTTTCATGCCCAGCCCCTGGACCGCAACCGACCACTGTGGCAGGTGATGGTGGTGGAGGACCTGGATGCCCTGGACGGGATTCCCCATGGCAGCACGGCGGTGTTTTTCAAGATTCACCACGCGGTGATGGACGGCAAGAGCGCGATACGCCTTGCCAGCTCCCTGCACAATGTCGGACAGGAGCCCGGGTCGCCCCTGCTCGCCGACTCGATGCCCCGCGGGGACGTCACCAAGGCGGAGTTCCAGGCGCCTCCTTGGTGGGTGAAATATGGTCTGGCCTGGTGGCACGGGATCGAGCAACCCCTGGAGATGGCAGTGACACTGCTCCGCTTGCTGCCCGCGCTACTGCAGTCTGAAGAGAGCCCGCCCGGGGATAAGGCGCAGGGTGTGCCCCGCACCAGGTTCAACCAGCCGGTGACGGCAGACCGGGTGGTGGGTCATGCTCGCATGGACATGGCGAACCTGCGCCGGATCGAGAAGAAACACCACTGTACCATCAACGATATCGCCCTGTGCGCAGTTGGTGGTGCCCTGCGCGAGTACCTGCTTGCCGTGGACGAATTACCCGCGGAGGACCTGCAGGCCCTGATGCCCATCGATGTCCGTCGCCGGGAAAAGGATGGCACCATGGGCAACCAGGTGAGCGCCGCCCGGGTGTGCCTGTACACCCATATCGACGATCCCCGGGAACGACTGCGGGCAATCAGTGAGCACACCACGCGCAGCAAGCAAAGCGGCCGGAAAGGCGCGTCACGCACTGCGCTGGCGCTGGTCGACGAGATTCATCCCGCAATCATCCTGGCGCTGGGCCACTGGCTCCATGAGGCCGGCCATCTGGAGAAGCTGCCGCCCATGGTGAACACTGTTATTACCAACGTGCCTGGCATGCCGGACGACCTCTACCTGGGCGGCGCCAGGCTGATTGATTACCTCGGTTTCGGCCCGCTGGCGCCCGGGTTGCGGCTATTCCATACAGTCTCCAGTACCAGCACACACGTCAACATCAGTTTCGCAAGCACCGCGGAGTGCCTGGCGGACGGCAGTGCCTACCAGGAGGCGCTCGCCCACAGCTGCGCGGCGGTTACCGAAAGCCTGCTCGCGCGCCCGCGCTGACACAGTGGCAGGAGCGTTTACCTGTGCCTGGCGAATCGCTAATTCACCTTTAGGTTCAGGCAGTTATCCGACGAGATTCGGTTCGGCTCTAGTTCGGAGTTCGGTCTAGAAAAGGCCTTAACTTTCTTCCACTTACTCTCTTGACCCTAGCGTAGCCGCTGTAACATCAAGTCGGAGATCGCCTTAACGACCTCGGGACGCTCCGGATGCACATGCTTCCCGGGCGTATAAAGGATCTCCATCGGCGGATTTACCGCACGCTCTAATGCTCGAATTGCACTTGGCGGTAGTGAACTCTCCCGAAGCGCGTGAACAAGCACGGTAGGTCGCGGCGATATACTGCCTGCCCATAACTCCGGCCCGAGATGCACCGCGCCGGCCACAGCCGCCAGGTATTCTGAGATCGCCCGTCGCAGTGGCGCAATCGAGATTCGCTTCTCCAGACCATGATCGATAACATCAGCCGGTGCGCCGCCCCCGTGGATCAGCCACAGCCGCTCAATACGCGGATCGAGGACCGCCGGTACCGATGCCAGGTAAGCGCCAAAGCTGATGCCGGCCAATTCCACTCTGCCCGGGTTGATACCCGACTCTGGGCTGAGCAGGTAGTCCAGTGCCAACAGGGCTGCGGCTGGCGTGTCAAAGATGCCTTGTTGGATGCGTGGCAACGCCAGGAATACCTGAGCGAGACTGCGATGCGGCACCACCCCGAATGGGTAGCTAATCGCTGCCACAGTTGCCCCGTGGGAATCGGGTATTACATCCACCGCAGCGCGGCCGGTTTCCTGGCCGCCCATCACCAACAGCAGGGGCCGGTGAGCATGCCCCTGGTCCGGATGCCGTACTGCAATATCGGCTATTAAACCGCTATCTGAAAACAAGCGATACTCGCGCACCTCGCCGTCATGGAGCCGATAGCTGGAAAGCAGTTCAACCTCGACCAGTCGACCCTTGCGTTCCAGGTGTTGCGGAGGCTGCTGGGCCGCCTGCCATAAACGCGCACCCTGCACTGCACTCAATACCAAAATTGCGGCCAGCAAGACCGCCGACCAACGCAATATCCTGATTGCCATTCGCGTCACACTCTTCTGCCCAGACCTGTGGGTGTCGAACTAGTAATTTGTCAATTATATCAAAGTCCTGATAGTTGCTGACCAGAAGGGAAGCTATCGGCGAGTAAACTTTCCAAGGCCAACGGAATCCGACCTTGATTCTCGAAAAGCTGTCTTGCTCGACTCATTGAACGCACTCTTCCTGGGTTCACCGCCATGGCTACGCAGTAAGCGCTTGAACAAACGTTTGGCTGCAGCGCCATCCCTTTTGGCTTGTAGATAGACATCCACCACCTCGCCATCCTGGTCTACGGCACGCCAGAGACAGTACTGCTTTCCTTTGATTCTCACGAAAACTTGATCGATGAAGAAGGTATCGCCATAGCCTCGGTGCCTCCGTTTCAACCGGCGGGTATAAATGGCACCGAACTTGATGCACCAAAGACGAATCGCTTCTCGGCTGACCGTGACGCCTCGTTCAGCGAGCAGGTCTTCAATGTCGCGGTGGCTCAGGTTGAAGCGATAATAGAGCCCGACAGCATAACTGATGATGTCGGATGGGAATCGATGGCGCTTATATGGTGAATTGCGTCTAAAAATAATCCAGTTACGGAAGACATTTACAATCTGCGGTGACCCGCTCTTACTGCAGGTATCTGGTTGGAAATCAGCTAGCTGACCCGGAACCGGGTGATAACATTTTCAGTGAAACAGGTGGGTTACTTTTGGGTGCAATTCAACAGTTTGTCGGTATTCATAGGACGAGTTTACCAATTTCGGCCAGTTAACCTGGCAATACCCCTTACGGTGTTTCCACCAGAAACTGGCCATACCATTTCCGGAACTTGCTGAATGGGCCGTCGCCGTCGCACAGCAGCGGCTTTTCAAAGTATTGCTTGCGGTCCCAGATAATCCGGTCCTCTTCCATCTGCTGGCAGACATTGGCGATAATTGCATTGCCAATGTTCCCTTCGGCTGTTTTGCCATCCACTCGTTTCTGAATGAATGCGTACATTGCACGCGTATGCTCCCTGCTCACCGGTGTAAGGTTGGCCATTAGCAGCGTATCGCACAAGCCTGTGAAGCGGACAAACGCCAGGCCGGGTCCAATATTACGATTCTCTATTGCGCCTTCTATCACACCCTTTGGGGTAGGCTGCCGCGTTTTCAGCAAAGCATGCCTGGTATGTCCGGAAAACTCCTGTTTGCCAACGTCGGGAATGTCATTCGTGCCATGTACATAATGAAAGTGCACGGTATCGACTGCGTTTTCGCCGATCTCCTGCATGTGGGTATAAATATCCCAGGTGAAGGACTTGATCTCTCCCCACTCGCCGCTTTTCCCGGACGCTTCATCGATCGCTTCGGGCTCGAATAGCGGGTCGAGGCCCTCGGGATGGTACCAAACCAGGATGCACTGGTTTATTTCACGTACATGCCAGGGCTTGATGACCTGCTCACCGCGAGCGATTCGGGGTGGCAGATTATTGGCATAGGGGATATGGGTGCACCGGCCCTCGCCGTTGTACTGCCATCCATGAAACGGACACACAATGCTCTCCCCTACTACTGCAGCGCCACTACCGGAGTTTTCATGTATGCCGTAGCCCAGATGCGCACCCATGTGGGGACAATAGGCATCCAGCACCCTGGCCACCCCGGATTCGGTGCGATATGCAACTAACTCCTGGTCAAAGTAGTTGAGCGGCTTGGACTCGCCCGCCAACAGTTCACTGGAATAGAGCACCTGAAACCAACCTAACGGGAGTGGCAACGGTATCCGTTGCGCATTTTTATCTGATAACTGCATGGGCTCTATCTCCTGGAATATTGAGTCTCGCCAGTGGGCGAACTGATCCGTCGAAGTACATGTCGAGCACTAGCCTTGGGCCAGGACTATTTCCCGTATCAAATCCTTTATCTGGTGCCGATCATAATCCAACACGGCCACCTCTTCGGCGGACGGCTCGTAACTCACCGTTGCCCCCGAGCCCGCGAACATAATGACATCAGGGAACATCGGGTGGTCATCGTCTCTGACTTCAAGGTCAACCGGATTCCCCACGGCTGCTAACCACAGCTCCAGGTACTCCTTCCAGCTGTAGTTCTCATCACCCAGCAGGTAGGCCTTGCCTGACTCGGCCTTTTCCAGTGCGTTCAGGGCGGCCTGGGCAACGGAACGGGAGCTGATGTGATTGGTGCCGCCCTTCGGCGCAAATAACGGCAGCCCCGGTATATTACCCCGGGCATATTCGATCAATGCACCGATATAGGGTACTTGCAGGCCGTCGATGTGACCGAGAACGAAAGGCGCGTTGAGGCTGCACACGCCGAACCGATCGCTGCTCAGTGCCCTGACCGCCACATCGGTGTTGTGACGGGAGGTGACATAGGGGCATACACCGATCTGCTGCGGGGCCACCTGAGGGTAGAAAGTACCTACCATCACTGCGCGGCGGATGCCTGCGTCGCGCGCCGCTGCAAAGAACCGCGGCACGGCCTCGTCATTGGCCCTGGTGTAGAATTCTTCCGGCGTAACCGAACCATCCTGGGGAAGATTGCGAATATCCGCCGCCGCGGAAAATACGAGCCAGTCGAATCCCTGGAGACGGCCATCGGACAGGTCATCGTTGATGTAGTCGCCTTGCAGGAACGACATCTGTGCAAGCCCTGGCACGGTGGTTGGCTTGCGTGACATGAGAGTCACATCGTGGCCCTTTTTATTCAGGTACAGCGCTATTTCGCCCCCTATCAGGCCTGTGCCGCCTACTACCAGTACTTTCATTTCTGACTCCTTCGATTTGTAGAAAATAAATAAGCTGGTCGATCTGATCTGTTCGAATAAATCAACCCTGTCAGTGGAGAGGTCCGCTTGAATGCCACGTACTTCAAAAAGCTCGAAAACGTCGGCGTACATGTCGCTGCCGTATTGCCACCTGCTCGCGCCGTTGCTCAGGACTGATCACCGGAGTTGATTCCGGCAGGTGTGCACGTATCTCGTCAAACGGTACTTTCCTGAGGGATATACTGGGCCACTGCTCCTGCCCGGGTGTTTCACTGTAGGCCCACCGAGGTGCGATAAAGCCCTCACGGTGTCCGCTTGTGTCCAGCCAGTTGGGAACACCGGGATCGCGATGGGCCACCACTACCCGGATAACACCGTCCGGGTCAACGGCCATCTGGTAGCCGTTGAGGCTGCCGATACGGTTGGCGTACTCGATCGATTCGCCCCACAGGTTGCTGAGTTGAATGCCGATATAGTTGGGCTGCAGCTGAATCCGATTCTCTATAACGAGAGCCTCATCGGGTTCCATTTCAAAGATGGCACCCGCATACAGGTTAGTGCTCATGCCACCGCCAGTCGCCCCGGCGGCGACATTTATACGGTTGAATTCGTTGCGCTTGAACGCCACCCCGGGAATGGTGCCCGTGCGCTCACCATAACTGCCCATGGGAATCGTCCAGAATGCGTTCCAGAAGTGCATCTGGTTGCGCACAAGCTCACCAAACCTGCGAATCTCCAGGGCAGCAAGTTCGGCCGAGTAAGGCGGCGGGGAAGTTCCCTCTGCGCCCAACTGCTCAATTTCAAAATGGATAGCTTTCTCGTGTTGCCAGTCATAGAACAGCTGCCTGCCGCTGATGTAGCTGGCGTAGCGTTCTCGTCCCAGGTTGGGGTCGACGGGATGTGGCATGTCGACTAACTTCAGTGTGGAGATAAAGTTCCCTTCATGGCCGGCGGGCTTCTCAGGCGCCAGCAGAATATCGAAACTCCCGTCCGGGTTCACCGCGATACTCGAACTATCCAGACGGCCGGTCTGGGTTTTCATGCCGGGCCGCAGTTCCGCGAGATCACCGGAATCTCCCGCGAGGCCGCCGGCACTGGTCTCGAATATAAGGTAGTGGGGCGCCTTGCGAACACCGACCGCCGCTGTCTCACCGCGCCAGTGCCTGGAATCACCCATCTCACCGTGAATCCGGTAGCTCTCGCGTCCATCTATAGGAGCGTAAAAGTAGATGGCGTCGGCGTTATCGATCGTAGCCCTGGTAAGGACGCTCAGCATGTTGCGAAATTGAGGACGCTGTGGGTCACTGTGAAACGCGCGCTCTACGGCATTGTGGACAAAGCCCATCAAGTAGCGGTAACCCTCCGCGAGGTTGCGATCGCTCGCTGGTGCAGGCATCAGCTCGGGTTGGTCGATGGCGTCCCGTGCCGCCTGGAGGGTCTGGATCATTTCATCCCACGCTGCGCGCAGCGCCTGCTTCGCGTTGTCTGGTTCCATTGTCATTGAGTATTCCCCGGTGGCGATAGTTGAACAATCAGTTGAGCAATCAAGCGCGAACATCGCGATCGGCGGGCGGGAAGGCATTGCCGAGCACCGCTGTGCCAGCGACTGATTTCACCTTTAGGCCCCCCTTTGGCCAGTCGTAGTCATCGAAGAAATCAGAGAGTTTCTCTTCGATACGCTCGCGCGACAGATCGTAATCGTCGATACTGTATTCGAACCGGGTACGATGCCCGCGTTCCCGATCTTCCTGTGCCAGCAGGCAGGCATCGAACTCCGGCGTTACAGTCATATTGAATGCATCGTAAACTGCCAGCACCGTTGCCCTGGGATGTGCTGTGAGCTCGCGGTAGTCGACCACCACCTGGGGTGTCTCGGGGTGACGAGCGAGCACCTCACGCGGATGATGGAAGGTCTCGAAGGATACCTCGGCAAGGGCGCGCAGGGAGGCGTCATAATCCGGTCGTCGCCAGCCTCTCGCGTTCCAGCTCACCTCCACCAGTTTCAGTACGCTGGGAATGCACTGCGTTGGGTCGCGCATGACAACAGCAATACGCGCATCGGGAAAAGTCGTGATCAGGCTCTCGACCCAGCCACTCATCAGGGGATTCTTGCTGAGATGGATGCGGTCTCCACCGTTAAGCAACAGTTGTCGCTTGACGCATTCCCGATAATGGTGCATCCATCGGCCCCGTTTTTTCACGGGCATTTGATCGACATGGAATAAGTCGATGATATCCATCATCGGCACGTCGAGGGCCCACTGCTGGGTAACGAAAGCGGCACGCATGACAAACTGGTCTTCCTCTGCATTCCACAGACTCATGTTGTGGATATGGCGATATTTACCGAACTTCTTTTCGTCCCAAAGCACAAGGCGTTTCTTGATAGGACCACCAAACCAGTTTTGATCTATCCAACCCAGGGCGCGAATAATCTTCTTCTGTAGCAGTGAAGGGAAGAAGGTTTCCCAATACAGGAAATAGCTGAAGGTGTCGCCGTCCGCAGACAACAGGCGGTGAATCAGGGTAGAGCCGCTGCGCGCGTGGCCCACAACAAACACCGGCTGTCGTACCTGTTGCAGCCATAGACGGGGGAACAGCACATAATCCAGGGCGAAGCATATGGCGTGAACTGTCGTGACGACCGGCACCAGAACAAGCAGCCGGAACAGCATCCGGGTGCGACCAGGCCACGCCTTGAGCGACCAGACATGGCGCAGGACGCGCAGATAATACTCGAAATCAAAATACATAAGTGCCCCCTGGTCGCCTATCACCCGCCTCACACTATGGCAGTGAGCCTGTCGCGGCAACTCGCGTTCAGGGTTGTTTAACCGAATGAACTAGTGGCATATTATGGGCGTTTCAGGCCAACATACGGACCAGTTTCGGGGGAACTCGCGTTTCTCAACTATTTGGCGATCTCACAACCCCTCTATCCGATTGCGGGTGGCACACCATATATACCACCCTCGTCGGCGGCTTCGTAAACGGATATGAGGTCTATTCCGTTAACAACAGGTTTAAAAGATGAGAAAACCACCGCCAGAGCCACGGAGGCGACCCAGTCAAAGCCGTTCAAAGCTGCTGGTAGACGCTATTATCCAGGCCTGCAGGCAGGTACTGGCCGAGGAAGGTGCAGAGCGCCTGACGACCAATCGTATAGCGGAGGTAGCCGGGGTTACGATTGGCTCCCTGTACCAGTATTTCCCCAACAAGGAAGCGATACTTGCCAACCTTCTGTCTGAAGATATAGCCGCCACTACAGACCAGATCTGCCGGGATACGACCCCCCGTGTGACTGCGAAGATTGACGTGTCGCTGCGCAGTACATTGCGTGAGTTGATTCGAGTCACTGCCGAGCTGCATCTTCGCTATCTTCGCCTGCATGGCGAATTTTACCGGGAGTACTATGATTTTTTTGACTTTCATTCCAAAGTCGAAACTCATATGACCGAGGTTTATCTTCAACCCTCCTGGCAAGAATGGCTTCCAGGCTTACTGAAAAAGTATCGCGCAGAGATTACAACTGCAGATCTTGAACAAGCGGCATTCATAACCGCAAATATTATCGAACGCCTGTTGGCGGCAGCGCTTGAGGAGAGACCAGAATGGCTTGAGAGCGAAGCCTATCTCTGCAATATAGAAGCCAGCGTCATGAACTTCCTGCAGGGGCCTGCAGCGATGGCCCCGGAAAATTGAACATGCTGGATCTCTTCGGCCCCCTGGAGATGTTTTCTCTCGTACCCGGAGAGCAGTTGTCCATGTTTGTTCTCGCTAAGCAGGCCGGTCCCGTGCCTGCTGCCCTGGGTATGGAGGTCACCGGACCTAAAGGTAGCCGAATTTGCCGAGTACACCTGGCACAAGGATGCGGACAGAGACCCATTCGTCTCAGGGCTCAATAAGGCTGCAGGAGCTCTGGGGTTGGTGTGAATGTCGGGTCAGCCCGGCCCTGGTTCGGAGTTCGGTTTCGATAAGCCGTTACAATTCTTCACCGAAATCTGTGGATTGACCGTAACCGTCTATGGGACGGCAGAAATTTTCCTGGTTGAGCACTAATCCGGGACGCCCGGTCCGCGAATCGCGACAGGTATCGAGTGGCCGCCTGGTAACGGGTCAA
>JAZBNW010000078.1:0-5520 GCA_036350855.1 Halieaceae bacterium
GAAATACCCGTTTACCCCGCCCCCCCAACAGATATAATCAGCGCTTTGTTTCCGGGTACCCGGCACCAGGCCGAACTCGCCTTACCCCTAGCTGGTAATGATGGTGTCAGTGACTCACAACAAGGCAGGTCCTATCCGCAATTACGCTCCTTTTATCGGCTTGCGCTACAGCTTCAGCCGCAAGCGGAACCGCTTTACCTCGGTAATCGCCATGGTGTCCATGCTCGGCATGGTGATCGGTGTTGCCAGCCTGATCACCGTGTTGTCGGTGATGAACGGTTTCGGCGGCGAGTTGCGCGGACGCATCCTCTCCCTGGTGCCCCACGGCTATGTGGCAAACCGCGACGGCGGTATTGCCCACTGGCAGGAGCTTGGAGAGACGCTGATGCACTCCCCGGGAGTAGTGGCGGTATCGCCCTACATCAGTGACAAGGTCCTGCTGGCAAGCCCCACCAACCTGCGCGGTGCGGTGTTGACGGCGATTGACCCGGCAACGGAGGCGACGGTCTCACAGATCCCCGCTGCGATGGTGTCCGGTTCCCTGGACAGCCTCGACGGCAATGGTTTCAACGTGGTGCTGGGGGCCTCCCTTGCCCGAATCCTGCGGGTCCAGCCAGGGGACTATGTCGACGTCACCGTGCCCCGGCTGACCGTGACCCCCATGGGCGTGTTTCCGCGCAGTAAAAGGCTGCTGGTCACGGGCCTGTTCGAGGTGGGTGCCCAGCCGGACGCCTACCAGGCCTACGTGTCCCTCGCCACCGGGCAGAAGCTGCTGGGTCCCCGGGAGCGGGTCGACGGTCTGCAGGTGAGGACCAGCGACTTGTTCGAGGCGCCCGCAATCATGGCCGGCCTGGCCGCCTCCCTGCCTGCCGGATACGAGGTCAATGACTGGAGCCAGAGCCAGGGCTCGCTGTTCCGGGCCGTGAAAATGGAAAAGGTGATGGTGAGCCTGCTGCTGCTGAGCGTGGTGGCCGTGGCGGCTTTCAATATCGTTTCCACCCTGGTGATGTCGGTGGCGGAAAAACGCCGGGATATCGCGGTACTGCGTACCATGGGTGCAAGGGCGGGCGGTATCATGGCGATTTTCGTGGCCCACGGTCTCGGGCTGGCGGCGGTGGGGATCTCCATCGGCGCTATCCTCGGAACCGCCCTGGGGCTGAATATTTCGCGGGTAACCGCTTTCATAGAAACGACTTTCGGAGTCAAATTGTTCGATCCAAGCGTGTATTTCATCAGCGAGTTGCCCTCCGACCTGCAGTGGCCGGACGTGGGCGGCGTGATCCTTGCCTCCCTGCTGCTCAGCCTGCTGGCCACCCTCTATCCCGCCTGGCGCGCAACCCGCATCGCCCCCGCCGAGGTGCTGCGCTATGAGTGACGCGGTACTGCGCTGCGAATCTCTGTGCCGGGTTTACAAAGACGGTGGCAGAACCGTGACAGTGCTCGAGAATGTTGAGCTGCGCCTGGCGGCGGGGGAGAAAATTGCTGTCATCGGGGCTTCGGGCTCCGGCAAATCCACCCTGTTGAACCTGCTGGGCGGCCTTGATAATCCCACCTCGGGCAGGGTGCTGATGGCCGGGCAGGACCTGTCGACACTGGGCGAAAGGGCGCTGTGCCATCTGCGCAACCAGCGTCTGGGTTTTGTCTACCAGTTCCATCACCTGCTGCCGGAGTTCGACGCCCGGGAGAACGTCGGTATGCCCCTGCTGATCGCCGGACTGCCCAGGGCCGAGGCCTGGCGCAGGGCGGCGGCGATGCTCGAGCGGGTAGGGATGTCCCACCGGCTGGACCACCGACCCGGGCAGCTGTCCGGGGGAGAGCGCCAGCGGGTCGCCATCGCCCGGGCGCTGGTCGGCAGCCCCGATGTTGTGCTGATGGACGAGCCCACCGGCAACCTGGACCCGCACTCGGCCGCCCAGGTACTGGCGCTGATCGATGAACTCGGCCAGGAGAGCGCCGCTTTCGTGGTGGTCACTCACGACCCGGCGATCGCGAGGCAGATGAACCGCACCCTGGAACTGCGCGACGGTGGCCTCAGGGATCTGGCATGACATTCTACGAGCGCCTGCGCATCGCGGTGCGCTACACCTTCGCCTTCGGCGGCGGTCACCTGTCGACATTCCTGTCGACCCTTTCCATGCTGGGGCTGGTGCTGGCAATCAGCCTGCTCATCATCGTGCTGTCGGTGATGAACGGCTTCGACAAGGAGATGCGCGAGCGGATTCTGGGGATGGTACCCCATATCACCCTGCACAGCGCGATCCCCATTCAGGACTGGCGTGAGCAGGCGACAGTGGTGGCGCGCCATCCGGATGTGCTCGAAGTAACGCCCTTTACCGAATTTGATGCCCTGTTCATGCGCGGCGACAACATCGAGACAGCCATGGGCGTGGGCATCGACAGCAGCGACTCCGCCGCCGTCAGCCGCCTGCTGGCAAGCCTGGATGAGGAGGAAGTTGCGGCATTCCGGCAGCAGGCCAACGGCCTGGTGCTGGGTGTGGGCATAGCCGATCGCCTGGGGGTCACTCCCGGCGACGAACTGACACTGATCGTGCCCGGCGCGGGCCCCGGCGCCGAGGGCCGGGCCACCCGCTTTGAATCCCTCAGGCTGGTGGCCCTGCTCGAAACCGGTACTGAACTCGACCAGGCGGCCGCCATCGTACCCCTTGCGATGGCCTCGGAACTCGCCGGCCTGGGCACGGCGGTATCGGGCCTGCGCATCGCCACCCGGGACCTGTTTGCAGCGCCCAGGGTCGGATGGGAACTGATGAGCGACATGCCCAGCGGGTATTACGCCACCAACTGGATGATGACCCACGGCAATCTGTACTCGGCCATCCAGTTGTCCCGGGACCTGATCTCGATCCTGTTGTTTTCGATCATCGCCGTGGCGGCGTTCAATGTGGTCTCCTCACTGGTGCTGGTGGTCTTCGACAAGCAGGGCAATATCGCCATACTGCGCACACTGGGCGCGGCACCGCGCGATATAGTGATTATTTTCGTGCTGCAGGGGGCGATGATCGGGCTGGTCGGGGTGATTCTCGGCGCCGCGCTGGGCGCTATCGGCAGCCAGCTGGTGCCGGACCTGGTGAGCGCGCTGGAGCGGGTGCTCGATATGAACTTTCTCAACACCGATGTATACCCGGTGTCGTTCCTGCCGGTGGACCTGCTGTGGCGGGATATCCTGGTGGTGGGCGGAGCGGCTTTCGCCATGTGTGTGGTGGCGGCTATCTATCCCGCCCTGCGCGCCTCGCGCCTGGCGCCTGCGCTGATCCTCAACCAGGATCGCAACTAGCTGCTTTGCTTGCTGGCGCGGCGGCGCTTGCGCTCCCGCCAGTGCACCGAAACCCGCCAGCGCCACAGCAGGCTGACGACAAAATACCCCAGGCAGCCGAAAAAGAGCCCGCAGATCAGGCAGCCCAGCAAAAAGGGTTGCCAGATATTGGCCAGTTGGTGAGTGAGCCAGCTGAAGCTGAGTTCAAATTCCAGCGGCGTTACGGGCACGTTTATGATCAGTGCGCCGACCTGGTAGGCCATGAAAAAAAGCGCGGGCATGGTCAGCGGGTTGGTGATCCAGACCAGACATACGGAAATCGGCAGGTTACAACGCAGTAACAGCGCCATCAGGGCGGCCAGCGGCATTTGCCCCGGGACCGGCATGAAGGCCACGAACAGCCCGACGAAAAAGGCCATCGAGGCGGAATAACGGTTCAGGTGCCACAGGTTTGTCTCGTAAATCCAGTCGCCCAGAACATGCAGTGACTTGATTTCCCGGACTTTGGCCGCACTGGGCATGATCGATTTGAGGGTTTTTTTCGGCATGGTGTGGGTGAGCGGATCTGCTGTGTCGTTCCCTGGCGAGTTGTGGTTCACTGGCAGAGCCGTGATGTTACGGCCATTCCCTGAAGCGTCTTCTTCGCCCCGGCCGCTTGCATTATGCCTCTAAAGTGCCGGCTACTCTAGGGCGTCGATCACAGAGTCGGGCGCGCCAGCTGTAGCGAAGGTTTGGGATAGCCAGGATGAGATCATGGATGATCGGACTGGTACTGGGCATCCTGCCGGTATCACTGTTACCCCGGTTGCCCGGACTGTGGGCACCCCTTGCGCTGGCCGGAACAGGGCTGGTGCTGCTGGCGGGTCGGACAGTATTGCCGCGCCTCGCATCGGGCCTGGCCCTGGGCTGTGCCCTGGCGGTGGTGCACGGCCAGCTGCTGCTGGAGCGGCGCATAACCGACGCCTGTGTCGGGCAGCCACTGGTGCTCACAGGTGAAGTCGCATCCCTGCCTCGCCACACACTGTTTGCGGACGGCGCCAGCCGGCAGCGGTTTGAGCTTGATGTTGCCTCGCTGGAACCCCCGCGCTGCCGCGGTCCCGCACGCGTGCTCCTGTCCTACTACGGCACCGCCAAAATCGTTCCCGGCGAGCGCTGGACCTTTCCGGTCAAACTGGCCAGGCCCTGGGGTCTCGCCAATCCCGGCTCATTCAACCTGCAGGCCTGGTACGCGCAAACCGGCATCGACGCCGTGGGCAGTGTCAGGGGCGGCGCGGCCGCTGGCCCGGCCGTACTGCACGGCGGGAGAGCTTCCCTGGCCAGCCTGCCCGATCGCCTGCGGCAACAGATCAGCGATCGTATCGGCTCACTGCCATTGGCGCCGGAGGCCGCGGCGGTACTCAGGGCAGTGACAGTGGCGGACAAGAGTGGCATCGACACGGCATTCTGGACCCTGCTGCAGCAGTTTGGCATCAATCACCTGCTGGTGATCTCCGGCCTCCATGTCGGACTGGTGGCGGGCGCCGCCTATTTGTTGGGCGGCGCGGCCCAGCGATTGTGTTTGCTGGGGGGACGGCCCGCCTACCCCTTGCCCGCCGCACTGGCCCTGGTCTCCTGCCTCGCCTATACCGCCCTGGCGGGATTTTCGGTCGCCACACAGCGGGCGCTGTGCATGCTGGCCTGTTTCCTGCTGGCGGACCTGGCGGGGCGCGGCACCAGCCCGGCCAACAACCTGCTGCTGGCCGCCGCGGTGGTCCTGGTCCTCAATCCCATGGCGGCGCTTGGCAGCGGCTTCTGGTTGTCCTTCAGTGCGGTGGCGGCATTGCTGTGGCTGGCCCGCTGGCAGCGGGGCCTGCCCCGCTGGCGGCGGGTGTTGCTGACTCACGGTTTTATGTCACTGGTGATGCTGCCGCTGGGCGCGTGGTGGTTCGGCGGCAGCAGCGTCATAGCCGGCTTGGCCAACCTGGTGATGATCCCCCTGATAGGCCTCGTGGTGGTGCCGCTGGCGTTGCTGGCGGTAGTCTGTATGTATGTCGTCCCTGCAGCGGAGCTGCCATTGTGGCAGCTCGCGGCCTGGCCGCTGCAGCAGCTGACACCGCTGGCAAGGGCGTTGACGCAGGCCAACGACTGGCTCTACCTGCCGTTTCGCGGCTCACTGGCGGACGTGCTGCTGGCCGCAGCGGGGATACTGCTGGTGATTCTGCCGCTACCGCTGCGGACCAGGGCGCTGGCCCTGTTGCTGGTTCTGCCAC
>JAZBNW010000079.1:0-25019 GCA_036350855.1 Halieaceae bacterium
CCAGCGGGTCATGGCAGCGATTACAAGTGGCGGTGGCGGCAATATCCATGCTGAACACATTGGGGGCGGTAGCCCCGGTGGCGGGCACCCAGTCATAATTGGGGTTTGCCTTGCCGGGCGCGCCATCGAACTGGATGGCCACCCGGTGGGTCAGGTTGGGGTCGTAGGACAGGTCCAGGCCCTCTTCCGCGGCCTGGTCCAGGATGTCCTGGGGCAGGTTGTCCAGGCTGGTTTCATACTGGTAGCTATAGATGCCATCACCATCGTTGCTGAAAACGCCGCTGCGTTCGTAGGTGGCCTGCAGCTTGGGCTGTGTGCCCGGAAAGTCGCCTTCCGGCTGCGCAATTGCATTGACATAGGACTGCCAGCTACCGGTCATGTTGCCCTGGGCGCTGGTTTCGAGCTTGGCGACCACGAAGCGCACGTCGTCGACGGTCAGGTCGGTGATCGCGACGTTGTTTTCGTCACTGAGCTGGAAGGTAATCACCGGCTGGTTGTCGCCGTTCAGGCTCGCCTCGGTGATAAAAGCCTTGAGTACGGTCGCCTCCGCGTAGGGGTTCGCGGAGGGCGCCGGCGGAATCGGGTCCGGCGGTATCGGCTGGCCGGGAGTCGGTGGTCCGGGCTCCACGCCGGGCGCGCTGTTGCCCCCGCCCCCGCCGCCACAGGCGACGAGCAGGCCGAGTGTGCCGGCCATTATCCAGTTGCGTGTGTTTGTAAGCATGGTCTTTCTCTCCCGGGTTTTATTCCCAGTGATAAATCACTGATGCGCCCACATAATTGATCTGTTCGTTCGGATTGCCCTGGCCGAAGGTCAGCACCTTGCCGATGGTATCAGGCCGTACACCCTGCCAGGCCCAGTCGTCGCTCTTGTAGTCATAGAACTGGTAATCCAGTTGCAGGAACAGGTTCTCCTGCATATGCCAGATACCGCTGAGGCGCACATTGTGCAGGGTGGTGTTGACTGTCGGCAGGTCGCTGGCCACGAGGTTGCTGGTGGCGCGGGTGCCCAGGTTCTGCTCCGCCTGGGTATCGACGTAGCTGTAGTCGAAGCTCAGCTCGATATCGGTGCTCAGCTGCCACTGGATATTGGCCCCCAGCGTGACGCTGGTGTCTTCCATTTCCCCCGTCCAGTTCCGGTTGGGGTCGCTGGCCTGGGGCAGGGGCGGGTAGATCACGAAGGCATTCTTCTCCGGCCCGCCGCGGAAGGCCCGACTGCTCTGGTCTGCATTGTAGTAGTCATAGCCGCCATACAGGCTGGCGGACAGGGTCTCGCTGGCGACGTAGCTGGCGCTGATGTGACTGCGGTACCACTCGTCCCCGGTCAGACCGAGTTCGCTCGCGCCGTAATCGTTATCGATCCACTGCAGGTTCAGGCTCAGGTTCCAGCGGTCCGTGGGCAGGAAGTTGAAATCCGCGCTGGTCTGCCACTGGTCCCGGTTGGCCATGTAGTATTTCATGAGCCCGGGATGGCTGATGTAGCGCTCGGTATCCGGGGTGGCGTTGATCAGCTCGGTATCCAGCAGGGCGTAGTAGTTTTGCGCCCACTCATAGGTATCCGCCGCGCGATCGGCATAACTGACTTCCAGCCGGGTGGTGAAGTTCGACCAGGGTTGTATTCGGTAGCCCAGGGTGTAGCGATCCTGTTCGGTTTCCTCAACAGGCGCATTTTCCCGCGTCACTTTCTCATATTCGTACTCGAAACTCAGCTTGCTGCGCAGGGGCAGGCGGTAACTGACCTCGAATCCGGGGGTTTCCGAGCGGTAATCGTGGTTGGTGTTGTACACCGTCAGCGCCGTACCGGGCTGGTTGCCGCCGTCGCCGCGGATGTACTGGTAGCCGTTGCGGTCCGCATCGTAATCCCGGTTGCGGTACTTGTAGAAAACCTCGGCACTCAGCTTCGGCAGGGGGTTGAGCAGCAGGCGCGTGTTGAAGGTGCTGTTGTCCACCTCGCCATCATAATTGTTCTTCGGCAGCGGTTCGGTCACCACCAGTGCCGGGTTGACACTGTAATCGAGGAAATCCTGGTTCTGGGAGGCCACCGCGTAGCTGCCGTCCACCTGCAGGCGGATGGTCGGAGAAAAAACGTACTGGCCGATAACGCGCCCGCCCAGCTGGTCATTGTCTGGCGCCAGGCCCAGCCCACCGATACCCGCGGGGTAGCGCACATTGGGGCCATAGGAGCTGTAGGGGTTCTGCCAGGTCAGCACGTCGTCCTGGTTGTCGAAGTCCGAGTAGAACAGCCGGCCTTCCAGGCTGAGTTTGCTGTCACTGTAGGCCAGGCCCAGGTCGAACTCTGTGGTGCGATAATCTATGGGCTGATTCAGCAGCACCGCGTCCGCGGAGGAACCATCGATGTAGATGCCTGCACCGATGTCGTTGCTGCCTGTTTTTTCCTCGTAGGACAGGTTGGTATCCACCGTCCAGTTGCGATTCAGGCGGGTATCCGCCTTGAGATAGACCCGCTCCCTCTTGAGCTCCTGGTCAAAACCGTGCAGGGACTGGTTCAGGTTGGTCCAGTCCGAGGTGGTCAGGCCGCTCACCCAATCGTCCGGCAGTTCAAGCCGGGTACCGCCGGTAAAGGGTGTTCGCCCCTCGTCGCTGCTGACCTGCAACTGCGAGTCAAAGCCGGCGCTGAGGGAAAATCGTCCCGCCTTGCCCCAGGTCAGTTCACCCTCGCGGGTATCCAGCCCCAGGTTGGACAGGTAGCCCTGCCAGAAACTGTCGCCGCCGCTGAAGTCCCGCCACTGCAGGTTGCCGATGACAGTGACGCCATCGTCGTTCAGGCCGTTGTATTCGCCGAACATGTAATTGTCGTCACTGGTGTAGCCAAGGCCCAGCTGGGCTATCAGCGGCTGGTCGGCCTGCCAGGCGGTCTTCAGCGGGGGGCGGTTCTGCAGGGCCAGGGGGGTGTACTGCCCGGTTTCCTGGGCCAGCGCGCCACAGGCTGCCAGGACCAGGCTGCTGGCGGCTCCGAGGTGGCAGGGAAAGCGGTTCATGCTCTTCATCGTGTCAAGCGCGCTCCCGACGGATGGTTTGATCCATGAATCTGGCTGTGGCAGTTGAGGCAGTTTTTACCCAGCATGTTCTGGTTGGCAGTCCCTCCCGGCAGACCCTCGCTGCCGTAGGGCTGGCTGGGATGGAACGCCGCCGCGTGACACTGCTGGCACAGGGCCGGCCCCCGGGCAGTCAGCAGGGGTTCATTCACCGAGCCATGGGGTTTGTGACACAGGGTACAGTCCTCTGCCGCCGGCGGGTGTTCCCACAGGAACGGGCCGCGCTTGTCGGCGTGGCAGCTGAAACAGTTATCGTTGACCGACACCTGCTGCAGGGCGGCCTCACCCAGCCCCCCGTGGGGGTTGTGGCAATCGGTGCAGCCGGTTTTGCCCTCGGCAATGGGGTGGCGGGAGGGCAGGTGCATCTCGGAGCGCACCTGGCTGTGGCAGTCCAGGCAGATTTTCTCCGCTTCCCGGGTGCCCATGACGAGGTCCCGGGGCTGGTGGGCGTCGTGGCAGCTGTCGCAGGCGAGATTTTCCTGCTGGTGGGCGCTACCGGTCCACAGGGCGTGTTCGCCGGTGTTGTGGCAGCTCTGGCAGCTGGCGCTGCGCACCTCGGGATCGGACGGCCACTCGGGACCGAAACTGACATCCGGGGGGTTTTTCGTGGCCTTTGCCTTATGGGCGGTACTGGCGCCATGGCAGGCGACACAGCTGTCACTGCCGCCGCCGGCCAGCGAGCCGTGCACCGTACTGGCGATGGCGTGGATAGGGGCGTCCTCGTCGTGGCAGTCGAGGCACTGGCGCTCGGCTTTCTGCGCGTGAGCCAGCATGCCCGCGACGGCGAGGGCCAGTCCGCAGCAGGTCAGGAAGAGTTTACGGTGGTTTCCAGCCATTTTTTATTGTCGCTCCACCTTGAAGTCGGTTTCGTCGCCAGTGAAGCTCATGGTCAGTGGCAGGGACACCCAGTGTCTTCCGGCCGGATTGACAGCCCCGTGGAGAGCGATACCAAAAGTATACTTTCCGTCCGGGGTGAAGGGCTTCAATGAATTAGTATTATTCAGCGGCGCGGTCAAAGCCACCGTCCAGTGGCCATTGCTGTAGGTCTTATTGATCTGTATCAACTTACCGGGCTGCCAGTTCACCTCGGCCAGCAAAATCGCCACATCCACCTCGCCGGTGGCCAGCTTTACCCGCCACAGCTCCACGAAGTCGCCCTCGGCCAGCAATCGTTCCAGCTCTGGTGCCGGTCGCAGCAGGGAGGGCTGGCCGATGCGCTGTTGCTGCGACCGCGAAGTCCACAGGTATTTGCCGGTGTGCTGGCCGCGGTCCCGGGACATCCCGGGCAGGTCGCTGTGGCAGGCGGCAAAACAGCCGCCCCGCCGGAATGCGTCGTTGCCGCCATCGTCCCACATCAGGGCGATATCAGTGTCGTCCGGCGGGCCCTGCCAGTCCAGGGTGACGGTCATCCAGTCCTCATCGCGGGAAAATGCCACTGTCAGCTCCCGGGAGGTGGGGGAAACGCCCGCCGCCTGGGCCTCGCCCATGGCCGCCTCCTCGCCCCGGTGACACTGCTGGCAGTTCCTGCCCTGGCGCAGTGGCTGGGAGCCGGGGTGATCCTGCAACAACCAGTCGCTGTCTGCCATCCCCGGGTAAAACAGGGTCACCAGGCGTTCGCTGGCCGGCACAGGCACCATGGCCGTAACGGCATCATGTGGGGCGTGGGCAATACCCTCGTGGCAATCGAGGCAGGTATTGTCGGGGTTCAGCATCGCCTTGTGATAGCCCTTTACCTTGTCGCTTACTCTGGCGCTGCGGGCCATGCGTTCCAGATTGTGGCAACTGCGACAGCCCGCGGACCCGTTTTCAAGCATTTCGCCCTGCGCCGACTCGTGGTCGTGGGGGTTGTGGCAGCTGGTACAGGGTGGGTTGAACTCCGCGAACTCCTCGAGGCCGTGTATGCCTTGCTTTTGCGCCTTGTGGCAGGTAGTGCAGACCTGCGCCTGCTCGTCGGGAAACAGCACCCTGTCGCGTTCCGCATGCAGGTCGTGGCAGGTGACACAGGTCAGGTTGTTGAACATATGCAGGGCGTCTTTCCAGTGGGCGGCCTGGCCCGCCTCGTGGCAGGCCAGGCATTGCCGGTCCTGGGCGGCAGCGGTGGCGCTCCAGCGGGGGCCGTAACTGACCGTCGGTGAGACCACGGTGGGCGCCCTGGCGTGGGCGTCACTGTCGCCGTGGCAGTCCTGGCAGCCACGGCGCCCCAGCATTTCCTCGGGGTTGTCGCTGGTGCCATGGGAGCCGGCCTGGACCTGGTGCACGGGCGAGTCGGGCCCGAAATCATGGCAACCCAAACAGAGTGCGGCGTCGCCGGCGCTGACCTCATCCGCGCGGGACAATACAGCAGCAGCGGCCAGCAACAGCACGGCAGCGGACTTTCCAACCGATATCATGGGTTTTCAGGCCGGTATCTGGCTGGCCTTGTCAGTCCGTATTTTCCGGGTGAGCAATGCCCGAGTGACAATCGATACAGGTGCGTTCCCCGCTCAGTGCCTTCTTGTGGAACTTCTGGGCTCGCGTGCTCTGCAGGGCGAGTACCATGCGGTCCGTGTCGTGACAGTTGCGACACTCCTGTGAGTCATTGGCCTTCAGGCGGTTTATTTCCCGCTCTTTCATCGCGGGGGCGTGGGCCGCGTACTTCTCCGGTGTATCGATTATCCCCGTGAAGTGTCCCCACACTTCCCGGGCCGCCTCGACCTTGCGCACCATCTTGGGCAGGAATTCCTTCGGCAGGTGGCAGTCCGAGCAACCGGCGTGAACACCGGTCGCATTCTGGAAGTGCCGGGTTTTCTCCACCTGTACCAGTGGGTTTTCGGCCATTTCATGGCAGCTCGTACAGAAGGCGTCCGTGCTGGTGGCGTGCATCGTGGCATCGTAAGCCAGCACTGCGCCGACCCCCAGCACTATCCCGATGACAAGCAGGCTCAAGACCGATCTCGTGGTTGAGGGGCGCAGCAGGGAGCGCAGCCAGCCCCCGGATGAAGAGTCACTCATGAAATACAGATCCCCCTGGGTTGTTTATGGCAATAGTGCGTGATTCTTTTATTAAACTAACCGAGTCTGTGCCAATTGGCCAATGCATCGTTTGATTCAGGTCAGGACAGCAGCGTATCGATGACCACCCCCAGAAGGAAAAGTGCGGTGAACTGCCGGGTGTGGCGAAACGCCTGGGCCGAGAACCACAGTGGCCACACTCCGGGCGGATAATGGTCGGGTCTGGCGGCGGGCTTCGGAGAACTGAACACGCTGAACAGTGACGGGAGTCTCGGCAGGTTGATAAACACCAGTAACAGGGCCCAGCCAAAGCTGCCTGTAACCACCAGGACCAGGCACAGCAGGTACTGGGCGGCAATCATTGCTTTCACCCACTGGCGGGAGCGCCTTTCACCCAGCAGCACCGGCAATGTCCTGACGCCCTTGGCCCGGTCGGCTTCCAGTTTGTCGGTGTGTTTGCCGAACAGCACCGTGGTGGGCCCCAGGGCGAAGACCAGGCTGAGCCAGGCCACGCTCCAGCTCCACTGCCCCGCCAGCACGTAGTAGCTGCCGCCCACCATCAGCGGGCCCCACACCAGCAGCACCGCGGGTTCGCCGAGGCCGTAGTATTTCAGTGGCCAGGTATAAAACAGCACAAAGAACGCACCGGCCAGCATCAGGTCCAGGGTGATCCCGCTGCGCTGGGAGATCAGCCACGCCCCCAGTAACAGGGCGATCCCCGCAGTGACGCCGAGGTAGCCCCAGAACTGGCGCTCGCTCATCAGGCCGTCCTCCAGCACGTGCACGCCGTACTGGTTGCGGTAGTAATTGTCCTTGTCGATGCCCCGCCGCGAGTCGGTGAAGTCGTTCAGCAGGTTGTTGGTAGCGTGGGCGAACATCAGGCCCAGCACGGTTGCCAGCCACAGGTTCCATTCGAACAGGCCGGCGCGCCAGGCCATCAGCCCACCGAGGGCCGATGCGGTAAAGGTCATGAACAGCACCGAGGCGCGACAGGCGATCAGCCATTTGGCCACCGGGTCCATGGCCTGCCATTCGCTCTGGGACAGTTTGGGCATCTGGGCCAGGGCGCGGCCCCACATCTTTACGTCGATCATCTGTGCTGTTTCCCTGTGAGCTGTAGTGCTATCCCGGCCTGCCGTCCAGCCTCGGGCGGGTGAGTATCGGCAGGTAGCGATAGAGGAACATACCAAATACCACCACCCATAGCACGGCCGATATCTGCCATGACAGCAGACTCAGGGTCGCGCTGAGGACCGGCAATGCCGAGCGGATAACGGCGGCCAACAGTATAAGGGCGAAAGCGACGGCGAGGTAGTGAGGTACCTCCAGGGGACGGCCGGTATGTCCCAGTGAGACCCGCGACATCATGCTGAGGATCATGCCGCCGATGGCGCCAATCGCCAGCAGGTGGATGATGTTCTTGTCCGCCACCGGGTCCCCCCCGGCAATCGCCAGGCCCAGCAGCGCAAGGGGTATGCAGGCGTAACTCAGATGCATCGACCACAGCAGTGGTACCCGCAGCGTGCGCCAGCCCTGCCAGTGGGCCAGCCGGTAGACATGCAGGGCGCTGGCCGCCAGGCACAGGGCTGCCAGCCAGGATTGGTACCCTGTCGCTGGCCCCACCGCGCTGGCCAGGCCGACCGCGGTGACACTGCCGATGGCGAGGTACTCCAGCCAGGGCGGTAGCGATGACAGTTGCAGGCCGAGGCGATTGGCGGTGAACAGGGGAATCACCCTGCCGCCGATGATCACGATGAACACGGAAATCATCCACACCGCGCCATAGTGGAGGCGGGTGCTCACGGCGGGCTCGGCGACGCTGAGATAGCTGGCGCAACACAACAGCAGCAGTGTCAGCAACACCGGCAGGAACAGGATATTGCGCCACTGGCGCCGGGCGAATACCCGCTGCCCCAGTTCATACGCCAGTAACAGCAGAAACAGCATTTCCGCGAGCCAGGCCAGCAACAGCCACTGGGGGGCGAGCCACAGCACTGCTCGCGCCGCCAGCCAGAGGCCGAACAGCAGCTGCAGGCGCCAGCCGCGGGTGCCCGGCAGGTTGGTCCAGGTCGCCACGGCCGTCAACAGGAAGCCCGCCACCACCGGCATGGCGAACCCGAAAATCATTTCATGGGCGTGCCACCAGTTGGGGGGGATCTGCGCTGGCCAGCTTTGCGGACGCGAGATCCACAGGAGCCAGCGCGTCATGGCCAGCACGCCGAAAATCGCCGCGGCCAGAAATCCGGCCCTGAAGGCCAGCTGCCACAGGGGGGCGATGTTCCGCACTCTGTCCATAAGTCAACCGATGTAACAAAAAGCCAGCCTAGCCCAATTGGACAGCCCCGGGAAGCCCGTCCGTCACGTGCGGGTGATACTCAGCGCGCCGCGCATATAGTATGGTTGGACCCCGCCGGTGCATCCCGCGCGACCGGGCAACGGACAGATTCGGAGAGCGAACATGAAATTATGGCATTGCAATGGGGCGCGCTCCCTGCGGCCGCTTTGGGCACTGGAAGAAATGGGGCTGGCCTACGAGCTCGAGGTGCTGCCGTTTCCGCCGCGGCTGTTCCAGCGGGACTACCTGGCTGTCAACAACCTCGGCACGGTGCCTTTCCTGCGGGACGGGGAGACCGAGATGACCGAATCCAGCGCGATCTGCCAGTACCTGGTGGACCGCTATGAACAATATGATTTCGGCCTGCGACCGGATCACCCCGAATACGGTGCCTACCTGAACTGGCTGCACCACGCTGACGCCACGCTGACCTTTCCCCAGACCCTGACGATGCGCTACTACTACCTGGAACCCACGCCGGAAAAGCAGGCGGTGGGAGATGACTACGCCAAATGGTTTATCGCGCGGCTGCGCCGCCTGGATAGCCACCTGGAGAACCGCGACTACCTGGTGGACGGGCGCTTCACCATTGCCGACATCGCCGTGGGCTACGCGCTCCATCTGGCCTGCTCGCTGCATCTGGACGAGCGCTTTACTCCCCAGACCCGGGCCTACCTGGACCGCCTCAGAGCGCGGCCTGCTTTTCAGCGGGCAGACAGCTTCGGCGAGCCGCTGGTACTGCCGCCCAGGGCCGGTCGCTGACGGTCAGCCCATAACAATCCATGAGGGCGGTCGGCATCGTATATAATGCGCGCCCCACAAGCCGATAGCCTGATTCTATGCCCAAAAAACCCCGCAGCCTGAAACGCCGGGCCATTCCGCGCAGCCTGTCCGTATCCCTGGCAGGCCTGCGCGCGGGCGGCGCGCTGGCGATGGACGGCGCCATGCAGAAACTCCTGCGCCGCGATACACCGGGCGAGGATTCGGAGTTCGCCCGGCGGGAGGCCCGGCGTTTCGTCAATGAGCTGGGCAAGCTCAAGGGTACTTACGTCAAGATCGGCCAGATGATGGCCCTGTTTGGCGAGCATTTCCTGCCCCCGGTGCTGGCCGAGGCCATGCACAAACTGGGCGACCAGACCGAGCCGCTGCACTGGGAAGCCATCGAGCCGGTGCTGCGGGACAGTCTCGGGGAGCGCTATGCCGAACTGGATATAGAGCGGGAGGCGCTCGCGGCGGCTTCCCTGGCCCAGGTGCATGTGGCGACCGTGCGAGCCAGCGGCGAGCGCATCTGCCTCAAGGTGCAGTATCCCGGGCTCGCCGATGTGATCGACTCGGACTTTGACGCGGTCGTACGCATGTTGATGCTCGCGCGCTGGTTGCAGGCGGGTCGGGACCTCGATGACTGGCTGGAATCGATGCGCAGCCATCTCCACAACGAGATCGACTACCGCCGCGAGGCAGCGCTCACGACCCGGATGGCGGAGCTGGTACGGGGCGCCGAGGTCAGCGGTGTCAGCTACGCGGTGCCCAGGCTGCACGAGCGCTACTGTACCGACGTGGTGCTCGCGCTGGAGTACATGGAGGGCCTGCCGGTCACGGCACCGGCGGTGGCAGAGCTGTCCCTGGCGCGTCGCAACGCACTGGCGGTGGCCATGCTGGAGCTGTTCTTTTACGAGCTCTACGACTGGGGTTGCCTGCAGACTGATCCCAACTTCGGCAACTACCTTCTGCGCCTCGACGACAGGCGCGGGAAGCAGGGCAGGGACAGCCTGGTGCTGCTGGATTTCGGCTCCATCCTGGACTGCAGTGACGAATTCCTGTTTCACCTGCGCAACACCATCGATGCCGGCCTGCGCCAGGACATCGCACTGCTGGGAGACAGCCTGATCGGGCTGGGCTGCCTGCCGGAGAACGCCAGCAGGGAAGCCCGCCAGCTGTTTGCCGACTTCTGCCTGCACCTGCTGGAACCGTTGCGGCCCCCGGCGCAGCTCCCGGCGGCGTATCTCAATCCCCGGGGGGAATACCGCTGGGCCGAGTCGCGCCTGATGCACCGGGCGGGCAAGCAGGCCGCACTGTCAGCCACCAGTCGCCACTTCACCCCGCCGTCCCGGGAGTTTGCATTGATCGCCCGCAAACTGACCGGCGTATTCACTTTTATTTCTGTACTGGAGGCCGAATTCAATGCCTACGATACGGTGGCAGCCCATATAGCCCGTTGGCGGGAGCGAGAAGGCCGTGGCAAAGGATAAGGACAAGCAGAAGGACGCAAACCAGAAGGCGATCCCCACCTCGCGGGTGGGGCGCCTGGCCCGCGTCGCGCGCATGGCCAGTGGTGTCGCGGGCGGTATGCTGGCGGAGGGAACCCGGCAGTTGCGGGCGGGCAAGCGCCCCAGGGCCCGGGATATGCTGTTGACCCCCGCCAACGCCCGCCGGGTGGCGGACCAGCTCGCCACCATGCGCGGCGCTGCCATGAAGGTGGGACAGATCCTGTCCATGGATACCGGGGATTTCCTGCCCCGGGAACTGGCGGATATTCTCGCCAGGCTGCGCTCCGACGCCCGCTACATGCCCACGCAGCAACTGCGCAAGGTGATGTCCGATGCCTACGGACCGGACTGGGAGGAAATGTTCTACGGCTTCGAAATGAAACCCCTGGCGGCGGCCTCCATCGGCCAGGTGCACCGGGCGGTGTCCCCGGACGGCCGCGAGATGGTGCTAAAGGTGCAATACCCCGGCGTCGCCACCAGCATCGACAGCGACGTGGATAATATTGCCACCTTGCTGCGCATGTCGGGCCTGTTGCCGGCGGAACTGGATATCCAGCCACTGCTGGCGGACGCCAAGCGCCAGCTCAAGGACGAGGCCGATTACCACAAGGAGGCGGAGTTCCTGCAGGCGTTTGGCGAGCTGTTGCGGGACGACGAACGTTTCCTGGTGCCCGAGTTGCTGCCGGAGCTGAGTCGGCGCACGGTGCTCGCCATGACCTATGTCAGCGGCAAACCCATAGAGACCGTGGTGAGCCTGCCCCAGGCCGAGCGCGACCGGATCATGACGGCACTGGTGGAGTTGATGTTCATGGAGTTGTTCGAACTGCGTATGGTGCAGACCGACCCCAATTTCGCCAACTACCTCTACCGCGGCAGCAGCGGCCAGATCGTGCTGCTGGACTTTGGTGCTACCCGCCACTTCAAGGCGGGGTTCGTCAACAATTACCGCAAGCTGCTGGCCGCTGCGATGAGCCAGGACCACGACAAGCTGATTGCGGCGGCAGAGCGCATCGGCTACGCCATGGGAGACGAGGACAGTGAATATCGGGCCCTGGTGCTCGAGCTGTTCCTGCTGGCACTGGAGCCCCTGCGCCACGAGGGGACCTATGATTTCGCCCGCTCGGACATGGCGCGACGCATGTCCGAACTGGCGGAGGAAGTGGCCGACTACCGCGACTTCTGGCGCGCCCCTCCCACCGATGCCATGTACTTCCACCGCAAGCTGGGAGGGATGTTCCTGCTGGCCAGCCGGGTGAAGGCGCGGGTGGACGTGAACCAGTTGATCAAACGGTTTATCGGCTGATCAGCGTTTCACCTTCTTTTTAGGCGCGGCCTTCCTGGGCGTGGCCTTTCTGCGAGGCTTCGCCGCCGCCTTTGCCGCGACCCGGGCCTCCGCCTGCAACTCCTCGAAACTCTCCTGCAGGCAGTCGGCATAGAAGGCCGGGTCAGGCAGCATATCCCGACAGGCGGTGAAGGACAGGGTAACGGTGCCCTGCTTGTCCTGCACGGTGCTGTAGACGATATGGAACAGGCCGACATTGGGCAGCAGTGGCCCGAGGCTGATAGAGCCCACCAGCGCGGCCCCGCACAGGTAGAGCTGGACCGGGGCGCCGGGCACATTGGTGACGATGGTGTTGAACATCGTGCTCGCCTCTGCCAGGCCGGTGGCGCTGGCAGTGCGTATCGCCAGGGACAGCACGTTGCCCGGCATGACGTCCGTCAGGTCCACGGCAAAGCGGGGGCCCAGTGCCTCGGCGTAGGCCTTGGCGGAGAGGGCTTCGCGGTGAACCTCCACAAGTCGCTCCAGTGGGTCCTCGATGTCGGTGCGCAGGCTCACGTTCATGAAACCCACCATATTGCCACCGGCTGCGCGCTCCTCGGCGGAGCGCACATCGATCGGGCAGCCCGTGACCAGGCTGTTGTCCGGCAGCTCCCCCTTGCTGTCCAGGTATTTGCGCAAGCCGCCGGCGACGATGGTCAGCATCACGTCATTGACGGTCGTTCCCGGCTGGGTGTTCTTTATTTCCCGGATCTGCCCGAAGTCGAAGGTGCGCGCTTCCACCACCCGGTGGCGGGATATTTTGCCCTGGAAACGGGTCTTCGGCTTGTCCCCCAGATAGTGGAAACGCTCTTCCTCCTCACCCAGGCGAAGGCGCTTCAGCGCGGGCCCCGCCTGTTTCACGATATCCAGTACCTGGCCGGGCTTGCGCCAGATATCGACATAGGCGCGGGCCAGCATGCCCAGTCTCGAGGGTCGCTCGACTATCCAGGGGGGTGGTTTGCCCGGTTCTTCGGTCCGGGGGCTCAGGTCGTGCATGATATTCATGAACTGGGTGCCGGTGGCACCGTCCATCGCGCAGTGATGTACCTTCAGCAGCATGGCGAAACAGTTCGGCGGGAAACCCCCGACTTTGTTCAGCCCCTCGATCACATACATTTCCCACATGGGCTTGTCGCGGCGCAGGGGCGTGGCGTGGATTCGCGCCGCCAGGATGCACAGCTGCCGCCAGTCGCCGGGTTTGGGCAGGGCGATATGGCGCACGTGGTATTCCAGGTCGAACTCGGGATCCTCAACCCAGTAGGGCCGGCCCAGGCCGTAGGGCACGAAAGCCAGCTTGCGCCGGAATATGGGCGACAGGTGCAGGCGGCTTTCCAGCATCGCCAGGATCTGCTTGAAACGGACCCTGCCCCCGGGGGCGGTCGACTGGTCGTAGATACTGACACCGCCGATATGCTGTGGCAGACCGTCGAGCTCGGCGTGCAGGAACATGGCGTCCTGGCCGGACAATTGTTGCATGGGGGATACCTCTTGTTTTGATCTGACAGGAGGCAGGATCGGGTTAATCGCAGCCCGCGTCAATACTGGCGATGGCGCTGGTGATGTCCGGCCTGCCAGGTGTTGCGCACGACGAAGTCCGCGTCGAAGTGCACCAGGTCGGCGCGGTAGCCACCGGCGATTCGCCCCAGGCGGTCATCGAGCCCGAGGATGGCGGCGGGGTACAGCGAGGCCATGCGCAGGCATTCCTCCAGCGGGATACCGACGGTTCTCGCGCAGTAGCCAACCGCATCGATCATGCCGATGGCGCTGCCCGCCAGCACCCCGTCGCCATTCACCAGCTTGCCGCTGTCGACGCCGACCTGCTCCCCGTAAAGGAAAAAGCTGTCGTTGCGGCCGCCGACCGTGGCCATGGCGTCGCTGACCAGTACCAGGCGTCCCGCCGGTTTCACGCGCTGTGCCAGCCGGATGTTGGCCGGGTGGACATGGTGGCCGTCCGCAATGATGCCGGCCCAGAGCCGGTCCTCAGCCAGTGCTGCACCCACGGTGCCGGGCTCCCGCCCCGCCAGGGGGCTCATCGCATTGAACAGGTGAGTGACCCCCTGCAAGCCCTGAGCTATCGCGGCGGTGATCCGGGCGTGGCTGGCATTGGTGTGGCCGGCGCAGACGTGGATACCGCTGGCACTGAGCTGGCGGATCTGCCCCGGGCCCACGTGCTCCGGGGCGAGGGTAAGGATCACCTGCAGGTCCGTCAGCGCGCACAGCCAGGCGATATCCCCGGGAGTGGGTGTGCGGATCATGTCCGCGCGGTGGGCCCCGCGCCTGCCCGGTTCAAAGTAAGGCCCCTCCAGGTGGATACCCAGGATGCCGCTATTGCCCGCCGCGCGGGCCGCGCGCACGGCAGCGACAGCCTGCTCCCGGGCGGCGTCGGTATCGCTGATCAGGGTGGGCATCATGGCGGTGGTGCCGGTGGCGCGATGGGCGCCGAGCATGGCATCGAGGGTTTCCCGGCAGGGCGCGTTGTTGAACATCAGGTCGCCGCCGCCATTGACCTGCAGGTCGATCAGGCCGGGGGCCAGGATACCGTCGGGCAGCGCCGTGAGCGCCACCCCGGCCGGGCATTCGGCCAGTGGGACAACTCCCTGCAGGGTATCTCCCCTGACAATGACGCAGTGGTCCTGCAAAAAATGCGCCCCGTCGAATATCGACGGGGCGCTGATGGCAACTGCTGCACCGCGTTCGGGCATGGCTTGATCCTCCGTGCAGGGAGTTTACCCGAATCGGCTGGCCGCGACCTCAGCGGCCGTCCCGATCCGCAGCGCGAAACGCGGGGGGGACGAACCCCGGTTCCAGAGCCTTGCGCGGATGATAGGCACTCAACTGCCCCATGAAGGGCGGGTGGATCGAATACCCCAGCAGTGACTGGACGGTCGGTGACATGCGCGCGGCCTGTGACGGCGGAATGGCCAGGAAGAAGTTTTCCTGGGTCCTGGCCCAGGGTTGGCAGTACTGGTTGGAAAAGGCGCGCCGGGTGGCGCTCGCGCTGTTGCCGCCGCCCCGGTGCAGAAGCGTGCCGGCAAATACCATGCAGGCGCCCGCCGGCATCAGTACCGGCAGGCCCATGCCCTCCAGCCGCCGCGCAAATTCCGGGTCCGTCTCCGCGTCGCCGCTGTGATAGTCGCCGGCGATCTGCTGATCACTCCAGCGGTGGCTGCCGGGAATCACCTCGGTGGCGCCGTTGGCCCGGGTGAATTCCTCCACCGCCACGATGGTCGAGAGACTGACCATGGGCCGCGGCCGGGGGATGGGGTAGAAGCTGTCGTCGGTGTGCCAGGGCTGGGGTGTCTCCCCCGGGCTGATCACAATGGCCTGGCTGGCGGTGAGCAGGTAGTTGGGCAACAGTATCGCATCGCAAAGCGCCAGTATGCGCGGGTCTTCGACGATGTCCTGGAAAATACGATGGCGCGCCACCAGGGTGTAGATGCGCTCGGTGCGGCTGCCCTCGAAGTTGTTGCGGCCGCTGTGGCTGCCCAGCATGCTGTCATAGAGCGAGTTTACCCGGGCCAGCTGCGCGCTGGAGAGAAAGTCGGGTATGACGGTGTAGCCATGCAACTCCAGCGCCTGCAGGTGCCGGTCGGTTGTCTGCTCGGGTGTTCCGGTCATGGCTTGCTCCTGTCAGTCTGTCGCACTGCGCAAGGATACGATTGCCTGTCTCATTGTTCCAGATCAGTAAATCGGGCCCGCAGGCGCTTGTCTGGCGATGGCTTAGCGGCAAGAATTGAACGCTGTCCCATAACAAGACATAAGCAGGGGTCTGGCCGATGAAATCCGATATTGAAATTGCCCGCGAGGCGCAGCCGCGCCCCGTGCTGGAAATCGCCGCGCAACTGGGGATACCCCCGGAGCAGGTGGTCCCCTATGGTCACACCAAGGCCAAGCTGAACCTCGACTATGTCAACAGCCTGGAAGACAGGCCCGACGGCAGGCTGATCCTGGTAACGGCGATGAGCCCGACGCCGGCCGGTGAGGGCAAGACCACCGTGGCGATCGGCCTGGCGGATGCGATGAACCGGATCGGGGCGAAGACCTCGGTCTGCCTGCGGGAGCCGAGCCTGGGTCCCTGCTTTGGCCTCAAGGGTGGTGCGGCGGGGGGCGGATACGCCCAGGTGATTCCGATGGAGGACATCAACCTGCACTTTACCGGCGACATGCACGCCATCGGCGCCGCCCACAACCTGCTCGCCGCAATGATCGACAACTACGTGCACTGGAGCAACGAGATCCGGCTGGACCTGCGCCGGGTGACCTGGCGGCGGGTAGTGGATATCAACGACCGGCAGCTGCGCCAGATCGTCACCGGGATCGGCGGCCCCGCCAATGGTTTCCCGATGGAAGGGGGCTTCGATATCACGGTGGCCTCGGAAGTGATGGCTATTTTCTGCCTGTCCCGCAACCTGCGGGACCTGCAGGATAGACTCGGCAGGATCGTGATTGGTTATACCCGCGATGGCGCTGCCGTCACCGCCAGCGAGGTGAAGGCGCCCGGGGCCATGACGGTTCTGCTCAAGGATGCGCTGGCGCCCAACCTGGTGCAGACCCTGGAGAACAATCCCGCATTTATCCACGGCGGTCCGTTTGCCAATATCGCCCACGGCTGTAATTCCATTATTGCGACCCGGACGGCCCTCAAGTTGTCGGACTACGTGGTGACCGAGGCGGGGTTCGGCGCGGACCTGGGTGCGGAGAAATTTTTCAATATCAAGTGCCGCAAATCGGGTTTGCGCCCCGACACGGCGGTCATAGTGGCGACGGTAAGGGCGCTGAAGATGCACGGTGGTGTCGAGCGCTCGGCGCTGGGCATCGAGGACGTCCCGGCGCTGGAGCGCGGGCTCGAGAACCTGGGGCGCCATATCCGCAACACCGGCCAGTACGGTGTGCCCATTGCCGTTGCCATCAATCACTTTGCCTCGGATACCCGGGCCGAAATCGATGCCATCAAGGCCTATGTCGAGCAGCGCGGTGTCAAGACCTACGTCTGTACCCAGTGGGCCGACGGTGGCGCCGGGGCGGTCGAGCTGGCCGGCGCAGTGCGGGCGCTGGCAGACAGCCCTCACGCCCAGTTTCGCACCCTGTATGACGATGATCTCAGCCTGTGGGAGAAAGCCCGCACCGTGGCCCGCTCCGTCTACGGGGCGGATGACATCGATGCCGACAAGGCGATTCGCGACCAGTTCGACCAGTACGAACAGGCGGGCTACGGGCACTTTCCGGTCTGTATGGCGAAAACCCAGTACAGCTTCTCCACCGACCCGCGCCTGTTCGGTGCTCCTTCCAACCACCGGATCAAGATCCGTGAGCTGGCCCTGGCTGCCGGTGCCGAGTTCCTGGTGGTGATCTGTGGCGACATCATGCGTATGCCGGGCCTGCCGCGGGTGCCGGCGGCCAACAGTATCCACGTGAATGAACGGGGACAGACCGAGGGCCTGTTCTGATGCCTGCAGCGGGTCGCCCCCGGGCAAACCCTAGCCGGCGATCGGCGCCGTACTGAGGTCTTCCGGGTCGATCTCGTCCTGGGTCGGCTCCATCGCCTCGTGAAATTCTTCCACTTCCCAGGTTTCCCGCGGGCCCAGCGTCGCCACGTGAAACAGTGCGTCACCTTCGTACACCAGCGGCAGGTTGGTGCGACCGATCACGATACCGGCCTGTTCCGCCACCACATCGACCTCCCTGGTGCCCAGGGGGTCGGCAATAAATCCGATGGTCTGGCCCTTGGCGATCTCGGCCCCCAGTGGCACCAGCACCCGCAGCACGCCGCTTTCCGGCGCCCGCAACCAGTGGGTGCTCTGGATGATCACAGGCGGTTTGTTCCTGGCCCTGCGCTTGCGCAACATCCCGAGGTGGCGCATGACGTTGATAATGCCGAGTTCACCGGCGCGGATGTAGATCTCGTCAAAGCGCAATGCCTCGCAGGATTCGTACAGGATGACCGGCACGCCCTTGTCGGATGCCACCTGGCGCAGGGAGCCATCGCGGGTCTTGGAATTTATGGCCAGGGGTGCGCCGAAGGCCTCGGTGATGGCGAGCGTCTCCGGATCGTCGAGGTCGGCGCGAATCTGGGGGAAGTTGCTGCGGTGTCGCGCCCCGGTGTGCAGGTCGATGCCGTGGGTCGCGTTGGCAACGATTTCCTTCATGAAAACATCGGCGATCCGGCCGGTCAGGGATCCCCTGTGTGAACCCGGAAACGACCTGTTGAGGTCGCGCCCGTCCGGCAGGTAACGCGTGTGGTGGATAAAGCCGTAGATATTGACGATGGGAATGGCGATCAGGGTACCCTTGAGCTTGTGCATCAGGGGGTTTTTCAGCAGGCGCCTGATAATTTCGACCCCGTTGATCTCGTCGCCATGGATGGCGGCGGAGACGAACAGTTTTGGCCCGGGCAGTTTGCCGCGTATCACCTGCACGCTGATGGAGAGGGTGTCGTGGGTATAGGTGGGCGCCACCGGAATCTCGATGTTGCGGCGTTCGCCCGGCAGTATTTCTTCCCCGCCGATGACCAGTGGATCGCCCTTTTTCCTTGCCATCATTTCAGCCTTTGATCCGTTTTCTTGCCGGCCTGGCCCGCACCTGGTAGGACAAACCGGGATCCACCACGAATTGTCCGCGCATCGCGGTGCGCCCGAGCAGCATCCGGAAGCGCATATTCTCCCGGTCGGTCAGGGTGATCTCAACTTCGACGGATTGCTCACCCAGCCTGACCGGCGTACTGATGACATAGCGCTCCTCGCTGTGCCCGCCCGAGTCCGTTACCCGACGCTGGTCAATCACTGGCGCTTCACAGTGCACAACTTCTTCGGAGGAGCCCTGTTTGGGGTGAATGCCAAAGCGGATCCAGGGCGCACCCTTCCTTTCAAAGGGCTCGAGATAAAAGGCGTGCAGGGCGCTGGTCCGCGCCCCGGTATCTATCTTCGCCTTGATGTATTCGATGCCGAATTCGGGCAGTGCCAGCCATTCACGCCAGCCAAGGGTTTTTTTGCCGCTCAATCAGGCGCTGCCCAGTTCCGAGGTGCAGTTGGGGCACCTGCTGGCCTTCAGGGCGATGCTGCTCAGGCAGTAGGGACACTCTTTGGTGGACGGTTCTTCCTCGGGTTCCTCCGCTGCCTGCAGCTTGTTGATGCTCTTGATGAGAAGGAACACGGCGAAGGCGACGATCAGGAAACTGATGACGGAATTAATGAAGAGGCCGTAGCTGACGGTGACCGCACCGGCGTTCTGGGCGGCTGCCAGGGTGGCGTAGGGGCCCGCGACAGCGCCCTCCTTGAGGGTGATGAACAGGTCGGAGAAATCCACACCGCCAAGCAACAATCCTATAGGCGGCATGATGACGTCGTTCACCAGGCTTTTGACGATGGTGCCGAAGGCACCGCCGATAATGATACCCACAGCCATATCCACCACGTTGCCACGCATGGCAAACTTTTTGAATTCCTGCAGCATGTTGCCTTCCTCTGTCGATTGATCAGTATTAGTGCGTCTGTGGCGCGAAGCCAAGATAACTCAGGGCCGGGGCGATGACTACCCCGGGGTACTGCCATAATTGCGAATCGTGCTACAGTGGGGACCTGCGGTTGTGCTTCTGACGGATTGACTGGCGAATCGCGGCAGTAACATATTTCAAAACCAATTCATGGAGATTCACAATGGATTACAGAAAACTGGTTCTAAGCCTGGGTGCCCTCAGCCTGGTGGCAATGGTGGGTGGTTGTAGCAAGGAGACTGTCGAAGACAGCAAGCAGACCATGAAGGAAGCCACCGAGTCGGTCAAGGAAGCCGCCTCCGAGGTTGCGGACAGCGCCGGTGAGGCGATGGAAGCAACCAAGGAAGCGACCAGCGATGCCGTCCATTCCGTGGGAGAGATGGCGGATGACGCCGCCGACAGCGTGAGCGACATGGCAGCCAAAACCGGTGATGCGGCAGGGGATGCGTGGGATGCAACCAAGGACGCCGCCGATGACGCCGTCGATGCCGTCGGCGATGCCGCCGATGACGCAGCCGATGTGGTCAGCGATGCCGCCGATGATGCCGCCGATGCGGCCGAAGACGCCGCTGACGCGGTTTCGGACAAAGTGGAAGAAGTCACCAAGTAAGCACAGCCGTACCTTCCCTGCAGTGCCCGCCACCCGGTGGTGGGCACCGCAGGGGCACCCTATTGCATGAACACCGTGGTGATCAGGTAGGCCGAATAGGCAAAGTAGCAGGCCAGCAGGCCTGCGGCTTCAAAGCGGTTGATGCGCCCGGGCCGGTCCGAGTGGCCCATACCGAAGATAAAGAGTGAAAGGGTCAGGGCGGCCATGACCAGGATATCGCGCGTCAGTACGTCCGGGCCGACGGTCATCGGCGAAATCGCCCCGGCAATGCCCACTACCGCCAGCGTGTTGAACAGGTTGGACCCCAGAATATTCCCCAGTGCAATATCGTGTTCGCCTTTGCGGGTGGCGGCGATGGACGATGCCAGTTCCGGCAGCGAGGTGCCTATCGCTATCACCGTCAGGCCGATGATCAGGTCGCTCACCCCGAAGGCGTGGGCAATCTCCACGGCGCCCCAGACCAGGATGCGGGAGCTGATGATCAACAGGGTGAGTCCCAGGAACAGCCAGATCACTGCTGTGCGCAGGGGCATGCTTTTGGTTTCCAGTTCCTGCTCGATTTCCTGCGCCAGATGGTCGCCCTTGTCCCGTATACCCTGCCAGATCGTCCAGCCCATGAACCCCGCGAACACGCCCAGCAGCACCCATGCATCAACCCGGGTAATGGAGCCGTCGCGCACCTGCCAGGCTGCCAGGGCGGTGATCACCGCCAGTATGGGCAGCTCCTTGCGCAGCACCTGGGAGTGCACGGTGATGGGCTTTATCAGCGCGGTCAAACCCAGCACCAGAGCGATGTTGGTGATATTGGAGCCGTAGGCGTTGCCGAGGGCGATGCCCGGGTTGCCCTGGGACGCCGCCAGCGCTGAAACCACCATCTCCGGTGCCGAGGTGCCGAAGCCGATGATAACCATCCCTATCAACAGGGGCGGCATACCGAAATGTCGGGCGGCGGAGGCAGAGCCATCGACAAACCGGTCTGCGCTCCAGACCAGCAGAGCGAGGCCAAAAACGATTGCGATGAACGCGACGGTCATGGGCGTGGAGAACCTCCGGGTGGGCGCGGTGAAGGTGAGAGCTGTTGTGATTGTAGCGTCAGTTGGTACGGGCGGTAACGCGGCATTTCGAGTTAGTTGAAAATAACCAGAACTTTTGGATCACCGGGCAGGCCGACGTACTGGACGTCAACAGCGAGCCCCGGCGCAGGGGGCGACAAGCGGGAAAATGAACCCAGGCTGAGGAGGTCGCCTTTCTTCAGGGCCAGGCCCTCGCGGGCGAGGTCGGACGCCAGCCAGATGACGGCGTCCAGGGGGTGGCCGAGCACATCGCTGCCCCGGCCCCGGTCGATTTCCTCGCCGTTGCCGCGAACGATGACCTGCATGGTTTGCAGGGCGCCGGCCAGGGTGCTGTTCCCGGCCACCGGGATGGGTGTGCCCATGACGCCCAGTCGCGCGCCGACATTGATGGCGATGATGCCGGCGCCGTCCAGTTGACCGGGGTCGACCACCATGAGGTCCGGCAGTTCGATGAACGGGATGATCTGGTCAATCGAATCCAGCACCTGGGCGGGCGTGGTCGCCTCGTTGATGGCCGGGTCGCTGACCCGTACCAGCAGGTCCGCCTCGAACAGGGGTCGGGCGCCAAAGCGGCTCGGCACAGTGGCGCCGCTGTGCAGCAGCATCGGCCCGTAAAGCGAACCCCGCACCGGTGAGCTGTGATTGAAACGCTGTTGCACCGCGCTGTTGGTCAGGCCCGCTTTATAGCCCACCGGCTCACCCAGGGAGGCGCGCAAAACGGCGTTGAAGGCGGCGCGGCTGCACTCGGCGTCGCGGGTGCTGAGCCCCAGGGGATTGTCAGCCGGTTCACCCGCCTCGTAGGCACTGGCCAGTTGCGCGACCTGCTGCGCAGACAGGCAATCTGCCGCGGCCTGCGCGCTCAGGCTCCACAATACGAACAGCAATCCTCGCATCTGGCTTTCCCGGTGTCAGCGCGGCAGGAGATTGCCTGACAGGACCAGCTCATCCGTCAGGTCCGCGGCGATCGTGCGCATCTCCACCCAGCCCGCCATCGCGGCGGCGAAGCCGCGGGCCATGCCGCGGAACTCCGCCAGCAGACCGGCCTCGGTCGCGTCCGCCGGGACCCCGGTGATGGCGGTCGGGCTCTGGCGGATAGTGAGGGCGCGCTGGGTCTCCTCGATGCCCCGGGTAAGATACTGTTCCCATTGCGGCGAGGAAAATTGCCGGCCCCGGGCCAGCTGCGATTGCAGCAGGTACAACTGGTCGGCGTGCCCCCGCGCCAGCTCGGTGCGGAAATCCAGCAGCAGGTCGACGTCGGAGCGCGCGGCAATGCGCAGTGCGTCCTGGGCGATGAAATTGAGGTTGTGCTGCGGGTCGGTTGTATCCTTGTAATCGATGCGTTCGGTCAGGTAGCGGGCAAACAGCGAGATGCCGCCGGTGGCCGCAATCGGCGCATCAATGCTGGAATGACGGTTTTCCAGGGGCAAATGCGGAACGCTCCAGGGGTATTCCAGGGCCATGCTGTGATGGTGCATGGCGACGAGCATGGCGCCAAACAGTGAATCCTCCCCGCGAAAGACCGGGAAGTAGGGGGGCAGCAGGTGACTGTTGTCCAGCCCGGTCAGCTGTGACATGAACGGCATCTTGAAAAAATTGGGCCTGGCGCTGCCCAGCCAGTTCAAGCGGTTCTCCAGTGCTGCTCTCATGCCATGGGGTGCCTGCAGCATGCGCTCGACCGAGTCATCCCCCAGGTACAGGGCCCAGTTGGCTCCGCCGGTACCCGTGTCCCCGAGCGAGCCGCACTGGGTGACCAGGATCGGTGAGTCGGCGCGCAACACATTCAACAGCGCGGCGTTGGTGTTGCCCAGCTGCGACGCCACCAGGGCGCCGTTGTTGAAGCTTTGCAGGGCGCTGCCCAGGTTGCTGCCGAGCAGGCTGGCGTGTCCGCTGAGGGGGTCGAAGTCGGCGGGGCGGGCACTGTTGCGCAGCGCCTGCAGATCCGGGTAGAAGGAGGCCTTGCGCATACCGCCACTGCAGATACCCAGCCCGCTTTCGCTGACCGGCGGCAGCATGGCCTGGCACAGAATGTCGTCGTCCATCACCAGCGCGCGATAGTCCACCGACAGCAGCAGGCAGAGTGTCCGGGAGCGGCCGTAGGTTTTCCTGCCCTGCCAGCGGGAGCGGTCCAGCAGGAAGGCGATGCCTTCGGCATGGGCTGGCAGCGACGCCGTCAGGCGGGTCAATAGCGTGTGTTGGGCCTCCTCGCCCACGTATAACATCTCCCTGGCGCTGCTGCGGTTGAATTTGGCCACTGCCTCGCGATTTGCCGCCCGGTTGGCGGGGTCGCGGGAGTCGTCCACCAGGAACAGGGCATTGTGCTGGCTCAGCTTTCCGGCCTGCAGCATGGAGTCGAGCAGGCGTTCCACCGCCGCCGGGCGGTCGCAGGTAATGACGAAGACCCGGGTGGGAGGTAGTTGTCGCGGCGCCGCTCGGGCGAGCCGGGTGCAGATATCCGCCGCCTCCAGCAGCATGCCGGCGGTCTTCAGCTGGCCCAGGGCGTTTGCCGCCATCGCCTGCTTGCCCTGGAGCTCTGGCCTGGTACTGGCCAGATGCGCGGCGTGTGCGTCGATGGTTTTGAACTCGGTGCAGGTCTTCATGCCCTCGACCACCTGGGGGCTCATGATCTGCTGCCTGCCATTGTGCCGGTTGATCACCAGCATCATCGCGTTGTTGATCGCGACAAGTTCGCAGTCGGCGAAGGCGACCAATTCGTTTGACTCTGACATTGCGTATCCGTGGAGCGAGACAGCGCCCAGTGTAGGTGAAGCGCCGTCCATTAAAAAGTGGTGGCCGGGGCGAGACTTGCCAATACCCGGGAACGCTGTAGTATCGTGGCGATAAAATCAACAGGACCATTCCCGAATGCCCTCTGTAGCAGTGTTTTTTCTTGCCCTCTTTCTGGCTGTGCCCGCTCTTGCCGAACCCCCGCCGCGGGTCATCACCAGCCTCGGTCGTATCGAGCCGGCCGGCGGGGTGCTGCGCCTGGCGGGCCCCTCGGGTATCGGGTCGGTCATCATGGATTTGAAAGTCAGCACCGGGGACTGGGTCGAGGAGGGGCAGCTGATAGCGATCCTCGACACCTACGCGGTGCGCAAGGCCGACCAGGCCCGCCTGCAGGCGGAGCTGGACAATGCGAGGAAGAAACTGGCGCGGGAGGCCAAGCTGTCCCGGGCGGTGGCGTCCTCGGCCGCTGCGGTGGAAAATCTCGAGCTCACGGTGAAAGCCGCCGAGGCGGCGGTTACGGCCGCGGACGCCATGGTGTCGCTGTCCACCGTGCTGGCCCCGCAAAAGGGGCAGGTGCTCGACGTGCATGCCCGGCCCGGCGAGCGGGTAGGGGTGGAGGGCGTGGTGGAGATGGGCCGGACCGACAGGATGTACGCGGTCGCCGAGGTCTATGAGACCGATATCATTCATGTCAAGCCGGGGCAGAAGGCCCGTATTTTCAGCCCGGCCCTGCCGGGACCGGTCAACGGCACCGTGGAGAAGATCGGCCTGAAGGTGGGGCGGATGGATGTGCTGGGCATGGACCCGGTGGCGGAGGCCGATGCCAGGGTGATCGAGGTGGATATTCTGCTGGAGGAGCCCGAGGTGGTCAGTCACCTGACCAACCTGCAGGTTGAGATCGAGATCACGCCTTGAAACTCGGCCCGGTCAGAATCGCCTGGCTGCAGATCAGTCACCAGAAGCTGCGCCTGTTGGCGGCGGTGTTGGGTGTCGCATTCGCCGTTGTGCTGGTGTTCGTGCAGATGGGTTTCCAGCGGGCGCTGTACGACAGTTCCGTGCGCTGGCATACGGCCCTGGGGTACGACCTGGCCGTGATCAGCCCCAAGACCACCTACCTGGTCAATCCCCCGGGCTTTCCGCGCAACCGCCTCTACCA
>JAZBNW010000080.1:0-21575 GCA_036350855.1 Halieaceae bacterium
AGTGGGTAGCGGAAGCTGTCCATGTAGTCGAGGTACTCCATGTCACCCAGGGTTTTCTTCAGGGCCCGCAGCAGGGGTGTGACCAGGAGCCGACTGACCCGGCCATTGATCTTGCCGTCGGCCACCCGGGCGTAATAGCCCTTGCAGAATTCATAGCTGAAGCGCGGGTGGGCGACCGGATAGATCAGCCGCGCCAGCAGGCTGCGCTTGTAGGTCACGATATCGCAGTCGTGCAGGGCCACTGACTCGCAGCGGTTCGAGGCGAGGGTGTAGCCCATGCAGTACCAGACATTGCGGCCTTTACCCAACTCCCGCGGGGCGAGGTCCAGCGCCTGCAGCTGCTGGTCCAGCGCCTGCAGGCGGGGCCCGTCGTGCCACAACACCCGGTGTGACTGGGGCAGGCGAGCAAAAAATGCCAGCGCCTGCCGGTACTGCCGCTCGTCTGCCCGGTCCAGGCCGATGACGATTTCCTCGAGGTAAGGCACCTGCACCAGCTCGTCGACGATCGCCGGCAGGGCCTCACTCTCCAGTTCGGAATACAGCGAGGGCAGGATCAGTCCCATCCGGCGCTGGCGGGAAAACGCCACCAGCTCGCGCTCCAGTTCCTCCACCGGACGCTGGGACAGGTTGTGCAGGGTGGTGATGATGCCGTTCTGGTAAAAATCTCCCATGAACTCTCCTCCTGTGTCCTATGAATGCTGCTGCAACCAGCGCGCGACGCCCTCGGCCCAGCCCGCCGGGCCGTAGTCGCGGCTGTAGATGACCCCGGTGCTGCGCTCGAGGGCAGGGAAATCATGCACCGGCGAGCGCACCAGCAGCGCCGTTTCCGCCGCTTCCAGCATGGCCCGGTCGTTGGCGCTGTCCCCCACTGCCAGCTCGTGGCAGGGCCGGCCCGGTGCCGCCTCCTGATAGGCGCCGCGCAGCCAGACCAGCGCCCTGCCCTTGTCGCAATCGCCCGACACCGCGAGAAAGCGTCCCCCCTGCTGAACCGAGGCTCCCTGCGCCTGCAGGGTGGCGACAAACTCCAGCATGCGCTGCGGACTGCCGAGCCACAGTACCGGCTCACTGTACTCCCGCTGGTTTGCCAGCGCTGCCTGCTCCCGGGGCAAGCCGGTCATACGGGCGATGCCTGCGGTCCCGGCCTTGAAAAAATAATTGAACTCCCCGGCAAACCGGCTCTTCATGCTCTCCAGCAGCTCGATCCAGTGCTGGCGGGAACCGGAGAATTCCCGGACCCAGAAGCCGTCGCGTTCGTGTGTATCCGGCGGCGGCCCGGCGAAATAGCCGACCGGGATCAGCACCGCCGCACCGTTCTCGGTAATAAAGGGATGCTCGTTGGCGAGTTCCTCACGCAAGGAGCTGATCTCGGCACGTGTCTTGCTGGTCGCCGGGATCACCGGGATCGCCAATCGCTCCAGCACACGCAGCTGGGGCAGCGCATCGCGATAGCTGTAACTGTGGTGATCGAGCAGCGAGCCATCCAGGTCGGTGAACACCAGGCGCAGCGCTGCGCCGCAAGCGATCACGAGGGGAGGTCCCAGCTGGGCAGGCTGGCGATAATCCTGCGCCGGTCGTCGAGAGTGTAGAGATAGTCGACGGTGGCCGGCAGGCTTGCCAGGCCGTGTTCGGTGAGTCGCTGGTAATGCTGGATAAAACGGGCGACCTGGCGTTCACTCATCACACCCGGCTTCGCGCCGGCGGTCAGCCTGGCCAGCTTCTGCTCCTGCTCCAGGCGCCAGCGGTACACGCAGTCAAACGAGGGCGCCTGCAGCATCACCCAGCAGTCCATACGCCGGTACAGTGGCAGGAAATCCCGCTGCAGGGCATTATTCACGTGCTCCCGCCAGAAGGCGTTCGGGTCTTCATCGGATTCCAGCGTATTGACCGGTCGCAGCAACTGGGCCGAGGTCTGTGGCCTGACACCGAGGCACCAGCCCTCCAGCAGCACAAGATCGAGCCTGCCTTCGACCTGGTCCCAGTCCGCCGGCGGGCGGCGGTCATCACGGGACTTGTCAAAGCGCGGCACGCTGGCCGCGACCCCGTCATCAAGTGCGAGCAGGGTATCCAGGGTCTCGTTCAACAGCGCCATATCGTGCGTGCCCGGCACCCCCCGGGTGGCGAGCAGCGGATGTACCGATGCACCCAGCTCCCTGCGTGCGGCGTGGGTGAGGTAAAAGTCATCCAGCGAGAGCGCGATCGCGCGCAACCCGTACCCGGCCTCGAGCCGTGCGCACAGGTAGGCGCAAAGGGTGGTCTTGCCCGAACCCTGGCTGCCGTTCACGCCAACCACTATGGGACCGGTTGCACCACGGCGGTGCAACACCAGTGAATCCGCCAGTGGCGCGAACCAGCGTTGTGCATCCTGCAGGTAGGCGAACGGCAACTGGTGCTGCTCCAGAAACGCTTTCTCCCACGCCGCAAGGCCATCCGACTTCCCGCTCACACCCCAGCCTCTGATTGGTCAACTGCCAAGGGTACAGCAGATTCCGTGCCAGATGCGCCCCGGGGTGGGGTAGCGCCGCCGCCCTACATCAGCAACTGGCGAATATCTCCCAACAGGGCAACCAGTTGCGTCATAAACCGGCCGCCATCGCCGCCGTTGATTACCCGGTGGTCATAGGACAGGGCCAGCGGCAACAGTGTGCGGGGGGCGAATTCCCGGCCGTCCCAGACGGGCTTGATGGCCGCCCTGGACACCCCCAGGATACCGACCTCCGGTGCATTGACGATCGGCGTGAAGCCGTTGCCGCCTATATTGCCGAGGCTGGACACGGTGAAACAGCCGCCCTGCATGTCGCCGGGACTCAGCTTGCGGTCGCGGGCCTTTGCGGCCAGCGCCAGCACCTCCGCCGCGAGCTCCCAGATGGTTTTCTTATCGACATCACGGATCACCGGCACTACCAGTCCCGCCGGGGTGTCCACCGCCATGCCAATATGGATATAGCCTTTTTGGGCCAGTTGCTCACCCCCGGCGGCGAGGGAGCTGTTGAATTTCGGGTTGTCGCGCAACGCCACGGCGCAGGCCTTGAGGATAAAGGGCATGGGGGTAAGACGGGTGCCACGCTGCTCAGCCTCGGGCTTGAGCCCCGCGCGGAACGCTTCCAGGGCGGTAATATCGGCCTCATCAAACTGGGTGACATGAGGCACGTTGAGCCAGCTGCGGTGCATGTTTGCCGCGGTAAGCTTGTCCAGTTTGCTCCGATCGGTCAGTTCTACCGGCCCGAATTTGGCAAAATCGATCTCCGGTATGGCCGGGATGCCGGCTCCCGCGACCACCCCCGCCGGCTGTTTGCCCAGCGCTTTCTGCACATACTGCTGCAGGTCTTCCTTGAGGATGCGGCCGCGGGGCCCGGAACCGGACACCTGCTGCAGGCTCACCCCGAACTCCCGGGCCAGTTTACGCACCGCGGGCCCGGCATACGTGCCGGACGTCCCGGCAGACCGGGCCTCCTTGACGTCGGACATCACGGCGGCGCCATCCCCGGCGCCGGTTTCGCGGCCGGAGGGGGTCGACGGCGCGGGCGTCGGCGCCGGCGGCGGCGCAGATTCAGACTCCGGTACCTGTTCCGCTGCCGCAGAGTCGCCGCGCAAAACCATCAGCTTATCGCCCTGCCGTACCTGGTCACCGCTCTTCACCAGCAGCTCGATCACTTCGCCACCGAAGGGTGCGGGCACTTCCATCGAGGCCTTGTCCGATTCCAGCGCCACCAGGGAGTCGCCCTCGACGACGGTGTCGCCTACCGCGACGCAGACCTCGATCAACTCCACGGCCTCGTCGGTGCCGATATCGGGCACGCTGACGGTCTGTTCCGAACCGGCATGGGGGGCTGACGCTTGCGCCGGTTCTGCCGCTCCTTCCCCTGCCGAGCCGACGCCGGCTTCACCTGCATCTGCCGGCTCCTGGGCTACCGCGGTGGAAATCGTCTCCTGCGTTGTCGAATCGCTCCCCTGTGCGGCCTCGATAACAGCCACCGGGGCTCCCTCGGCCAGTTGCTGCCCGATCTCCACCAGCAACTCAACGACCGTGCCGGCAACCGTGGACGGGATTTCCATGGACGCCTTGTCGGACTCCAGCACGATGAGTCCCTGGTCTACTGTCACCTCATCCCCCACGGCAACCAGGACCTCGATGACCTCGGCGTTTTCGGCGCCACCTATATCCGGTACAGTCACTTGCTGTTTCGACACGTTTCTATCCTCGCCCTCAGGCCGTCAGCGGGTCGGTCTTGTCTGCCGAAATACCCAGGGAGCGCATTGCCTCGACCAGCTGCCGGGGCTCGAATTTCCCGTCATCAGCCAGCGCTTTGAGCGCCGCGATCACGATGTACTCCCGGCTTACCTCGAAGAATTTGCGCAGCTTGTCGCGGGTATCCGATCGACCGAAGCCGTCCGTGCCGAGCACCACGTAGCGGCCGGGTACGAATTCCCGCAACTGGTCGGTGTAGGCCTTGATGTAATCGGTCGCCACCACCACCGGCCCTTCGTGGCCCTGTAACTGCCGGGTCAGGTACGGCACCCTGGGTTCCTCCAGCGGGTGCAGCATATTCCAGCGCACGGCGGCCTTGCCCTCGCGCTGCAACTGGTTGACGCTGGTCAGGCTCCAGATATCCGCCGCCACCTGGTAATCCTTCTCCAGGATCGCCGCCGCCGCCTCCACTTCCCGCAGGATGGTCCCCGCACCCATCAGCTGCACCCGCAGGCCGTCCCGGGCGGGGGCGCGCCGCAGCAGGTATACGCCCTCGATAATGCCCTGCTCGACACCCTCTGGCATATCGGGCTGCACGTAGTTCTCGTTCATGGTGGTGATGTAGTAGAAGCGGTTCTCCCCCTCCTGGAACATCCGGCGCAGGCCATCCTGGATGATGACCGCCAGCTCGTAGGCGTAGGTCGGGTCGTAGCTGACGCAGTTGGGAATAGTGCTTGCCAGCAGGTGGCTGTGGCCGTCCTGGTGTTGCAGGCCCTCCCCGTTGAGGGTGGTGCGCCCCGCCGTCGCCCCGATCAGGAAACCCCGGGCCTGGCTGTCACCCGCGGCCCAGGCCAGGTCACCGATCCGCTGGAAGCCGAACATCGAGTAAAAGATATAAAAGGGCACCATCGGGTAGGCGCTGGTGCTGTAGGAGGTGGCGGCCGCCAGCCAGGCGGAGAAGGCCCCCGCCTCGTTGATCCCCTCCTCGAGTATCTGGCCCTTCTTGTCCTCCTTGTAAAACATGATCTGGCCGGAATCGTGGGGAGTATAGCGCTGGCCTATCGAGGAGTAGATCCCCAGCTGGCGGAACATGCCCTCCATGCCGAAGGTACGCGCCTCATCGGGCACGATCGGCACCACGCGTTCACCGATATCCTTGTCCTTGACCAGGGTGGAGAGCATGCGCACGAAGGCCATGGTGGTCGATACCTCGCGCTTGCCGCTGCTCTTGAGCTGGCTGCCAAAAGCGGACAGGGGCGGTGTACTGAGCAGTTCGATCTGCTGGCGCCGCGCCGGTATCGGCCCACCCAGTGCCTCCCGCCGCTGCTGCATATAGCGCAGCTCCGGGCTGTCCGGGGCGGGCCGGTAATAGGGCACATGCTTCAGCTCGGCATCGGAAATGGGGATGGCGAAACGGTCGCGAAATGCCTTCAGGCTCTCCATATCGAGCTTTTTCAGCGAATGCGTTTCGTTATTGGCCTCCCCCGCCTCGCCGGTGCCATAACCCTTCACGGTCATCGCCAGGATGACGGTCGGCCGCTCCTGCTCCTCCGCGGCGGCCGCATAGGCGGCATAGACCTTGTAGGGGTCGTGACCGCCCCGGTTCAGGTACATGATGTCCTCGTCCGACAGGTCGGCCACCAGCTCCAGCAGCTCCGGGTACTTGCCAAAGAAATGCTCCCGGGTATAGGCGCCGCCATTGTATTTGTAGTTCTGCAACTCCCCGTCACAGACCTCGTCCATACGCTTCTGCAGCAGGCCGGTCTGGTCCCGCTCCAGCAGCGGATCCCACTTGCGCCCCCAGATCACCTTGATGACGTGCCAGCCGGCACCGCGAAAGACCCCCTCGAGCTCCTGGATGATCTTGCCGTTGCCCCGCACCGGCCCGTCGAGACGCTGCAGGTTGCAGTTGACCACGAAGTGCAGGTTGCCGAGTTTTTCCCGACCCGCCAGGGAGATAGCGCCCAGCGACTCGGGTTCGTCACACTCGCCGTCGCCCATGAAGCACCAGACGTTGCGATCCCCGTGATCGACCAGGCCGCGGCTTTGCTGGTACTTCATCACATGGGCCTGGTAGATCGCCTGGATCGGGCCCAGGCCCATGGAAACGGTGGGAAACTGCCAGTAGTCGGGCATCAGCCAGGGGTGGGGATAGGACGACAGGCCGTCCCCATCCACCTCGCGCCGGAATTTATCGAGCTGGTCCTCGTCCAGCCGACCCTCCAGGTAGGAGCGCGCGTACATGCCCGGCGCACTGTGCCCCTGGTAAAACACCAGGTCGCCCGGGTGGTCGCCGGCGGTGCCGCGGAAGAAATAGTTGAAACCCACATCGTAGAGAGTCGCACTGGAGGAAAAGCTGGAAATGTGCCCGCCCAGGCCTTCATCGTTGTCATTGGCCCGCATCACCATCGCCAGTGCGTTCCAGCGCACCAGGGAGCGGATGCGGCGCTCCATGAACAGGTCCCCCGGCATCATCTTCTCCTGGGCGGGGGCAATGGTATTGGAAAACGGGGTGGTAATGGCGGGGGGGAGGCGCAGGCGCTGCAGCTTGGCGTGTTTGGTCAGCTCCCGCAGCAGGAAAGAGGCCCGCTCGGGACTGCTGTGTTTGGCCACCTCGTCCAGCGCATCCAGCCACTCCCTGGTTTCCAGGGGATCAATGTCTTCGGTCATAGCGGTCGCCTCGCAAACGGTAACGCCTGTGTACAGGGTCCGGCCAAGCGCCACGTTTCAAAATGGAATTTAGCCGGTATATCCTGCGCGTGGATCGCATGGCATGGGCCAAAAACCGGGTCCGAAAGGCTGCCACGATCAGCGTAGAAGTCTCGGACTGTACAGCAATCGACCAGACAATGAAATTTGGTTCTATTTTAGAACTTTAAATTAGGCCCGATTGAGCCGCCCCCGTAGCCGCTCAGTCGACCCGGTAGCTGGCATGGTCGCGCTTGATGGCGTCCGCTTCGCTGTAGCGGTGAAACTCGCCCCCGGGGATGTCCCCCCAGCGACCCGGTGCCACCACCTGCAGGGAGTGGGGCCGGGCGATGAATACGCGCTCGTAATACGCCCGCCAGTCCTCCAGGGTGAAGGCTTCCACTGCCGCCGCCAATTTCTGGCGCCCGTCGAAGTCGAACTGCCTGGTGGCGATGGACTGCCAGTAAAAGTCGGCCCGGTCCCACAGGTTTTTGTCCGGTCGCAGGATATCGCTCAACAGCGCCGCCTTGTGGCGAGAAAACTGCTCTTCGTCCATCGTCGCCGGTACCGATTCCATGAAGACTCGCATGGCGTCCTGGACCTCGCGCGCACTCGCCACCGGAGACTGTATCAACAGCACTATCCCGGGCACCTCAAGCTGCGGCCAGGCAAACGCACTGGCCAGATAACCCAGTTGCTGCTCGGTGCGCAACTGCTGGAAAAAACCGGACTTTATGACCTGGGCCGTAAGGGCGGCTGCCGCCCTGTCCCGCCACTCATTGGCTGCGCCCTGCAAGTACCAGGCAACCACCGAATCGTCATGGGGCACATCCACCTGATACAGCAGCGATTCACCCGCGGCGAGCTTCAGCACCCGCAGCTCCGGCAACTCGGGCGCGGGCCCTGCGGGCACCACGGTGGACAGCATGGTCGACACCTGCTGCGCAAACTCCTTTTCATAATTGCCGTAAATCAGCACTTCCGCCGTGGCGCTGGCCCAGAAGCCGCGCGCGTACTCCTGGAGGGCGGCCATATCCATCTGTTCCAGCGCCTCGATCAGGGCCTGCTCTCCCCACTCTCCGTAAAGCAGGGCCTCACGCAGGTCGGCCATCACCTGGCTGGCCGGCTGGCCGGCCACGCTGTTGCGCAGGGCGCGGATCATATCCTTGCGGATATCCTCGAAGCGCTTGGGATCGAAGGCCGGGTCGGCCACCACGGCCAGCAGATCCTGCAGCAACAGCGCCTGCTTGTCGTTGTAACCCGTGATCCGCAGGCTGATGCCCTGGGCGTGCTTGTAAAAATTGAAACTCAGCCCGGCGAGCAGCGCGGGGTAGGTGTACTCGTTGACGTAGTCCTTCAGCACGGCGGTATAGAGCACGGCCGCCGCGGTCTGGTTGACGCTCTGGCCCACTTCGGGGGAGCGGAAGTTGATATAGGTGGCGCCCTTGGGTACGCGGAACTGGTCGTCCTGCAAAAACCAGATTTTCTGTCGCTCCGACTGCAGCGCCACCACCGGCAGTGCGGGATGATCGTTTGCCAGAGGCACCAGGGACACATCCTCGGCGATAAATTCATTGGGCTGCGGCAGGTGGAATGGCTCGGGCTGCACCGGCCCCAGCCACAGGGCCAGCTGCTCGTCGGTGACAGAGCGGCGCGAATAGGGCACCTGGTAATAGGGCGAGACGCTGTCGGTCTCCACCCCCATATCGGTAAGTGTGACCAGCACATTGCCGGCGGTAATTTCGCCCAACAGGCCGTTGATCATGGCCGGGTCGTAACGGTCCATCAGGTAGGGACCCCGGAGCACGTCCGCGGGGGCGTACTCCTGCATGCCAGCGGCAAGGGAGGTCACATAGCCCATGGGGTCACTCTCCTGCTTGAAGCGAAAACTGTACTCCGCCAGGCGGGCCTGCTCGTCATACAGCCATTTGCGCGCACCCTCCTTGCGCAACATCTCCATATAGTTGAAGAACAACTGCAGCACCCGCTGGTAGTCCTGCACCCCGCGCTCGGTCAGTGAAATACTCACCTGGAACAAAGCGCCACCGGGCCAGCCCAGGCCGGAGCCCGCCGAAAGCCCCTCGGCCAGGCCATCCGCCTTGAGCTGTGACAACAGGCTGCCCTCCCCCTCATGCCCCACCAGGTTGCCGAGATAGGACACGGGTTTGACATCGTAGTCCTGGCGATAATCGGGAATCGGGAACAACAGGTTGAGCTCGCGCAGGGTGGCCTGGGGCTGGATCTGCACCAGCATGGGCAGATCGCCCGGTGCGAATATCGGCTCCGGGATCAACTCCCGCTCACGGCTGCCGTCGGGAACGGCGCTGAACAGTGGCACCACCAGGGCTTCCAGTTCGTCCAGGGATTCGGCGCCCAGCACCGCCAGGCGCATGATATCAGCCGAATAGTGCGCCTCGTAGAACCGGATCAACTCGTCCCGCACGCTGGAATCGGGGCGATCCGCCAGGGTTTCCAGTGAACCCACGGAAAACTGGCTATAGGGATGCGCGGGGTTCATCACCGCCTGCAACACGTCCAGGCCCCGGCGCGGATCACTCTTCAGGCCCATCTGGAATTCCGCCTCGACCGCGTTTTTTTCCCGCTCCACATAGGCCGCATCAAACCGCGGGGCGATAAAAAATTGCGCGAAACGATCCAGGGCCTCGGGCAGGTGGGCCGCGTTGACATCAAAGAAGTAGTTGGTGTTCTCAAAAGCGGTAAATGCGTTGCGGGTACCGCCGTGCTCGGTTATGAATTCCTCGTACTCTGCGGGGTCGGGGTACTTGTCCGTGCCCAGGAACAGCATGTGCTCGAGGAAATGTGCGAGCCCACCGCGGCCCTCCGGGTTATCGCCACTGCCCACGGCTATATCCAGGGACGCGGCCGCCTTGACGGTGTCCGGATTGGAAATCAGCAGCACTTCCATCTTGTTGGGCAAGGTGACCAGGCGGTACTCGTAGGTATCATTGGCACTCTTGACCAGCTGCTCAGGACCGGGGGGGACGGTTGCACAGGCGGTCACCAACAGGGCAAAGAGCAGACCTGACAGGGGGTTCAGCCCCTGCCGAGAGAACAGGAAAGGCATTGATTACTCCATTACAGATTGCGCATTTACTTCGGTTATTTCACTGTCGGGCACCGGCCAGGCATTGATGATGGCCTTGATCATGGTGGCCAGGGGGATGGCAAAAAATACCCCCCATAAACCCCAGATCCCACCAAAAAACAGTACGGCCATGATAATCGCCACCGGGTGCAGGTTGACCGCCTCGGAAAACAGCAGGGGTACCAGCACATTACCGTCCAGCGCCTGGATGATCAGGTAGACCGCGCAGAGGGTATAAAATTCACTGCCGAGCCCCCACTGGAAGAATGCCACCATCGCCACGGGGAGGGTGACCAGTGCCGCACCTATATAGGGAATAATCACCGACAGCCCGACCGACAGGGCCAACAGCGCGGCATAGTTGAGCCCCATCCAGGCAAAAGCCGCATAGCTGACCAGGCCAACGATGATGATTTCCAGCACCTTGCCGCGGGCATACTTGGCAAACTGCAGGTTCATTTCAGTCCAGATTTTCCGCAGCAGCGGTCGCTCCCGGGGAAGAAAACCGCCCATCCACACCAGCAACTGCTCTTTGTCTTTGAGAAAGAAGAACACCAGCATGGGAATCAGGATCATGTAGACCAGCACCGTCAGTATGCCGAAGATGGAGGCAAAGGACCGGCTCAGGACTGCCTGGCCGAGGCCGCCTATCTCCGTTTTGAACAGGGTTGCCAGTTCGTTGAGCTGGGCCGCGCTCACCAGCTCGGGGTAGCGGTCCGGCAGGATGCTCACCAGCTGCCGGCCCTGTTCCAGCATGCGGGGCATTTCTGCCGCCAGGCTCGCGAGCTGGCGCCACACCAGCGGCACCAGAACCAGGGTGATGGCAAAAAAGGCGCCGACAAATAGCACGTAGGCCACGGACACGCCCAGCCACTGCGGCAAGCCGTGACGCTCCAGCTGGTCGGCGACCCCCTCCATGAGAAAGGCCAGCACCAGGGCGGCCAACACCGGCGCGAGAATATCGCCGATGCTCATCAGCAGGACCACACCGATCGTCAGCAGCACCAGCAGGAGGACGGATTCCTCCTCGAACAGGTAGCGTCGGTACCATTTCTGAAAAATATCGAGCATAGTGCCTCGCCCTTCGGGCTTGTCAGCTTTTCTGTAAAAGGTGCCGGTAGACCCCGTCTACCTCGTCACTGGCAAGCAGGAGATGACCGGATTGCTCGGCAAAGACCCTGAAATCCCGGACCGACCCCTGGTCGGTGGAGAGCACCTGCAGCCGCTGGCCGACCTCCATCGCATTCAGCGCCCGCTTTGCCTTCAGCAGGGGCATCGGACAGAGCAGGCCCCGGGTGTCCAGTTCAACAGGGCTCTCGTCACTCATGGATTCAGGGCTCAGGCCAGGGGCGGCCCAGTATACTGATACCCGCCCGGAGAATGAACTTTCGATAAGGGAATTACTCCAACTTCCAGTGTTAAACAGATTGTCGCCCTGATGCGCCCCTGACGTACAATAGAACCTCTCTTATATGATCCTAGTGTGGTGATACCTTCCTGTGTTTGATTCCCGGGGAATGAAAGTGCCGGCCGCCAGGCGGTTGCTGGTCGCGCTGCTGTCGCTGCTGCTGTGCGCCGGCAGCCCGGCCCGGGCCCAGGAGCTCAAATTGCCCAACCTCGGCGAGTCTTCCACCAGCATGTTTTCCGCTGAGTTTGAACACCAGCTGGGACGCACCTGGCTGCGAATATTCCGCAGCCAGGTGCCGACCGTGGATGACCCACTGCTGCACGATTACCTGGAACACCTCATCTATCTGCTGGCCTCCCACAGCAAGCTGGAGGACCGCCGGATAGAAGTGGTAGTGGTGGACAGCCCGGAGATAAACGCCTTTGCCGTGCCCGGCGGCGTCATCGGTATCAACAGCGGGCTGCTGCTGTACGCCCAGACCGAAGACGAGCTGGTCACTGTACTGAGCCACGAGATTGCCCACCTGAGCCAGCGCCACTTTTCCCGGGGTGTGGAGTTCCAACAGAAAAACCAGCCGCTGACCCTGGCGGCGATGCTCGCCAGCTTCGTGCTACTGGCGACCGTCGGCGGCGATGCGGGGATGGCTGCCTTGTCCGCCACCCAGGCCGCCGCCCAGAACTCCGCCCTGCGCTACAGCCGCACCAACGAACAGGAGGCCGACCGGGTCGGCATGCAAACCCTGGTCGATGCCGGCTTCGACCCCCACGCCGCACCCTCAATGTTCGAGCGCATGATGCAGGCGTCGCGCTACTCGAACACCGACCGCATTCCCGAATTCCTGCGCACCCACCCCCTGTCGGAGAACCGCATCGCCGATACCCGCAACCGGGCGCGGCAATACCCCAAGCGGGAGCCCTCGGTCTCCCTGGACTACCAGCTGATGCGCGCCAGGGTGGGCAACCAGCTGGCGACCTCCCCAGCTGAGGCGATACAGAAATTTCGCAGCGAGCTGGCCGGCACGCCCCGCTCTGCCGAGGCGGCTACCTATGGCCTGGTGCTGGCACTGACCGCCGCCGGCAAGACCGACCAGGCGGGGCTCGAGCTGGACGGCATCTGGTCGAAGAATCCCGACCGGGTCGAGTACATCATCGCCGATGCCGAGATAGACATGGCGCGCAACCAGCCCGACAAAGCCGCGGCCAAGCTGGCGGCCCGACTGAAGGTCACACCGGGCAACCACGCCCTGACCATGACCTACGCCAGGGCCCTGATGATGGACCAGAAACCCCATATTGCCGAGGAAGTACTGGTGGCCCAGAGCAAACTGAACCCCGGCGATCCCGGGCTCTGGTACCTGCTGGCCGAAGTACAGGGACTGGCGGGGAATATTGTCGGGCTGCACCAGGCCCGGGCGGAGTACTTTATTCTGAACGGCAACCTGGACCAGGCGGAAAAGCAGCTGACCTACGCCCTTAAACTCACCCGGGGCGACTACCTCAACAGTGCAAAAATCAACCAGCGAATGGCCGACATCGCGGTCATGCGGACCCAGATGGACGGCTGACGCCGCCCCCCGTCAGGCGTTGCCCTTCAGGGGCAGGTGCATGTTTGCGGCAAAATCCAGCATCCGCCGCAGGGGTACCATGGCCTGGGCACCGATGGCGGGATCGACGAAGATCTCGTTGTCGTCGCGATCAAACACCGCGGCCAGTGACTCCAGGTCATTCATTGCCATCCAGGGGCAATTGGCGCAACTGCGACAGGCGGCCCCGTTGCCCGCGGTGGGGGCGATAATGAATTCCTTGTCCGGCGCCTGCTGCTGCAATTTGTAGAAGATGCCCTGGTCGGTGGCCACGATGAACCGCTTATTGTCCATCTCGACGGCGGCGCGAATGATTTGTGTGGTGGATCCCACCCGATCGGCCAGCTCCAGCACCGCCGCGGGCGACTCGGGATGCACCAGCACCGCGGCGTCGGGGTAGACACGCTTGAGATCGGCAATGCCCCTTGCCTTGAATTCCTCGTGGACGATACAGGCGCCATCCCACATCAGGATGTCTGCACCGGTCTCCCGCCGCACGTAGTCCCCCAGATGGCGATCCGGTGCCCAGATGATCTTCTCGCCGCGGTCCGCCAGGTGTTCCGCCACGGCCAGGGCGATACTGGAGGTAACCACCCAGTCCGCCCTGGCTTTTACCGCCGCCGAGGTATTGGCGTACACCACCACCTGGCGGTCCGGGTGCTGGTCACAGAACGCCGAGAACTCCTCGATCGGGCAGCCCAGATCCAGCGAACAGGTGGCCTCCAGGGTCGGCATCAATACCCGCTTGTCGGGGGTGAGGATCTTGGCGGTTTCGCCCATGAACTTCACCCCCGCCACCACCAGGGTCTGCGCCGGGTGGTCGTGCCCGAAGCGGGCCATTTCCAGCGAGTCCGAGACGCAGCCGCCGGTTTCCTCCGCCAGGGCCTGGATCGCCGGAGCGGTGTAATAATGGGCGACGATTACGGCATTCTCCGCCACCAGCCTGGCTTTTATCTGCTCGCGGAGTTCGTCCTCCTGGGCCGGGCTCAACCGCTTCTGCGCCTCGTGGTCCAGGTGGTATTGCACCTGCTGGCGAATCGTTTCCAGCTTGTCGGAAGCTATGCTCATAGTTGTCTGCGAGGGCGGAATGAAACGAAGGAAAGTCTACCATAGAACCCAAAATCGGTACCCCCCGGCCCCGCCCGTCGCTGAAGGTGGTAATTTTCAATAAACATTTACTAGAATTTCTCTGAGTTATTCCGTATAACTTCATGTTATATAAAGAATAAAGCAACACCGAAAAACTCGGGGCAGGCAGGGAAGGACCCGCCTGGCGCCAGGCGGTGGCGCTAAGCGGGTGACCAACCAGGGCGAACGAGTGGATCTGCACACTGTTTTAATCATTTCCGAGCAAAAGACCGATCACCTGATCCTGTCAGCGTGCCTCGAGCGCGCCTCGCCAAAGCGGTTCCGGCTGGCTTCCCCCAACCTGATCCGCCGGCCGCTGGAAGCGCTGCTGGACCCCTCCATCGACGCGGTGATCATGGCCAGCGGCCCGGAGACCGAGTACCTGCTGCGGTTGGCCCAGAAAAACCATGCGACAGCTCCCATCATCCTGCTGCTGGATGAGGTCGACGATAAAATCTCTGCGCAGCTGCGGGACTTCGGCGCCCAGGACTACCTGGTGCGGGGTCAGCTGCAGGACCAGCTGGTGCACCGCATCCTCGACTACAGCATTCAGTTGAAGGAGGCCCGGGACCAGATCCAGCAATTGTCGAACCGGGACGCGCTCACCGGCGCCCTCAACCGGGCCGGATTCCGGGCGCACCTGGAACGGGCAATGGATCGCTCCGAGCGCTACGGCTTCAACACCGCCCTGCTGTACATCAACGTCGACCAGTTTGCCAACGTGAACGACAACTACGGCGAGGCGGACGGCGACCTGATGATAAAAACCATCTCCCGCCGACTGATCAACAAGATGCGCAGCACCGACAGTATCGCCCGCCTCGGCGGTGACGAATTCGCGGTGGTGCTGGAGGACGTGAGTTCCAGCGCCGATGTGGCCCTGATCGCGGAAAAGATGCTGGGCTCCATTTCCGCGCCGATGATCCTCAGCGAACAACAGGTATCGGTGGAGGCCAGCATCGGTGCAGCCATTTTCCCCGACGACGGGCGGGAGTTTCCCGACCTGGTCGACAACGCCCGCAGTGCAATGCAGCAGGCCAAGAGCGTGCCGGGGGGCAAGTATATTCGTTACTCCGAGCAGTTGTTGTTTGATGTCGCCGGCGGCAATTCGCTGGCAGCGGAGCTGCGCAATGCCGTGCGCAAGAACCAGTTCGAGCTGCACTACCAACCCAGGATTGACCTGAAGGACGGACAACTGGTGGGGCTGGAGGCACTGCTGCGCTGGAACCACCCGGAGCGTGGCCTGCTGTGTCCTGGCGAGTTCCTGTCCGCCTGTGAGGACATGGGACTGATGAAGACCATCGGTTACCAGGTGATACAACATGCCTGTTCCGCACTGATCTGGCTGGCCGAGCAGGGCATGGACCACGTCGATGTCGCGGTAAACATCTCCTTTTCCCAGATACAGGACAACCGCTTCCTGGAAATCGTGAAAGATATCGTCACCCGCAGCGGCGCGGACGCGTCACGCCTGGAGTTCGAGCTGACGGAATCCACGATCCTGAAAAGCCCCGGCGCTATCAAGGAGCGCATGGATGAGCTGAGACAACTGGGGATTTCCTTCTCGCTTGACGATTTCGGTACCGGTTTCTCGCAGCTTTCACATCTGACGGAGCTGCCGATCTCTGCCCTGAAAATCGATGCCTGTTTCGTCCGCGACCTGCCGCGCAATCCTCACCAGGAAGCCGTGTGCGCGATGATTATCGAAATGGCCCATCGGCTGGGCATGCTGGTGATTGCAGAGGGAGCGGAGACCCACGAGCAGGTTGAGTTCCTGCGCGAGAACAACTGCCAACAGGTACAGGGTTTTTACTACAGCCCGGCCATTCCCCTGCAGCAACTGCCCCGCTTTATCCAGGAGCAGCGCTTCAAGCGGCGCGAGCGCTTGTTTTCCTGACCATCGCCGCCGCAAAACGGCGGCTCAGTAGACCACCCTGTTGCGACCCGCTTTCTTCGCCCGGTAGAGCATTTTATCCGCGTACATCACCACCTCCTCGGGTTTCGGGCACTCCTCGCTGCGCTCGGCCACACCGGCACTGATCGTGACCGCCACCTGGGAACTCCCCAGCCGGGTTGCCCCCCGCCTGCGAGCGCCCTCCCGGGAGCGCACCGGCCGCAGGCCGCGGTCGCGAATCGACATACGGTAATCGGAAATCTGCTCCCGCACCGAGTCGAGCGCCGCCGCCGCCTCCTCCAGGGTCTTGCGCGGAAACACCACGCAAAACTCCTCGCCACCGTAGCGATAGGCAGTCCCTCCGCTGCCCACCCGGTTGATATGGGAAGACACCATGCGCAGCACCTCATCCCCCACATCGTGCCCGTGCTTGTCGTTAAACTGTTTGAAATGATCGACATCGAGCATGGCTATGCAGTATCTGCGCCCCAGTCGGTCCAAACGCTCTCCCAGTGCCCTGCGACCCAGCAGCCCGGTGAGTTCGTCGCGATAGGCCATGGCATGGGTGCTGCGCAGCAGGCCCCAGACCAGGCACATCCCTGCAGCGACGCACATGGCGATGGAAATGTCCTCCAGATGCAGCAGCGCCAGGGTCATATACAGCGCCGCCAGCACGCCCAGCAGCGCCGCCTCGGCCTCCTCGTTGCGCAACACCACCAGCACAGCACCCACCACCAGCACCAGGGCCATTAACAAAGTGGCGCCATAAGAAAGCACATAACCCTCTGCCGGGCGCGGGCGGTAATAGGAGGATGCCGCCTCACCCGCCTGGGGCAGCCACTCGGCCAGCAGGGCGCAGGCGAGGGCCAGGAACACAAAGCCCAGCGAGACGATGAGCCCCTGCAGGTTCCAAAGGCCAGTTTCAGGCACCAGCAGAAGGTAAAGGCATAGCAGCGGCACGCCCAGACTGGCCGCCAGGTACAGGTGGCCGGCATCGGGCTGGGACAGACTGACCTGCAACTGGCTCTGGACCAACCAGTAGAAAAAACCCATCCCCAGGGTGGCCAGCATCAGCCTGCAGCGGTTGAACTGGTAGGCCAGGAACAGGGCGGTGACACCGAGCAGGTAAGGCAGGTAGGTGAGAACCACCTGGGTTTCGACACCAAGATTTGCGATAAAAACGCGCAGCCACAGCCCTCCGCAGACAAGAGCTGCAGGCAACAGCAGCCTCATCATTGCCATCGGATGGATCTGCATGGCGCCCCTGGTATCTCCCCTGCTCATATCGGGCACTCGCCACCAGGTGGAAGTGCCGCTTAATTCTCGTTAAGTCCCATTCGCACTAGGCGCGCGGTTCCAGTGATGATAGCCTACAAACACTCAAATAAGCATTATTCCGACTGCAGATGCCTGACAAAGAGCAACCCCGCCACCGTGCCAAGATACTGGTCAGTGACGATGACCAGAACGTCCGTCTGCTGACACGCCAGTGCCTCGAAGCCGAGGGCATGATCGTGGTGGAAGCCGCAGACGGGCTGGAGACACTGGATGTCTTCGTGCGCGAACGGCCCGACCTGGTGTTCCTGGATGTGGAAATGCCCGGCATGACCGGCCTCGAGGTATGCGAGCGCATTCGCCAGTTACCCCAGGGCGAGTCCATCCCTATCATGATCGTTACCGGCTCGGACGATCGCCAGTCCATCGATGCCGGTTTCCAGGCAGGCGCCACCCAGTACAAGACCAAGCCCGTCAACTGGTCACTGCTGGGACGGGACGTCCAGTACATGCTGCGCGCCAGCAACGCCTTCAACGCGCTGAAGCGACAGGAAGACAGGCTGCGCTACCTCGCCTACTACGACCCCCTTACCAGCCTCCCGAACCGCCGCAGCTTCAATGAACAACTGACCCGCATCCTGAAACGCAGCCAGCGCCGCAACTCCAATGCGGCCCTGTTGTTTATCGACCTCGATCACTTCAAGCGCATCAACGATTCGATCGGGCACGGCCGCGGTGACCGACTGCTGGTGGAGATTGCCAAGCGTCTCACCATGGAGCTGCGCGAGGACGATGCCATCAACTACTTCTCCGACAGCGATGCCGAGGACGATGACGGCCCCGCTGCGGGCAGTACTGAAATTGCCCGCCTGGGCGGTGACGAGTTCACCGTGGTGTTGTCTGACGTCGAAGACATGATGCACGTTGAGCGGGTAGCCAAACGCATCCTGAACACCCTCTCTGAGCCGATAGCGCTGCAATCGCACAACCCCGTGGTGACACCCAGTATCGGTATCGCGATATTTCCCCACGATGGCAAGGATCCGGATACCCTCGTTCGCAATGCCGACACCGCCATGTATGTGGCCAAGGCTGAGGGTCGCGCCTGCTTTCGTTTCTATGACGAGGAGATGAACTCCCGTGCTGTCGAGCAACTGAAAATGGAAGAGGAGTTGCGCAACGCCATGCGCAACCATGAACTTGAGCTGCGCTATCAGCCGCAGATAGACACCAGGTCGGGCGAGGTTGTCAGCATGGAAGCGCTGGTCCGCTGGAAGCACCCGACCCGCGGAATGGTTTCACCACTGGAATTTATACCGGTAGCGGAGAGCACCGGGCAGATCATCGAACTGGGCGAATGGGTAATGGGGGAAGTGGCGAGGCACTGCCTCTACTGGGACTCTCTCGGTATCAAACCCTTCCGGATTTGCGTGAATATCTCACCCCTTCAGTTCAACCAGCCCGACCTGGCCGAATGGATTGCCAGCTTCCTGCAGCGCTCAAAGCTACCCCCCGAGCGACTGGAACTGGAGCTCACCGAAAGCGCCATCATGACGGACGCCAAAACCAATATCGCCAAACTCAGGACTCTCAAGGACCTGGGCCTGCAATTGGCGGTCGATGACTTTGGCACGGGGTATTCCTCGCTCAGCTACCTCAAGCGCTTCCCCATCGACACCCTGAAAATCGACCAGAGCTTTGTCGCCGACCTGCACAGCCCCGATGGCGCAGCCATCGTCGACGCCATCATCGCCCTTGCCAAGACGCTGAAGCTCAAGGTGATCGCCGAGGGTATCGAAGACGAGTACCAGCTGTCATACCTGGTGGCGAAGGAGTGCGACCTGCTGCAGGGCTTTCACTTCGCCATGCCCATCTATCCTGAGGATGTGCCGGATATGCTGCGCCAGGTCTTCACCTGGGAAATCTACAGCGCCCACGCCAAAAGCGCCGGCTGATCGCATTTTCCCGCATGAGATACGCCATTTTCCTGGCCGCCATACCGGCATGCCTCGCAGTCATCGGCCCGGCAGGCGCGGCGCAGGCCCCTGCCGACCCGACGCAACCCCTGAGGGTATTCCTGCAGGGGCGCTCTTCGACCGAGCTGGGCTCACTGGTGACAGCGCAAGGCGGCACCATAACCCATGATCTACACCTCATCGATGCCGTCGGCGCACTGCTGACACCCGAGCAACTCGAACAGGTAAGGCAATCACCCCGGGTGATGCGCATATTCGATGACCTGTCGGTATCAGCGGAACCTGACGAGGCCGAGGTCGAGGCGGACAAGCCCTGCGAAGTCGGAGGCTCCCTGGAGCTGACTCTGGGCGATTCGGCGATCAGCTGGGCGCTCTTCAACAAGAAAGAGGCCCCGGCACAGCTGGAACGCCTGGAACTGTCCTGGCCCGCTGAACTTGGCCCTATCAAGGCGCTCTCACTGGGTGACACGGCACTGGACCCGGCCCTCCTGCACAACCTCACCGAGAGCTCGGCCCTGCTCGAGCCGGGCGACGCAGGGAAAGAGCCGCTGCCAACCCTGACGGCATCCCAGGGTCTGCACATTGTGTTCAGCTCCCCGGCTTCCCAGCCGCTGCACCAGCGTGACTTCGAGATTGAGGCCAGCTTCGTCGGCGACTGCTCGATAGAACTCATACCGGGTTACGACGACAACCATGAGAATTTCTACTACAACAGCGTTATCGGCGTGGACGCACTGCACCGTAACGGCGTTACCGGTCGCGGCATCACCGTAGCGGTCATCGACTCCGGCCTGTGGGATGACCCGGCGCTCACCCTGGATACCAGAAAAAAACCCCGCGTGCTCGCCCGCTACGACGCGATTTCGGACACGGTGGGCGAGGAAGTTTTCGACGCCAGCGGCCACGGTACCCACATGACCAGCATCATCGCGCACAGTGGCCCCGAGACCTATGGCGGGGTGCAAACCGGGGCCTACAAAGGCGTCGCCCCCGACGTGAACCTGGTATCGGTCAAGGCGTTTGACGTCGAGGGCCAGGGTGACTTCCTCGATATCGTGCGCGCCGTACAATGGGTGGTCGATAACCGGGAGCGCTACAACATCCGGGTGCTGAACCTTTCCTTCGCCTCCCGGCCCCGCTGGCACTACTGGCTGGACCCGATCAACCAGGCCATCATGCAGGCCTGGGCAAGCGGGATAACCGTCATAGCCGCTGCGGGCAACGAGGGGCCCGACCCGATGAGCATAGGCTCACCCGGCAATCTCCCCTACATCATAACCGTGGGCGCCGTCACCGACTCCTGGACACCGCTGGACAAGGACGACGACTATATTCCGGACTTCTCCTCGCGCGGGCCAACCCCCAGTGCCCATATAAAACCTGACATCGTCGCCCCCGGAGGACATATCACCGGCCTGACCCGGCCCGGCTCGAGCCTCACCCGGCAGCACCCCGAATATATGCTGGGCACAGGCGAGCTTGTGATGACAGGATCCTCCCAGGCGACTGCGGTGGTGTCAGGGGTGGCCGCCCTGTTATTGCAACTCGAGCCGGACCTGAGTCCCAACGATATAAAATGCAAACTCATGACGAGCGCTGAGCCGGCCATCAACGAGGACGGTCTCCTTGCCTACAGCCCGTTCCAGCAGGGGCACGGTTATGTCAATGCAGCGAGGGCCGTCACGCTCGGCCAGCGCGGCTGCGGCAACGCCGGCATGGACCTCGAGCGTGAGCTTGCCGGGATGGCGCACTCCCAGGGACCCGCCATCGTAAAAGAGGACGGAGGCGCCAGCCTGCCAGGCCTGGAAACCATGCTCTCGGCTGAACCGGCAGAAAAGGGGCACAGTTCGTCACGCAGATGGGGTGTGAAGGCACATATAGAGCGACTGGCTGCGCCCCCTTCTCCCGATCTCGATCCCACGCCTGGGGCAGCACGTCCATTCGACTGGATGCAGCTGTATATGCAGGAACGCGAAACCATAGAAAGGCTCTCCGCCGGAGAGGCACTCCAGGCTCCCTGAGAAGTTTCTTCAAGGCCGCCCCGAACCCCCGAAAACCGATACCCCTTAAGGGTCAACGACCCAGTACCCGTTTTCAGCGCTTTTCTAATATATTACGTTGACTTATGGCGCCAGAGGGCCACCTCCGCCAAAGGCTATGTAACCGGATTCCGGGACCCTACCCCAAAAAGGTTATATAACCCCCTTCTACTACCTGCCTCCAATCCGTATAAATAAGTCAAGCATGCAGCCAACAAGATGCGAGCGTGATCTCAGGATGAGAAAACACCGGTGGAACCACGTCACACTTTGGGCAAAAAAACAAATTTCAG
>JAZBNW010000081.1:0-4373 GCA_036350855.1 Halieaceae bacterium
CAGATGGTCGATAGCTATCCCGGTTGCGCCGGCCCAGCGCGCCGCCAGCTGGCGCCGCCCGACCACCCCTTCGAGCCGGCTTACCGCCTGCACGTGGGAGAAGCCGGGGGGCTCGACCGGGCGCGGCCCCCAGAACATGAGAAACAGGCCCAGATCGGTCAGCGGGTCGCCGATCGTGGCCATCTCCCAATCGATCACCGCCAGCATTTCCGGTCTATCGGGGCTGCACAGGGTGTTGTCCAGGTGGAAATCCCCGTGAACGATGCCCGTCGGCGACTGTGGCGGCAGATTGTCGAGCAGCCACTGCCCAAGGGTGAACAACTGCGGCAACTCCCGCACGGCCGAGGTCTCACGGGTGCCCAGCCAGCGCTCTATCTGCCGCCGCAGGAAGTTGTCCGGGTTGCCGAACTTCGCGAGCCCCAGTTGCTGCCAGGGTGCTGTCGCTATCGCCGCAAGTGCGTCGGTGAGTTGTTCGCCCAGGCCGTTTACCGCGGCGACGCCGTCATAGGTCGGCGGCAGCCGTTCGGTAATCGAAATTCCATCGATGAATTCAATCAGGGCAAAGGGTCGCCCGATCACCCCGCTGTCGTCACACCAGCCCAGCACCCTCGGCACCGGCGCGTGGCCATGCAGGGCCGCCATCACCCCGGCCTCGCGCTCCACCCCGCGGTGCGCCGTGGGTGAAATCGTGGCGGCCGGCGGTGTGCGCAATACCAGCTGGGCCTGGTCTGTTGCCACCAGCAGCGTCAGGTTGGAGTTGCCGCCGCTGAGTTCACGCACAACCCGTGCACCGCTGTAGCCCAGGTGTTCGCTGATCCAGGGGGCCAGCTGGGGATATGTGGCCGCCACCGGGCTATCCGACGACACCAAAACTGCTCATGAGGCCGCCGTCGGCCGGTACGAAGGCGCCGGTCATATAGCGCGACCTGGCGACCCATTCCACCACCTCGGCGATCTCATCGGGCTCGCCGAAACGCGCCATGGGTATTTTCCGGCGCATGGATTCCAGGGCTTTCTCTGACAGCGCCTGGGTCATTTCGGTCAGCACCAGGCCGGGGATCACCAGATTGACGCCGATGCCGCGGGGGGCCAGTTCGATCGCCAATGCGCGCGTGAGTCCGGCGATGCCCGCCTTGGAGGCCGCGTAGGCCGAATCCCCGGGGAAACCGCGAAACCCCACCACGGCGCCGATGTTGACGATGGCGCTACCGGAGGCCATCTGCTGCGCGGTCGCGCTGATCACATTGAGGGCGCCGGTCAGGTTGGTATCGATCACGGTCTGCCAGTCCTCCAGCGCCAGGCGGTCCACCTTGCCGCCACGGTGAGCGCCGGCATTGTTGACGACGATGTCGATACGGCCCCAGCGCGCCAGCACCAGCGCCACTGCCTGCAGCACCTGCTCGCGGTTGCCCACATCGGCCTGGCAGCCCATGCAGGCGTCGCCGAGCCGCTCCGCATGCGCCATGACGTCGGCTCCCCGGGCGAGCAGGGCCACCTGGTCGCCGGCGGCCAGCGCGCGCTCTGCAACGGCAAGACCGATACCCCTGGACGCCCCGGTTACCAGCCAGATTTTCTTGCTGCTCATTCGAATTATTCTCTTGGTCGAGCGGGTAAAATTTGCTTGTTTGCGTCTAGTAAGTCTAAACTACACGCTCTTGAAGTCAAGACGCCGGTTGTTTTCGCTGACCGCGACGGTCTTACATTATCAACCAGGCCGCAGGGCCGAGACAAAAGAGAGGACAGCCGCGTGAGCTGGAGCTTTGAAACCGACAGTGATTTCCAGGCGCAACTTGACTGGATCGACACCTTCACCCGGGAGGAAATCGAGCCACTGGACCTGGTATTCCGCGGGCCCGGTGATCCCTGGGATCCGGCCTCCCCCGCCGCCAGGGCAATGGCGCCCCTGAAACAAATCGCCAAGGACAAGCGCCTGTGGGCCTGTCACCTGGGACCGGAACTCGGCGGCCAGGGTTACGGCCAGGTCAAGCTCGGGCTGATGAATGAAATTCTCGGCCGCAGCCGCTTCGGCCCCAGCGTGTTTGGCTGCCAGGCGCCGGATTCAGGGAATGCCGAGATCCTCGCTCATTTCGGCACACCACAGCAAAAGAAGAAATTCCTGCAGCCACTGCTCGACGGCAATATCGCTTCCTGCTACTCGATGACCGAGCCCCAGGCCGGGGCGGATCCGGCGGAGTTTGAATGCGTCGCCACCCGTGACGGCGACAACTGGGTGATCAATGGCGAGAAATGGTTTGCCTCCCACGCGCGGTTTTCCGAGTTCCTGCTCGTCATGGTGGTCACCAATCCCGACGTGCCGATTCACCAGGGCGCCTCGATCATTCTGGTGGAAAAAGACACGCCCGGTATGGAGATCCTGCGCAACTCCGCGGTGGGGCCCTACGTCGAACAGGGCGACGGCGTGCACGGCTACCTGCGCTTCACCGACTGCCGGGTCCCGGCGGAGAACCTGCTGGGCGAAGAGGGCCAGGGCTTTCTCGTGGCCCAGACGCGACTCGGCGGCGGCAGGGTTCACCACGCCATGCGCAGCGTCGGCGTGTTGAAGAAAGCCATGGACATGATGTGCGAGCGCGTCCTCAGCCGCACCACCAAGGGCGAGCGTCTCGCGGACAAGCAACTCACCCAGGAAAAGATTGCAGACACCTATACACAGATCCTGCAATACCGGCTGCACGTGCTGTACACCGCCTGGCTGATCGACAAGTACAAGGAATACAACCGGGAAGTCCGCAAGGAGATCGCGGCTATCAAGGCGGCCACGCCGAAGATCCTGCAGGAGGTGATCTATCGCGTGATGCACCTGCACGGCAGCCTGGGCATGTCGGACGAGGTGCCGCTGATGAACATGTGGGCAAACATTCCCGAGCTCGGTGTGGTGGACGGCCCGTCGGAGGTGCACAAGATCACCGTGGCGCGCACCGTGCTCAGGGAGTATGAGGCCGCACCGGGACTGTTTCCGACCTACCACACGCCCGCCCTGCGGGAAAAGGCGATGGCGAAGTACGGCCACTTCCTCGACTAGGAGCCTGTCGGGCGGGATCTCAGCGGGGTACGGAAATTTCCGTCCTCGGCATCTCGTCCGGCATGCCGCCCAGGGCCACTGCGCAGCGCGAAAAGCCATTGAAATAGGCGACCACCAGCGACAGGTGCAACAGCTCCTGCGGGGTGAATTCCGCCTGCAGCTGCTGGCGCAGCGCCGGTGGTGGCACACCGGGATTGTTCAGGTACTGGTCGGTGAATGCGATGATCAGTTTTTCCCGGTGCGTCAGCGCACTTTGCTCAAACTGATCGCCGATCATCTGCACCTTGTGCTCGTCCAGGCCCGCTTCGATGGCGATGTCATAGCGCACCGCCTTGCACATAACACAGCCCACGCCCTGCGCATTGCGCAGGCGCGCCATTTCTATCTCGGCGGCATTGAGCGGACCATCATCCCAGATAGCCGCGTTGAGCGGCAGATAATGGGCAAGGGTCTGGGGCACTATGCCAAGGGCCGAGTCGCGAATAACATTACCCGTGGACGAATCCGGCGCGCGCACCCGCGCTGTACCGGCCATCAGTGACTCTCCCCGGAACGCTCTGCCAGGCCCCAGAGCAGGCCCAGGCGGATCATGCCGTCGAAGACACCCAGCGCCTGCAGCAGCGCCACCAGGCCCTCGTCGCCAAAGTACTGCTTCACTGCCTCGGCCTGGGCGTCGGTTATCGCCGCCGCATCCATCGCGTGCACCTCGGTCAGTGCCAGGCAGGCGCGCTGCGGCGCATCGAAGTGCGTGCTGTCGGGCCACTGCCGCAGTTCATCGCGCTGCGCCCGGGGGACAGGCACTTCCTCCAGCGCCCAATCCCGCTCGCTGCGATGCAACTGGGCCAGGCGCAGGCGGCACAGCTCCAGGGTCTGGGCCGGCAATTGCGGCAACTGCCAGAACGCCGCATAAAGCCCCTCGAAGCGGTCACCGATGCCCGCCAGCTGGTTCATCAGGGTTTGCCGGTCATCTCCCGGTGCAATCCAGGCCATACTCGCCTCCTCGTGGTAATGATCTTTCTGAATCCGTCTGAATGCGTCTGGTCGAGTCTAGCAGCGGTCGTGCAGGCGTCAATCGGGCGCCCGGTCATCCGGTGTATGCGGCCTCGGGTCATTCGGGTACAGCCAGTCCTCGCCGATAACCGGCTCGACCCTCAGGGAGGCCGGTATGTTGTCGACCCCGATCAGGCGATCCGCGCTCTGGTGCCAGTGGTAAATCCTGGCTTCCTGGTAGGACAGTGATACCCCCCTGAAACCGGGCGAGGATACAGACTTCTGGATCCTCGCCGCCATCGAGGTATCTTCCAGCAAGACCTGTTTCAGGCTTTCGCCAGCG
>JAZBNW010000082.1:0-9930 GCA_036350855.1 Halieaceae bacterium
CCCGTCCTGGAAATGGTGTTCTACACCATCAAGCATTTTTCGCAATCCCACGCCTTAACCCTCCTTCTCGATTCGAGTCAGGTTGTCCCTCAGGATGGGGCCATACTCGTACTTGCCCGGGCACACATAGCTGCACAGTGCCAGGTCTTCCTCTTCCAGTTCCATGCAGCCAAGGGACTGCGCCATCTCCGTGTCGCCCACGATCAGGGCGCGCAACAGCTGGGTGGGCAGAATATCCAGCGGCATGACATCCTCGTAGCTGCCAACCGGCACCATGGCCCGCTCGCTGCCGTTGGTCGTGGTGGTCATGGGAAGCGGTTTGGCGCCGAGGAAACTGGTCACGTAGATACCCAGGTTGGAATGCTTCCTGGTGCCGGGTGACAACCACCCCATAAACTCCCGATGGCGGCCTTCGAGCAGCACCGATACCTGGTTGTGGTAGCGCCCCAGATAGGAGGTGGCCCCGGACACCATGCGGCCGCCGAGTATGGAGCCACTGATAATGCGGTTCTCGCCCGCCTTCATCTCACCCGCGCACAGGGCCTGCAGATCCGCGCCAAGGCGGGTTCGCAGCAGGCGTGGGCGCTCGATCTGTGGCCCGGCCAGCGCTATCACACGCTGGGTATAGAGGCGACCGTCGAGGAACAGGCGGCCCGTGGCGATAACGTCCTGGTAGCCGATGGTCCAGACGACCCTGCTGGCGCTGGCGCCCTCCAGGAAATGGATATGGGTGCCCGCGAGTCCGGCCGGGTGTGGCCCTGCGAATTCCGCGACCTCGATATTGGCTGCCGTGCCGCGGGGCAGGTCGGCGCCCGGCGCTGTGCAGAGGTATACCTTGCCGCCGGTCAGTGTCGCCAGCAGGTCCTGGCCGACGGCGAAGGCCTCGCGCTGCTCGTTGATGATCACGGCCGGGTCCGCCGCCAGCGGGTTGGTGTCCATGGCGGTGATAAAAATGGCCGCCGCCTGGCTGTCGGTGGCTGGAACCTTGCTGTAGGGGCGGGTTCGCAGCGCGGTCCACTGGCCACTGTCCACCAGTTGCCGGCGCACCGCCGCCGGATCCAGCGCGGCTATACTGTCAGCACTGACCGCCGGAAACTCGACCGCTTCGTCGCCGTCGATTTCTATCACTACCGATTGCAGTACCCGCTTGGCGCCGCGGTTGATCGCCGCGACCACGCCGCTGGCGGGAGCGGTGTAGCCAACGCCTTCAGTTTTCTTATCGGTAAAGAGCAGCTGGCCGAGCTTGACCCTCTCGCCCTCCTGCACCTCCATGGTTGGCTTCATGCCCACATAGTCATAACCCACCACGCCCACCGCGCGTGGGGCGGGCGCATCTTCTATTACCTGTTGGGGAGCGCCCTGGATAGGAATGTCCATGCCCCGCTTGATCTTGACCATAGGATCTGCCTAAAGAAACTAAACATGTGTGGATGAGCCGGGGGCGTCCAGAGGGCAGGCGCCCTGTGGGCACGCGAAACCGCTACACAACGGAACCCAGACCGCGCGCATTATAACGGAATGGTTCTGTAAAACGCCACCGGACGGCCCCCGGTTCTTTGATTTCGAACAGCTTTTTCCCAAGTCAATAGACCTTGGTCGATATCCACGGGCGTCAGCAGCCGACGCCCGGGCCCATCGCCGGATCAGCTCTCCCGGGGGTAGACCGCGAAATGAATACCGGCCATACGCTCCAGAATACGATGCACCTGGCAGCTGTAGCCGAATTCATTGTCGTACCACAGGTAAAGCACCGCCTGCCTGCCGTTCACGATGGTCGCCTGGGCATCGAAAATACAGGCGTGGCGGGAGCCCACGAAGTCGGTTGAGACAATTTCCGGGGAGGCCGTGTAATCAATTTGCTTGCGCAGGGAAGAATGCAGCGCCTGGTTGCGCATGAACTCATTGACCTCCTCCTTGTTACTCTCACGGCCGAGGGTGAGGTTGAGAATCGCCATCGACACGTTGGGGGTCGGGACCCTGATCGCATTGCCGGTCAGCTTACCGACCAGCTGGGGCAATACCTTCCCCACAGCGCTGGCTGCGCCCGTTTCGGTTATGACCATGTTGAGGGGAGCGCTGCGGCCCCGGCGTGACGCCTTGTGGTAGTTGTCGGTCAGGTTCTGGTCGTTGGTGTAGGCGTGGACGGTTTCCACGTGGCCGGCGACGATGCCGAACTCGTCATCCATGGCCTTCAGCGGCGGTGCGATCGCGTTGGTGGTGCACGAGGCGGCGGAAATAATGGTGTCATTGGGCTGGATCTGGTCGCTGTTGATGCCCGCGACGATATTCTTGAGATCGCCCTTGCCCGGTGCCGTCAGAATAACCTTGCTTGCTCCCTTGCTCTTGAGGTGCTGGGACAGGCCCGCCTCGTCGCGCCAGACGCCGGTGTTGTCGATAATGATGGCATTGTTGATACCGTACTCGGTGTAATCGATGTTGTCAGGGCTGTCGGCGTAGATCACCTTGACCTCGTTGCCGTTGGCGATGAAAGACTGTCGCTCCTCGTCCACCCTGATGGTGCCGTCGAAAGCGCCGTGTACGGAGTCGCGACGCAACAGGCTGACCCGCTTGACCAGGTCGTTGGGGGCCTTGCCCTTGCGCACCACGATGGCGCGCAGGCGCAGGCAGTCCCCGCCGTCGGTTTTTTCGATCAGGATCCGGGCCATCAGCCGGCCGATACGGCCGAAGCCGTAGAGCACGACGTCCTGGGGTTGGTCCAGCGGCTTGATCTTGTTGCCGATCAGGTCAGCCAGCTCGCGCTCGACGAACTGCTCGAGAGTCAGGCCGGCGGCAACGCCCTCCTCCTGGAACCTGACCGCCAACCGGCCCACGTCGATGTGGGCGGGGCCCAGGTCGAGCTCGGCCAGGTGGTTGAATACCGGGTAGGTTTCAAACTCGGACAGCTCGTTACCCTCCACCTGGCGCACATAGCGGTGGTCTTTCATGATCTGCAGCACCGAACGGTTGACCAGGGTTCTGCCGTACATGTAGCACTTTACGTTCTTTTCACGGGACAGGCGGCCTACCAGCGGGATCATTCCCTCTGCCAGCGCCTCGCGCTCTTTCCAGTTTTTGAAGTAATCGTCGGGACGGGGTCGCTTGCGCTGGGTCACTGTGGGCTACCTTCCTTAAAGGGCACTGGGCCGTTGGGTCGCGTATTATCATCGCAGCGTCCGGGGCGTGCAAGTTGGGATTGCCCGTTTTGAGGCGTAGCCACGCATCCCGACTGGAGCTCGACGCTGGCTTGGCGCTACAATAGCGCCTCCTCCTGACCGCCGCGCAGACACCCCGCAGCCATTTAGCCAAGGCCTATGTTTCCCGAACTCCTCAAAGACACACCCTGGCCGCAGCAAAAGGCCTCCCGCACCGCCCTCGGCCCCTTCGCGGGCAGCGCCGAGGCGCGCTGCATCGCCGAGCTGGCCCGGCCCGGGCAACTGCTGCTGGTGATCACAGCCGATACCAGTTCGGCCCTGGCACTGGAACGTGAACTGCCTTTCTTTCTCCCGGATGACGTCGAGATCCTGGCGTTCCCCGACTGGGAAACCCTGCCCTACGACAATTTCTCGCCCCACCAGGACATTGTGTCGGAACGCCTGAACACACTGCACAGTCTGCGACGGATGGCTGGCGGGATACTGGTGGTGCCGATCCCCACCCTGATGCACCGCCTCGCGCCTACCGACTATATCGCCGCCTCCAGCCTGGTTCTGGCCCGGGGCCAGACCCTGGATATCGACAGTTTCCGGCGCGACCTCCAGCGCAACGGCTACCTGAATGTGGAGACCGTTTACGAACACGGCGAATTCGCCCTGCGCGGCTCCCTGTTCGACATTTACCCGATGGGCAGCAAGCTGCCCTATCGCATCGACCTGCTGGACGCGGAGATCGACAGCCTGCGCACCTTCGATCCTGAAACCCAGCGCACGGTGGACAGGGTGGAACAGATCAACCTGCTGCCGGGGCGGGAATACCCGCTGGACAGAGGCGCCATCAGCCGCTTCCAGATGAACTGGTACGAGGCCTTCGAGGTAGACCCGGACCAGTGCCCGGTCTACGTGGAAGTCTCCGCCGGGCGCAGCCCTGGCGGCTGCGAGTACTATCTCCCGCTGTTTTTCCAGCAGTGCGCCACCCTGTTTGATTACCTCCCGGACAATACCGCGATCATCGCCTGTGGCGATCACCACGACAGCGCCCGCCACTTCTGGGACGACGTGAACAATCGTTTCGAGGAATACGGGATAGACCCGCGGCGGCCCCTGCTGCCGCCCCGGCGCTGCTTCACCCCGGTAGAGGAGCTGTACCAGATTCTCGGCAATTACGCCGTTCTGGAACTTCGCCACAACCCGGATGCCCCGGTGCACCGGCAGACCGGGGTCAAATCCCCGCCCGACCTGGGCGGGGACCAGCGCAAGCTGTCCGCGGCGGCGCACCTTGCCGAGTTCATGCGCGAGCACGGCGGCCCCGTGTTGTTGTGCGCCGAATCCGCCGGGCGACGCGAGATTCTATTGGAATCCCTGCGCGAGCAAGGGCTGGAACCGCCCGCGGTGCGCGACTGGCAGGAATTCAACGCCTCCGGGCTCGATTTCGCGATCACCACCGCGCCCCTTGACCGGGGCATGTATTTTGGGCCGGGAGCACCGACCCTGGTGTGCGAGGCGCAGCTGTTTGGCAACCGGGTGGCCCAGCGCCGTCGCCGGGACAAGCAGGCGGACGACGCCGCCGTGGCCAATGTGTTCCGTGACATCAACGAATTGCGCGAGGGCGTGCCGGTGGTCCACATCGAGCACGGCGTCGGGCGCTACGTCGGGCTGCAAACCCTCACTGTGGACGACCAGGAAGCCGAGTTCCTGACGCTCGAATACGCCCAGGGCTCGCGCCTCTACGTACCGGTGGCATCCCTGCACCTGGTCAGCCGCTATGCGGGTTCCGACCCCGAGCTGGCACCGCTGCACAAGCTGGGCTCGGACCAGTGGGACAAGGCCAGGCGCAAGGCCAGCGAAAAGGCCAGCGACGTCGCGGCCCAGTTGCTGGAAGTCTACGCCCGCCGCGAGGCCAGGGAAGGTTTCGCTTTTGCCGCCTTCGCGCATGAATACGAGCAGTTCGCCGCCGCTTTTCCGTTCGAGGAGACACCGGACCAGCAGTCGACCATCGATGCGGTGATCCAGGATATGCAGAGCCCCAGAGTGATGGACAGGCTGGTCTGTGGCGATGTCGGCTTTGGCAAGACCGAGGTGGCCATGCGCGCCGCCTTCCTGGCCACCCGCAACCAAAAACAGGTGGCGGTGCTGGTGCCCACCACCCTGCTGGCGCAGCAGCATTTCAATTCTTTCAGCGACCGGTTTGCCGACTGGGATGTCAGCGTGGAGGTCGTCTCGCGGTTCAAGTCGGGCAGCGAACTGGCCCAGGTGACCCAGCGGGTGGCCAGTGGCAAGACCGATATCCTGATAGGCACCCACAAGTTACTGCAAAGCGGCTTTCGCTTCGCCGACCTGGGCCTGTTGATCATCGACGAGGAACACCGCTTCGGTGTGAAGCAGAAAGAGGCCATCAAGGCACTGCGCTCCGAAGTGGACGTGCTCACCCTCACCGCCACACCCATTCCCCGCACGCTCAATATGGCCATGGGCGGCATGCGGGACCTCTCCATCATCGCCACCCCGCCCGCCCGGCGCCTGTCCATCAAGACCTTTGTCCGGGAGCACAATATCGGTCTTATCAAGGAGGCCGTGTTGCGCGAGACCCTGCGCGGCGGCCAGGTGTACTACCTGCACAACGAGGTCAGGACCATCGAGGAGACCGCGCGCAAACTGCGGGAACTGCTGCCGGAGCTCAGCATCGCCGTGGCCCACGGCCAGATGCGCGAAACCCAGCTGGAACAGGTCATGTCATCGTTTTACCACCGCCGCCATCACATCCTGCTGTGTACCACCATCATCGAAACCGGCATCGACATCCCCAATGCCAACACCATCATTATAGAAAGGGCGGACAAATTCGGCCTCGCCCAGCTGCACCAGCTGCGCGGTCGCGTGGGCCGCTCCCATCACCAGGCCTACGCCTACCTGATGTGCCCTCCCCGCTCGGCGATTACCCCGGATGCGCTGAAACGGCTGGAGGCGATCGAGGCGGCCGGCGACCTGGGCGCCGGTTACCTGCTGGCGACCCACGACCTGGAAATCCGCGGCGCCGGGGAACTGCTGGGAGACGAGCAGAGCGGCCAGATACACAGTGTCGGTTTCGGCCTGTACATGGACATGCTGCAGCGTGCGGTCGCCGCCCTGAAACGCGGTGAGATCCCCGACGTCGACGCGCCGCTGGACCATGGCTCGGAAATCAAACTCCACATGCCCGCACTGATCCCGGAGGATTACCTGCCGGACATCAACAGCCGTTTGATTCTGTACAAGCGGATAGCCGCGGCGGGCAGCGACAAGGAGTTGCGCGACCTGCAGGTTGAGATGATCGATCGTTTCGGCCTGCTGCCGGTGCAGGTCAAAAACCTGTTCCTGGTGTCCCAGTTGCGGCTTCGCGCCCAGGCCCTGGGTATTCGCGCAATCGAAGCGGGCCCGGAGGGCGGTAGTATCGACTTCAATACGAACACCCGGGTACACCCCTTGAGTCTGGTCAAACTGGTGCAGTCAGACCCCCGGGCCTATAAACTGGCGGGGGCCACGCGCCTGCGCTTCACACGCCAGCTCACCGACAACCGGGAGCGCCAGCACTATGTCGAGCAACTGCTGGAATCCTTTGCCACTGACGCCACGGAACACGCCGCATGATACCCAAGCTATACACACTGTTAACCGCCTCCGCACTCGCCCTGCTCGCGGCCTTTCCCGCGGACAAGGCCCTCGCCCAGGACTATCGCTGGTTCAAGGTCGAGTTACTGGTGTTCACCAACCAGGCGCCGCCCGCCCCGCAGGGCGCGGCCAGTGCCGAGCAGTGGGACGCCACCCCCGAGCTGGCCTATCCGCTGGCGACCCGTTTCCTGGTGGATCCCGCGCGGGTCGCACGCAACGAGGCCAGGTATGCCGGCAACAGCCTGATCGACGAATACGGCAGGCAGATCATAACGATCACTTCGGGAACCGGTGGCGGCCAGATCCAGGCGCCCACGCCGGTGATCCCGGAACCGGCTCCGGTCGAGACGGGCGATGCCCTGCCGCGGCCGTTTGTGACTCTCGCCGACGGTTACCGGGAATTCAGCGGCAAGGCGTCAGCGCTGCAGCGCAGCGGCCGCCACAGCGTCCTGTTTCACGAGGCCTGGGTACAGGCGGTTGGCCCCGAGGCGAACAGCCTGCCCATCGTGCTGGATCACTCGGGCGATGAACAGCAGTGGCCGCCCCTGCAGGGCACCATCAAGATCTACCTGACCCGTTACCTGCACCTGGAAACCAACCTGTGGCTCAACACCGCTGGCGACTACCTGCCGGGCACCTGGAAGATGCCCGCCCCGCCTTTCGGGCCGCCGTCACTGATCATCGAGGAAGACGACGTGGTCGATATCGCCGCGGCGATCGAGAGTCTGCCCGCGGCGGATTCAACAGCGCCGGAGGCCGACGCCGCTGCGGTCGGGGAAGCCGCTGTGATCGAGGAAGCCCAGGGGCCGGTCTACCCCTACCGGCACGCGGTACTGCTGGAGCAGACACGGCGCATGCGCAGCGGTGAGACACACTATATCGACCATCCGCTGCTGGGGGTGATTATCAGGTTCACGCCGGTATCCGGGGAAGAACTGGCCGCGATCGCGGCTTCCCAGACGATCTGATCGGTATCACTCGCGCTCACCCGCGGCGCAGGAGGGCTCGCAACAGCTCGCCTACGACGCCGGCCTCCCGCTCGAGTACGTCGCGCATCATTGCCAGGGAAATAGGCAGCTCGCCGAGTCCCGCCGCGGGGTTCACTACCATGCAGACCGAGGCATAGGCGATACCGAGTTCCCGCGCGAGGGCTGCCTCGGGCATGCCGGTCATTCCCACCACGTCGCAGCCGTCCGCCGCCATGCGACGTATTTCTGCAGCCGTCTCCAGGCGCGGGCCCTGGGTGGCGCCATAGACGGCCCTGTCCTGGCAGGCGATGCCGGCTGCGCCGGCGGCCGCCAGCAGTTCCTTGCGCAGCTCGCTGTCATAGGGCTCGGTAAAGTCGATGTGTTTGAGCTGGCCATCGCTGCCGTCGTCAAAGGTATGCTCACGGCCCCAGGTGTAGTCGATCAACTGGTCCGGGATGACCAGCCTCCCCGGCGCCATACCGGGCGAGATCCCACCCACCGCATTGATCGCCACAATCGCCTCGACCCCGAGCGCCTGCAGCGCCCACAGGTTGGCGCGGTAATTGACCCGGTGCGGGGGGATTACCCCGGGGTTGCCGTGGCGCTGGAGGAAAAATACGCGGCGACCGTCCACTTCTCCTTCGCGTATCGGCCCGGATGGCGCGCCGTAGGGCGTATCGGGGTTGTGGACGCCCAGCGGGACCAGCCCCGCCAGTTCGGGGATGCCGGTTCCGCCGATAACACCGGGCTGTTTCACAAGCAGGATCTCGTTTGCGCAGTTGTCATAGTGAATTTTCACTCCGATGGAATCGATGGCAATCAAGCCACTTTTTAGACAAGTTTTTTATTTCAGCAAGGGGTCGATTGCAGTAAACGAGTATATAAAAGCGGCGGGCGACTCATGTCAACGATAGTGATGCGACCCAAGCGATTGATCTGCCTGATAATCTTTTAGCCGAGTGAATAACGGAATTTCCAGCGGTGTTTATATACCGGGTTCGCATAATGGACAGGGCATTCCAGCGTGTTATGTTGGATTCGCAAGCGTTGAGAAGAGGATAGGAAAAATGAAACTGCAGCAGCCTGTTATAGGGCGATGGTATAAGGACATGCAAATCGATGCACTGTTTGAAGTGGTCGACTGGGATCCGCCGTCACTTTCCATCGAGATTCAGTACCTGGACGGTGAGGTCGCGGAGCTGGACCTGGATGCCTGGCGCGAAATGATGCCCAAGCGGGCGGAAGCGCCCGAGGACTGGCGGGCAGCCTTCGAACTGGACGACGAGGACATGCTGGACCCGGACCTGCCGATGCATCCCGAGGACTGGAACAGCCCGCTCAACTCGATCGAACCCGATGCCATGTACGGGGTCGAGGATTACTGAGTCTCCCGCCCCGTGTAGTTCCCCTCCCTCCGCCGCCCTGTGGCGGGCGCCGTCCCTGTTGTGCCGGGCCGGAAATACTGTATATAATCACAGCACCTGTATAAATAACCACGGTGCCCGCTATGGAAAAGCTCACCCCGCGACAACAGCAAGTGCTGGATCTTGTGCGCCGGCATATCGACCAGACGGGCTATCCGCCCACCCGGGCCGATATCGCCAGGGAACTCGGCTTCAAGTCTGCCAATGCGGCCGAGGAGCACCTCAAGGCGCTCGCCCGCAAGGGGGCGATCGAAATGATCGCCGGTGCGTCCCGCGGTATACGCCTGCCTGAAAGCGCGGGCATACCGATCATCGGCCGGGTGGCCGCCGGCAACCCGGTGCTCGCAGAACAGAATATCGAGGACTACTGCGACCTGCCGCCGACCTTTTTCAAACCCCGCGCCGACTATTTCCTGGTGGTCCAGGGCGACAGCATGGTCGATGTGGGAATTCTCGATGGCGACCTGCTGGCGGTCCACAACACCCGGGTGGCCAACAATGGCGATATCGTGGTGGCGCGTATCGAGGATGAAGTCACCGTCAAACGACTTCACAGGACAGCCCAGAAGCACTTGCTGGAGCTGCTGCCGGAGAATCCGGATTACCAACCCATCAGGGTTGACCTGCGGGAACAGGCGTTCTCGATCGAGGGCATCAGCGTCGGGGTGCTCAGGCGCGGCGTCTAGGCGCTTGCCGTGAGAGACATCGGCGCGTAGGGGTTTTTCAGAAGCGGATCAA
>JAZBNW010000083.1:0-14519 GCA_036350855.1 Halieaceae bacterium
ATATCGAACTGATCGCCACTCACCACATCGCGCGCGCTGGTCAGCCAGTGCTCACCCTCCCGCCGGGCTCCCAGTGACTCCACATAATTGGCCGCGATACAGCCGTAGTTGAGGCTCTTGCGGATAAAGTTGAAGACAAAGCGGGCGTCGTTGTCGTACAGGTAGCAGTCGGAGTATTCCAGGCCACCGGCGGCGTTGGCGGTATTGACGACGGGTTCCGCCCGCTCGAGAGCAGCCGGGCTGATATAGCGCGGCGCCCGGGTGACGAAACGCCCCATCGCCCAGTACACGACGCTGCCCAGGAAGACAAACCAGGGGGGAAAGCGAAAACCCCTGGCGATGGTGGTGAAGAAGCGGATCTCCTTGACGGTGGAGGGGTAGGCCCGCATCAGGCGGTTGCGGGAGCGGCACAGTTTGTTGACCAGCAGGTACTCGTGGCTCTCCAGGTACTTGATGCCTCCCCAGGCCAGGTTGGAGGAATTGGAGCTGACGCCACCGGCGAAATCACCACGGTCGATCAGCGCCACCCGCACCCCGCAACCGGCCAGTGAGGCCGCCGCCACCGCGCCGTTGATACCCCCGCCGACAACCAGCACGTCGTAGTCGTGCTCACGCAGCTTCTGCACATTGCTGTCGCGCAACGATACCGCCATACCCGCTGTTCCTCTGTCCGCTGTCCTGCCCCGGGGAAATGACTCTACAGGCTCCAGAACCGTTCGCACAGGGCAATAAAGTTCTGCGCGCTGGCGCTCAGGTGCCGGCCGGCGCGGTAATACAGGCCGACCTGTTTGGCGATGCTGCCGAAGGAGACATCGTCCATGATGTGAAAATCGGCACAGGAGGGGTGCTCCTGCAGCAATTTGCGGTCGATAAAGGTCACTCCCATCCCCTGCTCCACCATGTGGATCCGCAGGGACAGGCTGTTCACCTCCCACACGGTGCTGAACTGGTCCCGCAGGCGCGCGATGGAGGGGCGCATATCGGGGTTGTCCAGGGCCGAGGTGATCAGGGGCGTGAGCTTCAGCGCACGGGCATCGCCACGCACCATCTGGGGATAGTTACTGTGCCTGGGGCTCACCACGAGGTGGCGCGAGTCACTGTACAGCGGAATGGCGGTGAAGGCGGACATCTGCTTCTGGAACGGCCCGAGGCCCAGTTCGACATTGCCCGAGAGTACCTCTGAAATGATGCTGCGGCCCGGCAACTCGGAGATTTTCATTCTCGTCTGCGGGTTTTCGCGATAGTAAGCGCTTATTAATTGGGGTGCGTAAAAGCGGTTGATCGAGGCGCTCAGGGCCAGGCTCAGGGTTTCGGCATTGCCCTGCTTGAGATGGGCGATGTCCTCCAGCACCTGCTGTTCCTCCCGCAGCACGTCCACGGCATGTTCGAACAGGCGCTTGCCGATATCGCTCAGGCGCAACTCCTTGCCGCGCTGGATGAGCGGCGACTCCAGCTTGGACTCCAGTCCCGCCACGGCCTGGCTCACCGCGGACTGGCTGATATGCAGGGACTCGGCAGCCCGCTTGAAGCCCCCCTCCTCCACCACGGCACGAAACGCACGTAACTCACTGTTTTCCAAGCGCATATTAGTTTTCCTAATGAGATGATAAGTATAATTAATTCCACTAATCCCTTTGTGCTCCGTATACTGTGAAAAATTACCAAAAACGGAGCCGCAGCCATGAGCTCAGAAGAAAGCATTTACTCAAACGACCTGGCCGGCGTCATCGTCGGCGACACCGCCATCTCCGACGTGCAGGGGGAGCAGGGACTGCTCAGTTACCGCGGCATCGACATCAACGAGCTGGTGTCAGTGCCCTTCCTGCACGTGGTGTGGATGGTGCTGTTTGGCGACTGGCCCGAGGAGCAGGAGAAGAGCCGGCTGAAAACCTTCATGTGCCGTCATTCGCGCCTGTCCCATGCCGAGATCGAGCTGCTGCGCCACGTCCCCCGGGACCTGCACCCCATGCTGATGCTGCAGGGCATGGTCCCCCTGCTGCAGTTGCCGCAGGAACAGGCCATGGATATGGAGCCGGCGGCGGAGCACGGCCTGTTCCTCGCCGCGAAAATCACCGCCCTCATCGCCGCCCACTACCGACTGAGCCAGAGCAAGGTGGTGCTGGCCCCGACACCGGGGCGCTTGTTCCATGAAAACTTCCTCACCATGTTCCTCGGGACTGCCCCCACCCCCGAGCAGGTGCGGATGCTCAACGCCGCCCAGATCCTGCAGATGGAGCACAGCTTCAACTGCGGCACATTCGCCGGGCGGGTATGCGCCAGCACCCTGGCGCCGATCCAGTCCGTCATCTCCGCCTCCATCGGCACCCTGTTCGGCAAGCTCCACGGCGGCGCAGACCAGGCCGCCCTGGAAATGGCCATGGCGATCGGCAGCCCGGACAAGGCCGAGGCCTATGTGCAGGACTGTCTCGCCCGCAAGGAGAAAATCATGGGCATGGGCCACCGGGAATACCGCACCGTGGATCCCCGGGCCAAAATCCTCAAGCCCATGGCCATGGAATTGTGCCAGGAAGGCGAGAGCAGGAACCTGCTGCTCACCCTGGTGGCGGTGGAAGAGGCCTGCCAGCGCGCATTTGCCGAACAGGGCAAGGAAATCTGGGCCAACGTGGAATTCTACAAGGGCGCGGTGTTCCATAGCCTGGGCATCCCCACCCACTTCTTCACCGCCATGTTCGCCATGTCGCGGGTTTACGGTTATGTGGCCCACTACCTGGAGTTCAGCAAAAACAGCCGACTGATCCGCCCCCGCGCGCGCTACGTCGGGCCCCCGGTGGGGCAGCGGGACAAGTCCGCCGCCTGATCTGCCCGGCTATTCGTCACGGGGCGGCGTTCGCGCCGCCCCGCCGTCCTTGTTTGTGACAAAGGGCAGCGCTTGCATTACAGTTGACCCCTCCTTCGAACCGTCACGGGCCCCTGATTTAATGCTGCCAACATTTTGCCGCTTCCTGCTGCTGGTCGCCGCAGTCACCCTGCTTACGGCCTGCGGTGGCGGGGAATCCAATGTCGCGAGCGGCAACCGCCTGGGTATCCTCCATTTCGGCAACGGTTCCGAGCCCCAGGGTCTCGATCCCCACGTGGTCACGGGGGTGCCGGAAAACAAGATCATCCGCGCGCTGTTCGAGGGCCTGGCGGTCAAGAACCCCTACACCCTGGAGCCGGAACCGGGGGTGGCGCAAAGCTGGGACATCAGCGAGGACGGGCGCATCATCACCTTCCATATCAATCCCGAGGCCCGGTGGTCCAATGGTGATCCCATGCGGGCCTCCGACTATGTCTGGTCCTGGAAACGACTGCTGAGTCCCGCCCTGGGTGGCGAATACGCCTATATGCTGTACCCGGTGGCCAATGCACAGGCCTTTCACAAGGGCGACATCACCGACTTCAGCGAGGTAGGGGTGAAAGCCCTGGATGACCTCACCCTGCAGGTGACGCTGGAAGAGCGCACCCCCTACTTCCTGCAGTTGATGGACCACTACAGCACCTTTGCCGTACACCCCCCCACCATCGAGAAATTCGGCAAAGCCACCGATCGATACACCCCCTGGACCCGGGTGGAAAACATGGTCAGCAATGGCGCCTTCCGGCTGAAGAAGTGGGAGCTGAACCGCCGCATCGAACTGGAGAAGAGCGACACCTACTGGGACCGGGACAAGGTCAGGCTCAACGGCATCATTTATTACCCCACCGAGAACGTGGTCAGCGAAGAGCGCATGTTCCGGGTGGGCCAGTTGCACTACACCAACAGCGTCCCGCTGGGCAAAATCCCGGTCTACAAGGAGATGCCCGACAGCCCCTACATGCAGGAGCCCTACCTGGGCACCTATTACTACCTGCTCAACACCCTGGTCCCACCCACCGACAACCTGAATGTCCGCAAGGCCCTGTCGATGGCGGTGGATCGCGACAAACTCAATGCCACCGTGCTCAAGGGCACCAACATATCCGCCTACAGCATCACGCCGCCGGATACCCTGGGCTACTATCCTCCGCGGCTGTTCAACTATGACCCGGAGCGTGCCAGGGAACTGCTGGCAGAGGCCGGATATCCCGACGGGGAGGGCTGGCCGGGGCTGGAGCTGACCTACAACACCAGCGAGGATCACCGCAAAATCGCGGTGGCGCTGCAGCAGATGTGGAAGGACGTGCTCAATATCGATGTGACTCTCACCAACCAGGAGTGGAAGGTGTACCTGGATTCGATTACCAATATGCACTTCCAGATCGCGCGACGCGGCTGGATCGGCGACTACGTCGACCCGAACAATTTCCTCGACCTGTTTCTCACCGGCGGCGGCAACAACAATACCGGTTTTTCCGACCCGCGCTACGACGAGATGATCCTGCAAAAAGCGCCGCAGGCGACCAGCAAAGAAGAGCGATTCGCGGTATTTCATGAGGCCGAGACACTGCTGATGGAGCAGATGCCCATCATTCCCGTTTACACCTATACCAGCAAACACCTGATCCATCCCAGCGTAAAGGGCCTGCCACCCAACCTGATGGACTCCCTGAACCTGAAATACGTGTGGCTGGAAGATGACGTGCAGACCACCGAGGCGAACGACTGACCATGTTGCGATTCATATTGCTGCGGCTGCTGCAGGCGATACCGGTGATTCTCGTGGTGATCACCGTGACGTTTTTCCTGGTGCGCGTTGCCCCCGGGGGCCCCTTCGACAGTGAGAAGCCCGTCACCCGGGAAGTGAAGGCGGCCCTCGAGGCCCAGTACAAACTGGACCTGCCCCTGTTCCAGCAATACACCTCCTATCTCGGCGATCTGGCCGAGGGCGACCTGGGCCCCTCTTTCAAGTACCCGGGTCGCAGCGTCAACGAACTCATTGCCGCCGGCTTCCCGGTGACCGCTGAGCTGGGTTTTTACGCCCTGCTGGTCGCCGTCGGCATCGGCGGCCTGGCGGGGGTGATCGCGGCACTCAAACCCAATACCGCCCAGGACTACATACCCATGTCGCTTGCCATGATCGGCATCTGCATGCCCTCTTTCCTGCTCGGGCCGCTGCTGGTGCTGGTTTTCGGGATCCACCTGGACTGGTTGCCGGTGTCGGGCTGGGGCGATATTCCCGGCGACAAGATACTGCCCTCCCTGACCCTGGGGGCGGGCTATGCGGCTTATATTGCCAGGCTCGGGCGAGCCGGCATGCTGGAGGTGCTGTCCCAGGACTATATCCGCACCGCCCGGGCCAAGGGCCTGCCGGAGTGGCAGGTGGTGCTCAAGCACAGCCTGCGGGGCGGGCTGATACCGGTGGTGGCATTTCTGGGCCCCGCGTTTGCGGGACTGCTGGCTGGCTCCTTCGTGGTGGAGACCATTTTCCAGATTCCAGGGCTGGGCCGTTTTTACGTGCAGGCCGCGTTCAACCGTGATTACACCATGATTCTTGGCACCACCGTGTTCCTGTCGGTGCTCATCGTCCTGTTCAACCTTCTGTCAGACGTTCTCGCCGCCTGGATGAACCCCAGGCTGCGGGCCCAGTTTGGCCACTAACCCGGAGCCGGGAAGCGCTAACGAATGAACACGCAAACGATTGACGATATCGCCCAGGCGGAACAGGGCACCTCCCTGTGGAAGGACGCCTGGCTGCGGCTGCGCAAGAACCACCTGGCGGTGTTTGGCCTGGTCACGCTGGTACTGTTCATTGTGATCGCACTGCTGACGCCGTGGATCGCGCCCTACAGCTACCAGGCCCAGGACCTGGAACTGGGGGCCAGCCCGCCCTCCGCCGCGCACTGGCTGGGTACGGACATCTTCGGTCGCGACCTGATGACCCAGATCATGTACGGCGGGCGCATTTCCCTCGCGGTAGGTTTTGTCGCCACCGCTGTCGCCCTGCTGATCGGGGTCACCTGGGGCGCGATTGCCGGCTACGTCGGCGGCCGCACCGACGCGGTGATGATGCGGCTGGTCGATATCCTCTACGCCCTGCCCTTCATGATTTTCATCGTGCTGCTGACGGTGGTGTTCGGGCGCAATATGCTGCTGCTGTTCCTCGCCATCGGGGCAGTGGAATGGTTGACTATGGCGCGCATCATGCGCGGCCAGGTACAGTCCCTGCGCCAGCAGGAGTTCGTCGAGGCGGCTATCTCGCTCGGCCTGTCCCCGGCCACACTGATCCGCCGCCACCTGGTGCCCAATGCCCTGGGACCCATCATCGTCTACACCACACTGACTATCCCCAACGTCATGTTGCTGGAGGCCTTCCTCAGCTTCCTGGGCCTGGGCATCCAGCCACCCCAGACCTCCTGGGGTCTGCTGATCTCCTACGGCGCGGAAACCATGGAAGAGTATCCCTGGCTGCTGATATTCCCGGGGCTGGCGCTGACCCTGACCCTTTTCTCACTCAATTTCCTCGGTGACGGCCTGCGCGACGCGCTGGACGTACGCGGTGCGAAGGACTAGCCCATGGCCCTCTTGGACGTACAGGATCTCGCGGTCAGCTTCGTCACCCGCAATGGCACCAACAAGGCGGTCGACGGTGTCAGCTTCAGTGTGGAGTTGGGCAAGATCACCGCCATTATCGGCGAATCCGGGTCGGGCAAATCCGTGGCCTGCTACAGCCTGCTCGGCCTCGTGCCGATGCCTCCCGGGCGCGTCGACGGCGGGCGCGCCCTGTTCGAGGGCCGCGACCTGCTGCAGATGGAAGAATCGGAGCTGCGCAAAATTCGCGGGCGCGATATCGCCATGATTTTCCAGGACCCGATGACCTGCCTCAACCCCTACATGACCATCGGCAAGCAGCTGATGGAACCGCTGCGCTACCACCACCATGTGGGCGTGGAGGAGGCGCGGGCCCGGGCAGTGGAACTGCTGGGTGAAGTCGGCATTCGCGACCCCGAATCCACCATCGACAATTTCCCGCACGAGTTTTCCGGCGGCATGCGCCAGCGTGTCATGATCGCGATGGCGCTGATCAACGAACCGAAACTGCTGATCGCCGACGAACCGACCACCGCGCTGGACGTGACCATCCAGGCCCAGATCCTGAAGCTGATCGCCGAGTTACAGGAAAAGCGCGATATCGGCGTGATCTTCATCAGCCACGACCTGGCGGTGGTAGCGGATATCGCCGACCAGATCGTGGTGATGAAACAGGGCCAGATCGTGGAGACGGGCAACCGCGAAGGCATCTTCCACAACGCCCAGCACCCCTATACCAAAAAGCTGCTGGCGGCGATTCCCACCGACTCCAAGCAGGCGCGACCGGGGGCGGTGGAACCGCTCATCCAGGTCAGGGATTTGTGCACATGGTTTGGCCAGGGCAAGCACAAGGAGCCGGTCAAGGCCGTCAACAAGGTCAGCTTCGACATCAACCGTGGCGAGGTGCTTGGACTGGTCGGCGAATCGGGCAGCGGCAAGTCCACCATCGGCCGGTCCATACTGCGGCTGGTGCCGGTTACCTCAGGGGAGGTGCGCTTTGACGGCACCGACCTCACCGCGCTGGCGGGGCGGGAGCTGAAAACCATGCGCCGGCGCATGCAGATGATTTTTCAGGACCCCTTCGCCTCTCTCAACCCGCGCATGACAGTGTACGATACGCTGGCGGAACCCCTGCTGCTGCACGGTATCGAAAACCGCGCCACCGTCGCAAAGGGCGTGCTGAAACTCATGGACGATGTGGGCCTGGCCAGGGCCTTCGTGCGCAAGTATCCCCATGAATTTTCAGGCGGCCAACGCCAGCGCATCGCCATTGGCCGCGCCCTGGCGACCCGACCCGAGTTTATCGTCGCGGACGAGCCGGTGTCCGCGCTGGATGTCACCATCCAGGCACAGATTCTCGACCTGATGCAGGAACTGGGGCGGGAGTACGGACTGACCATGCTGTTCGTATCCCACGACCTGGCAGTGGTGCGCCACCTCGCCGACCGCATCCTGGTGCTGTACAAGGGTGAGGTTGTCGAACAGGGCAGCGGGGACGAGCTCTTCGAACACCCGCAACAACCCTATACAAGGCAGCTGCTGACATCCATTCCCGGGCGTTCACTGCTGGCATAACCCTGGAGCCGAACATGAAATTTACCGCTATCGCAAGCCTTCTGCTACTCCTGGCACCGGGCTGGCCGGCAATGGCCGATACGCGCGCGCCGAAAATGATCCTCGGCTGGCTGGAGACCACCGAGCTCGTGGGCGCGGATATGCGGATCAAGACCAAACTGGACGTGGGTGCCAAGACCTCGTCCATCCAGGCAATCAACATCGAGCGCTTCGAGCGGGACGGCGACCCCTGGGTCAAGTTCGATTTTACCGACGAGGATGTGGATACAGAGAAGGAGCAAACCCTGCGACTGGAGGGTCCGCTGGTGCGGGAAGTGGTCATCAAACGCCACGGCGCCAAGAGTATCACCCGCCCGGTGGTCGCCCTGGAGTTATGTCTCTTTCACCAGATCTACAGGGCCGAATTCAGCCTAGCCGACAGGGGCAAATTCAATTACTCGATCCTTCTGGGTCGCTCGTTCCTGGAGAAGGTCGCGGTGATCGATCCCTCCGAGACCTTCCTCAGCCGCCCCTCCTGTGAGGGCCACACCACAGTCATGGATATCGTGGACTAAGCCGGGTCCGGGCCGCCCGGCGCGGCCCCGCCGTGACTGCCCGCGAAACGCGTCAGTAAATTTTACGCACCCGGGCCTTTTAGCCCCCTCTTGCATCGTAACTCATTGATTTAAAAGGGTGGCACGGTATTTGCTTCTTATATCTCAAGGCGACGAAACCCAATAACCGTTCGCGCCTGCAGGGCATAAGCCGGGGCGCCATTGCCAGATCGACGGTCCCGACTGAACCCGATAAACCCATGCGTCGGAGAAAACCGTGACCGAAATTGTCGTTACCGCAGCAGAGTTGATTCCGCGAGAGTCGGAGGGCAACCCCTTCGCCTCGGTAGCCATTCACTGCGGGATCAACGGCTGCGCTGCCGCCAGGGAGATAGCGGGGAAGCGCCACCTGCTCGAGGAGGCGCCGGCGCTTCCCCTGGCCCGCTGCGCCGCCAAGACCTGCAACTGCCGCTATTTCAGGTATGGTGACCGGCGCAGCCTGCTGAGCAATCGCCGCACCCACGGGCCTGCCGGCGGGCGCGACAAGCACTGGTTCTGGCAGAAAAACCGGCGTTCCGGGCAGGAGCGCCGCAAGCTGAAGATCGACTTTCGCCGCTGGATCTGAGCCCCCTGCAGCGTGCGCCGCACGGCGGCATCGCCCTGCCCGTCCAAACCTCAATACGACCATCGGCACTAAGCCGATATACAAACGCGCGACCGCCGCACGGATGCCAGGGCCTGCCCTGCTTACCCGGACAAAACTGCAACAACGCCCTCACGGCGGCGTCGGGTTTTTCTTAACTTTCTGTTTTTAAACTTTTTTCAACACATTTCCGGTCAGTCGCGGCTGCGATCCAATTCGGGAACCCCGGTCGTAATACTCCCGAATGCTTTGTGGCGATGCGCACCCCTACCTTCGTCGCGACGCTGAGCAGTTAACTCGAACCGAGCCATCAAAGGAGCAACACCATGAAGCTGAAAAAAACGCTACTTGCATCCACGACCGCGCTGGCCTGCACTTTTGGCGCCGGGGCACACGCCATGACCAACTTCGCCGACTGTGTATCCACGCCCGTTGCCCAGTTTGATGGCAACATCGTGGAAGCCGCACTGGCCACGCCCGAGCTCTCCACCCTGGTGGATGCAGTACTGGCCGCCGGCCTGGACGACGCCTTGGCCAACACCGATAACATCACCGTCTACGCACCTACCAACGACGCGTTTGCGGCGATGCCTGCAGACGTTACCGGTGCCATCCTCGCCGATATTGGCCTGCTGACCACGGTACTGACCTATCACGTTTCCCCGGGTGCCCACGACCCGCGGCGATTCGCCTCGCCGGTCCAGCGCAAGACCCTGGCGGGAGAGTATGTCTACCTCAGCCGCAATGCGGGCGAACCGCGCGTCAACACCGCGACAGTACAGTGCCAGGGTGTGAAAGCCGACAATGGCCTGGTCTGGATTATCAACTCGGTTCTGCAGCCGGGATTCTGATCCGCGCTAACTGGCTCTGACAAACCCTGCACATGACTCATGTGCAGGTGTTTCCTGGACCAGTACATTCGACCTTTCATTTACGCACCAGGCACGCCCATCCGCTGGCCACCACCGGGGGCAAGAGCGATCACCAGGCAGTGACCGTGCCGTCCTTGCGCATTTCCGTGGCCCCCGCGTACACGCCGGTCTCCGGGTCAACCGCTATGGCCTGGTAGCCGCCAAAGCGCACGCCGGTGCCATCGATCTCCACCCGGTGCCCCATGGCCCGCAACTGCTCGACCGTCTGCTCACTGACACCGGGCTCAAGATAGAGGATACCCAGAGCGTCCTTGTGCAGGCCGGTGGGTTCGCGACCGCCTTCATGCAGAAAGCGCGCGGCATCCCCGGCCTGCTGGATATCCATACCGTAGTCGACGATGTTCACCACGATCTGCACATGCCCCTGGGGCTGCATGGAACCGCCCATCAGACCGAAACTCATCAGCGGTTCACCGTCCTTCATCAGGAAGGCCGGAATGATGGTGTGAAAGGGGCGCTTGCCCGGGGCGTAGGCATTGGGGTGCTCAGGGTCCAGGGAGAACAGCTCACCCCGGTCCTGCAACATGAAACCAAGGCCATCCGGCACCAGCCCGGAGCCCATGCCCCGGTAGTTGGACTGGATCAGGGAGACCATCATCCCGTCACTGTCGGCCACGGTGAGATAGGTGGTATCGCCATCGCCTTCCAGCAGGGGTTCACCGGGGTTGACGTCCGTGGCTGCGCGCCGCGGATCGATCAGGGCGAAGCGCTCGCGGCCGTACTCTTGCGCCAGCAGGCCACTCAGCGGAACGTCGCTGAAGTCGGGATCCGCGTAGTAGCGGGCCACGTCCTCGAATGCCAGGCGTTTGGCTTCCACCATGTAATGAAACACTTCGGCGGAGTCCCGGGGCCACCGCGCGAGATCCACCTGCCTGAGCATATTGAGCATCTGCAGGGCGGCGACACCCTGGCCATTGGGCGGCAGTTCGTACAGGTCATAGCCGCGGTAGTTCACGCTGACGGGCTCTACCCAGTCGCCGGTGTGGGCGGCGAGGTCTTCATAGCTGAGGTCCGCACCGATGCGCTGGAAATAAGCCGCCATCTCCCTGGCCACATCACCGCGATAGAACGCGTCGCGCCCGCCCCGGCCTATCGCTTCAAGCGTGTTGCCGAGGTCAGGGTTGCGAAACATCTCTCCTGCCACCGGGGCGCGGCCATCCGGGTACCATGTACTGTAGATGTTTTCCAACAGCTCGCTGCCCGCGAGCCGGCGGTCGAAGGCCAGGCGATTGCGCTCGAGGTAGAAGGCAATAACCGGGGAGAGCGGGAAGCCCTGCCGGGCATAGTCCACGGTGGGCGCCAGCACGTCCGCCATGGGCAGCTTGCCGAAGCGATCATGGATGGCGAACCAGCCGTCGACGGTGCCCGGCACGGTCACCGGCAAATGGCCCATGGAGGGGATGCCGGCAAAGTCCGCCGGCAGCCGACCCTGTTCTTTCAGGGCGGCAATCTGCGCCTGCAGCTGCTCCAGGCTTCGTCCGGCGGGAGATCGGCCGGAGCCGTTGTAACCATACAGTTGCCGGCTGTTCGGGTCCCAGACAATGACAAAGATGTCACCACCGATGCCGCAACCGGTGGGCTCCATCAAACCCAGCGCCGCATTGGCGGCTATCGCCGCATCCACCGCACTGCCGCCGGCCTTGAGGATATCCAGCGCCACCTGGGAGGCCAGGGGTTGCGCCGTGGCCGCCATACCGTTCCTGCCGTAGACGACACTGCGGGTAAAGGCCGGACCAATGGGGCGCCCGCCGCCGCCGAGTTCAGCTGGCGCAGGCATACTCGCCTCGCTGTTTTCTCTGGCGCTGGTGTGGGTAGTAGTGGTGCAGGCCTGCAGACAGGTGATACAGACCAGAGCGGTCAGGACAGTTTTGCATTTTGATATCATCGGCTCGCTATGAGGTCATGAATAGTGCAACGGGGATAGTAACCCACAAGTCGTCACCGTAACGACCGGCCGCTGCCCGCAACGAGCGGCAGGCAGTATTTTGAACCGGGACAGTCCGGGTACAGCAGCCCGGCACCTCAGGGCGTCAATTTGGTGTACATTAACCGGCCGCCGCCAGCGCAAGGAGACAGGAATACCATGACCGAGTCCGCACTTCACCATCCGCCGCTGATGCCCCACCTTCTGGTGGAGGGCCTCAACCGCTTCGAGGATGAGCCCTGCCTGTTCCTCGGGGACAAGGTCGCCAGCTACCGGGAGGTGCGCGAGAGCACCAGCCGGATGGTACAGGCACTGCAGGCGAAGGGACTGGGCAAGGGCAGCCGCATCGCGGTGATTTCCGCCAACCGGCCGGAGGTACTGTCCAACATCGCCGCCATGCAGCTGTCCGGCTGCATCGGCACCCCCCTGCACCCGCTGGGTTCGCTGGACGATCACGCCTATGTACTGGAAGCGGCGGAGATAGACGCGCTGGTCTACGACGCCAGCCTGTTCGATGAGCACGCGGCAAAACTGAAGGAGAAGGTGCCCGGGCTCAAGCACCTGCTGGGCTTCGGCCCGACGAAAACAGGCGAGGACTACCTGGCCCTGGCTGCCACTTTCGAGCCACAGGCCCTGGTCGCGCCTGATGTGCTGCCCGATGAGGTGTCTTCGGTCAATTTTACCGGCGGCACCACCGGCAGGCCGAAGGGCGTCATGAGCACACATCGGGTTACCGCCTACATGACCCAGATCCAGATGGCGGAGTGGGAGTTTCCCGACGAGGTGCGCATGCTGATGGCCACGCCGCTGTCCCATGCGGCAGCGGCATTTTTTATCCCTGTGCTGCAAAAAGGCGGGGCTTTCTACGTGATGCAGGGGTTCAGCCCGGACGCGTTTTTCGACATGGTGGAACAGCATCGCATCACCTGTACCATGCTGGTCCCGGTGATGCTCTACTACCTGATGGACTCGCCCCGGGCCGACACGGCGGACATGTCCAGCATGGAAACGATTTTCTACGGCGCATCAGCCATGAGCCCGGCGCGGCTGCGCCAGGGCATCGAAAAGTGGGGCCAGGTGTTCTACCAGTTTTTCGGCCAGTCCGAGGCCCCCATGGTGGTCGCCAACCTGCGCCGGGCCGACCACGACCTGGGCAAGCCGCAGCGCCTCTCCTCCTGCGGGCGACCCAGCCCCTGGGTGCATGTCGCCCTGCTCGACCCGGAGGGTCGGCCGGTCGCCAGGGGGGAACCGGGCGAGATCTGTGTCCGCGGCCCCCTGGTGATGAAGGGCTACAAGGATATGCCGGAGCAGACCGCCGAAGCGTTTGCCGGCGACTGGCTGCATACTGGCGACGTCGGCAAACTGGACGAGGAGGGTTTTCTCTATATCGTCGATCGCACCAAGGACATGATCGTCACCGGTGGCTTCAATGTGTTCCCGCGGGAAGTCGAGGATGTGCTCGCCACCCACGCGGCGGTGGGCCAGGTCGCGGTGGTCGGTGTGCCGGACGAACAGTGGGGAGAGGCGGTCAAGGCCGTCGTGGTTTTGCGCCCGGGCGTCGCAGCCGCACCGGCGCTGGTGCGGGAGTTGCAAGCCCTGGTCAAACAGGCGAAGGGGTCGGTGCAGGCGCCCAAATCCGTCGATTTCGTCGATGCCATCCCCACCACCGCGGTGGGTAAACCCGACAAGAAAGCCCTGCGGGCGCGCTACTGGCAGGGCCATGAGCGCGGTGTGGGCTAATTAACAAGGAGTAATCGGCATGAAAATCCACCTGATACTGTATGTCCTGTTGTGGGCTCTGCTAAGCGCCGCCGGCGCCAGGGCCGCCAGCGAGAAACCGAACATCCTGGTGATCTGGGGTGACGATATCGGCTGGTCCAACATCAGCGCTTACCACCGTGGCATGCTGGGCGGCACCACTCCCAATATCGATCGGATCGCCAGTGAGGGCGCGCTGTTCACCGACTACTACGGGGAGCAGAGCTGCACCGCCGGGCGCTCCGCTTTTATCACCGGCCAGCACCCCCTGCGTACCGGTCTGCTGAAAGTCGGCATGCCGGGAGCGGATATCGGCCTGCAGGCCGAGGACCCCACCATCGCGGAATTGCTCAAGCCGCTGGGCTACGCTACCGGCCAGTTCGGCAAGAATCACCTGGGTGACAAGGACGAGTTCCTGCCCAGCAACCACGGCTTCGACGAATTCTTCGGCAACCTGTACCACCTGAATGCCGAGGAGGAACCGGAGACCTACTTCTATCCTGCGGACCCTGAGTTTCGCAAACGCTTCGCCCCCCGGGGGGTGATCCGTTCCTACGCCGACGGCAAAATCGAGGATACCGGCCCCCTGACCCGCAAGCGCATGGAGGTGATCGACCAGGAGTTCACCGACGCCGCGGTCAAATTCATGCAACAGGCAAACAAGGCGGGCAAACCGTTTTTTGTCTGGTTCAACGCCACCCGCATG
>JAZBNW010000084.1:0-33605 GCA_036350855.1 Halieaceae bacterium
CGGACCCGGCGGCCAAAGAACAGGATGGGAAGCAGCACCAGGGGCACGCCGACGGCGATGATCAGGGAGAGTTTCAGGTTGGTGATGAACATCATTACCAGGGCCCCGACCAGGGTGAGGCTGCTGCGCAGGGCCATGCTGAAAGAGGAGCCGATAATGGTCTGCAACAGGGTGGTATCGGTGGTCAGGCGGGACATGATTTCGCCGCTGCGATTCAATTCAAAAAAACCCGGGTGCAGGTGCACCAGGTTGTCGAACACGGCTTTGCGCAGGTCGGCGCTGACCCGCTCACCCAGCCAGGAGACCAGGTAAAAACGGGTAAATGTGCCGATGGCGATGGCGGCGGCGATGGCCACCAGCAGGCTGACGGCCCCCGCAAGGTCGGAAATATCACCGGCGAAGCCCTGATCGATCAACACCTGCAGGCCCCGGCCGATGGACAGGGTGGCGCCCGCGGTGAACAGCAGGGCCAGGCTCGCCCCGGCCAGGCGCAGTTTGTAGGGCTTGAGGAAGCCGATAACCGGCAGCAGTGAGGGCAGGCTTGCGGACCGGGCTTTATCCGCCTTCATCGGGTCTGTTGCGGGTGACGAAGCGGCCGAAATATACACCCAGCTCAAACAGCAGCCACATCGGAATGGCCAGCAGGGACTGGGAAATCACGTCGGGTGGCGTGAGCAGCATACCCATGATAAAGCAGCCGACGATGATGTAGGGCCGCTTTTTCGCCAGGTCCTGGGGGGTGGTGATGCCGGTCCAGATCAGCAGAACAGCGGCGATAGGGATTTCGAAAGCCAGGCCGAAGGCAAAGAACAGCTTGAGGACAAAATCCAGGTAGCTGTTGATATCGGTCATGATGGCAATGTCCGCCGGCCCGGTACTGGTAAAAAACGCGAATATCAGGGGGAACACCGCGTAATAGGCAAACGCGGCGCCGGCATAGAACAGCGCGACACTGGAGACCAGCAGGGGAATGGCCAGCCGTTTTTCGTGCCGGTACATGCCCGGTGCGATAAAACTCCAGACCTGGTAGAGCACATAGGGTATGGCCAGGAATACCGCGGCCACCAGGGTGAGCTTGAAGGGTGTCAGGAAGGGCGATGCGACCTCGGTGGCAATCATCGTGGCGCCCTCGGGCAGCATTGCCCGCAGCGGCTCGGAGACGAAGGTGTAAATCTCGTTGGCGAAGGGAAACAGGCCGATGAACACGATCAGGACGGCCAGCAGGGCCCGCAACAGGCGGTCGCGCAATTCGGTCAGGTGAGCTACCAGCGGCAGTGGCTGGTCGGTGCTTTCCGGCTCGCTCATTCTGCGCTTTTGTCCGCGGGCGGTGTCGGTTTCACCGGCGCCTGGCCGGTCGGGGTTTCGCCGTCTGTCGGCTTGCCCGGCTTGGCGCCCGCTGAGTCCAGACCCTGCCCTAGCTGGTCGGCCTGGGCCTTGATTTGCTTGCCGGTCTCGCGCAGCTGCTGCATCACTTCATCGTTGTGGAGCTCCTGCTGTACCTCCCGCTTGATGTCGTTGAAGCCGCGCTTGAGGCGATTGAGCCACAGGCTGGCGGTACGGATGGCCCCGGGCAGGCGCTCCGGCCCGATAACCAGGAGGCCCACCACGGCAACGAGCACCAGCTCGGTAAATCCGATATCGAACATTCAGGTCTTACTTGTCCTTGTCCGCTGCTGGCTCGTTCTGCTGCTCCGCGGTGGGGTCCTTGTCCGCCCCGCTATCATCCTGCATGCTCTTGCGGAAACCTTTTACCGCGCTGCCCAGGTCGCTGCCCAGGGTGCGCAGGCGCTTGGTGCCGAACAACATGATGACGATCGCGAGAATGATCAACAGTTGCCAGACGCTTATTCCACCAAATCCCATTTCTATCTCCTGCTTAGGTTATCCTGATTGCGGTTTGCGCGCCCGGTTCAGGGGCCGCTGCGGCGCGCTGCCTTCTCTTCGATGCCCGAAGTCCCGAAACGTGCGCGCAGGCACTCGGTGACCTCACTGATATCAACGTCCAGGTGGGACAGCATCACCATGCTGTGAAACCACAGGTCCGCGACCTCGCCGACCAGTGCACCCCGCCCTTCCTCGTTTTGCATGTCCTTGGCCGCGAGTATCACCTCGGTGGCCTCCTCGCCGATTTTCTCCAGGATTTTGTTCAGCCCCTTGTGGTGCAGGCTGGCCACGTAGGACGTGTCCGGGTCCGCCTCGCGGCGCTGCCGCAGGGTGGCGGCCAGCTGGTCCAGCACGTCGCTCATGGTGTGTTCCCGTATATCTCGCCGGGCGAGCGGACGACCTCGTCGGTGACCAGCCAACCACCCGGCTCCCGCCTCCTGAAAAAGCAGCTGCGCCGGCCCGTGTGGCAGGCGATTCCGCCGACTTGCTCCACCTTCATCAGCACGGTGTCCGCGTCGCAGTCGATACGCAGCTCCTTGAGTTTCTGCACATGTCCGGACTCCTCCCCCTTGCGCCAGATCGCCTGGCGCGAGCGCGACCAGTAGATCGCCCTGCCCTCACTGACGGTAAGCGCCAGCGCCTCGGGGTTCATCCAGGCGAGCATAAGCACCTCGCCGCTCTGCCAGTCCTGGGCGATAGCGGGGACGAGGCCCTGCTCGTTCCAGCGGATATCATCTGTCAGCGTGACGGGTTCGCTCATTGCACCGCTCTCCATGGCCGGACATTATGGCACAGGGCCCGCTTCCGGCACATGTATTCAGCTAACGCGTGGCCACAGCAGCGCCACAGCCAGCCCCGCCAGTAACCAGCTGACCAGGGGTGCATCCGCCAGTTGTTGCCAGGCGCCGGGGACCACACTGACGGCTACCCCGAGGCAGGCGATAGCGGCCAGCAGCTGGCGCCGGTGGCGCCGGGTATTCGCGGCGCCGCGTTCCTGCAATTTCTCTACCTCCCGCTGTTGCTGGGCAGCGCGCATTTCCGCGTCGCGGGATTGCTGCAGGTTGTCCAGCATGACATCCGGCAGCAGTGGCAGTTGTTCCAGCCATGACGGTGCCTGTCGCTGCAGGCGGCGCAGGACGGACTGGGGTGAGTAGCGTTCCTGCACCCAGTCCTCCAGGAATGGCTTTGCGGTGTCCCAGAGGTTGAGCCCCGGATACAGCTGCCTGCCCAGGCCCTCTATGTTCAGCATGGTCTTTTGCAGCAACACCAGGGAGGGCTGGATATGCATGTCGAAGCGCCGGGCGGTCCGGAACAGGTAAATCAGCAGCTGACCGAAGGAAATCTCGCCGATCGGCCGCTCGAAGACCGGTTCGCACACGGCCCTCATGGCGGATTCGAAATCCTGCACCCGGGTCTGGGGCGGCACCCAGCCGCACTCCACATGCAGCTGGGCAACCTCGCGGTAGTCGCGGCGAAAGATGCTGAGCAGATTGCGGGCGAGATAGTACTGGTCCGAATCGCTGAGACTGCCGATGATGGCGCAGTCCACCGCAATATAGGTGGGGTCCGCCGGGTCGGTGGCATCGACAAATATATTGCCGGGGTGCATGTCGGCGTGGAAAAAGCTGTCGCGAAATACCTGGGTGAAAAAGATCTCCACGCCGCGCTCGGCCAGTAGTTTCAGGTCGGTGCCCCGGGCCTCAAGCGCGGCCATATCGGTGACCGGAATACCCGATATGCGCTCCATGACGAAGACGTTGCGGCAGGTGTAATCCCAGTAAACCTGCGGGACATAGACGAGCTTGCTGTTCTCGAAATTGCGCCGCAACTGGCAGGCATTGGCTGCCTCGCGCCCGAGGTCCAGTTCATCGAGAATGATGAATTCGTAGTCCGTCACCACCTCCACCGGGCGCAGGCGCCTGCCGTCCGGCACATACCTGGCCACCAGCTTTGCCAGGGAGAACATCAGGGCGAGATCCTGGCGAATGATCGGCTCGATATCCGGCCTGATCACCTTGACGACCACGCTCTCGCCGCTGTGCAGGGTGGCGGCGTGGACCTGGGCTACCGAGGCAGACGCCATGGGTTTGGGGTCGAAGCTGGCGAACAGCTCCGCTATCGGTTTGCCCAGGCCTTTTTCGATGATGGCGATGGATTGCTGCTCGGGAAAAGGCGGTACATTGTCCTGCAGCTTGGCCAATTCATCGGCGATGTCGGTGGGCAGCAGGTCGCGCCGGGTCGAGAGCATCTGCCCGAACTTGATGAAGACGGGCCCCAGCTCCTCGAGTGTCTTGCGCAGCCTGACCCCCCGGGCCAGGGCCGGCGCCCGCTGCAGGCGCCAGGGGGACAGTGCCAGTGCGGTTCTCGCGACCGGGCCCAGGGCGTCGCGGTCGATGAATTCGTCCAGCCGGTAGCGCCCGATGGTGCGAAAAATGGTGGCCAGGCGGCTTACGCGGGACATGGTGGCGGCCGGGTCACTGGCGCATCTGCTGCAGGCGTTTGCGCAGGCGACGGGCGCGGGATTCCAGTCGATCCACCCGCAGGCCCAGTTGCTGCACGTCGCGGTAAAAGTCCTCCAGCTCCAGGCGGGGCGGGCTGAGACGGGCCTCCTCGTGGATAAACTCCTCCAGTTGCCGTCCGAGGCTGCTGGACGCCTGCCTGCCCCAGCCGTAGGCGCCGCGCAGCAATTGTGCCAGCTGGTGGCCGGCCACATCGCCGAGAGCGTCTACCAGGGGCGCTTCCCAGTCGATATCCAGGGCGGTAATAATTTTCTGCAGCTCTATCAGGGGGCCACTGTCGCCCCTGAGTTCCAGTTTGCCGTTGATCAGGGCGGCGGTCGGGTCCGCGGCGGTTGCCAGCTCGGCAAAGTCCGAGGCCACCCCCTGCACACTGGCGGTCACCGGTCCATCGTAGAAACCCATCAGGCGGACGCGCCCGTCCCCCGGTTGCAGGTAAACGTCCAGAGGGGGGGCGGCGCAGTGCAGGGCGAAGACACAGCCCGACAGTTCGTTGAGGCGTGCCCTGCCCACCGGAGCCAGCTCCAGCGCCTGGTTGACCACGCGCTCCACCGCCGCGAAGACGGCGGTGTACAGGGTGGGATCGATTGCTGTGGTCATCGTTGGTGCCGGCTGCGCTAGGCCTTCACGCCCTTGTGCAGGGCGACCACGCCCCCCGTCATGTTGTGGTATTCACATTTGCTGAAGCCGGCGTCCTCCATCATGTCCTTCAGGGTTTCCTGGTCGGGGTGCATGCGAATCGACTCTGCCAGGTATTGGTAACTGTCCGCGTCGTTGGCCACCAGTCGCCCCATCAGGGGCAGTACCCGGAAGGAGTAGGTGTCGTAGGCCTTGCTCAACAGGGGGTTTGCCGGCTTGGAGAATTCCAGTACCAGCAGGCGCCCGCCGGGTTTCAGCACCCGCAGCATGGAGCGCAGCGCGGCATCCTTGTCGGTGACATTGCGCAGGCCGAAGGCGATCGTGACACAGTCGAAGCTGTCGTCCGGGAAAGGCAGGCACTGAGCGTCGGCCTGGACGAACTCCAGGTTGCCAAGGCGGCCATTGTCCAGCAACTTGTCGCGGCCTACCTTCAGCATCGAGTCGTTGATATCCGCCAGCACCACGCGGCCACCGGGGCCGACGATGTCGGCAAAGCGGGCGGCGAGGTCACCGGTGCCGCCGGCGATATCCAGCACGGCATTGCCGCTGCGGACGCCACTCAGTTCGATGGTAAAGCGCTTCCAGATACGGTGGATGCCGCCGGACATCAGGTCATTCATCAGGTCGTAGCGCGACGCCACCGAGTGGAACACGTCGGCCACCAGCCCCGCCTTCGCCTGGGTATCGACTTCCTTGAAACCGAAGTGAGTGGTGTCTTTGTCGTTCATGGGTTTGCGCCTGGCCGCCTGTGGACGGCGTATTGTAGCGCGATGCGGCCCCGCGGTCAGGTTGGTTCTCTACAGGGCCCTAGGGCTGGAAGTGGATGACCTGGACATCCGGGTCGCGGCTGGCGCCGGCCTGCTCGAGCCGGTCGAGATAGGCCTGCCAGCGCCGGGGTTGTTCCGTGCACAGCTCATAGAGGTAATCCCAGGAATAGAGCCCCGTGTCGTGACCGTCATCAAATACCAGCTGGACGGCGTAGCGGCCCACCGGTTTGATGGCGTCGATACCGACCCTGAGTTTGCCGGTTTGCAGGACTTCCTGGCCGGCGCCATGGCCCCGGACCTCGGCGGAGGGCGAGTATACCCGAAGGTATTCGCAGGGCAGCGAATAGCGCTCGCCATCCGCATACTCCAGTTCCAGCTCGCGCGAGCGTTTGTGCAGCTTGATGCCCAGGGGTCTTTTGTCTGTCGCCGGCATGGCTGCGCGCTACAGAATGAAGCGGGACAGGTCCTCGTCCGCGCTCAGGGCTTTCAACTGGCTGTCGACATAGGCGGCGTCCACTCGCAGTGGTTCGGGGTTCAGGCCGCTGTCCGCCGCGGTGAAGGAGCTGTCTTCCAGCAGGCGCTCCATTACCGTGTGCAGCCGGCGTGCGCCGATATTCTCGGTTCTCTCATTCACCTGCCATGCGGTCTCGGCGATGCGGCGCAGGCCGTCGGCAGTGAATTCCACCTGTAGCCCCTCGGTTGCGAGCAGGGCCTGGTATTGCTCGGTCAGCGACGCACTGGGTTCGGTGAGAATTCGCTCGAAATCATCCGGTGTCAGGGCGGACAGTTCTACCCTGATAGGCAGGCGGCCCTGCAGCTCCGGGATGAGATCGGAAGGGCGGGCCAGGTGAAAGGCGCCGGAGGCGATGAACAGGATATGATCGGTCTTGATCATGCCGTGTTTGGTGCTGACGGTTGAGCCCTCGATCAGGGGCAACAGGTCGCGCTGGACCCCCTCGCGCGATACGTCCGCGCCGGCACCCTCGCTGCGTTTGGCCACCTTGTCGAGCTCGTCGATGAAGACGATGCCATTTTGTTCCGCCGCGCTCACGGCTTTCTGTTTCAGTTCGTCCTCGTTGACCATTTTTGCAGCCTCTTCCTCGCACAGGGCCTCGAAGGCGGCTTTGATAGGCATTTTCCGGGTTTTTTCCTGCTGCCGTGACATATTGGAGAACATGCTCTGCAGCTGGTTGGTCATTTCCTCCATCCCGGGGGGCGCCATGATCTCGAGGGCGGAGGCGCGGGAACTGACGCTGACCTCGATCTCCTTCTCATCCAGTTCCCCCTCGCGCAGCTTCTTGCGCAGCAGCTGGCGAGTGCCGGCGCCGGACTCTCCCTCGGCATTGCGGGCCGGCGGCAGCAGGATGTCCAGGATTCGCTCCTCGGCCATCTCCTCGGCGCGAAAGCGCACCCGGGTCATCTCCTGTTCCCGCAGCATCTTCACCGATACGTCGACGAGGTCGCGCACAATGGAGTCGACGTCGCGACCGACGTAGCCGACTTCGGTGAACTTGGTGGCCTCCACCTTGACGAAAGGCGCATTCGCCAGCTTCGCCAGGCGCCGGGCGATTTCGGTTTTGCCCACGCCGGTGGGCCCGATCATGAGGATGTTCTTGGGTGTGATCTCCGCCCGCAGTTCCTCCGGCAGCTGCATCCGGCGCCAGCGGTTGCGCAGCGCGATAGCCACGGCGCGCTTGGCCTCGTCCTGGCCGATGATGTGCTTGTCCAGTTCGTGGACGATCTCGCGGGGGGTCATATCGGACATGGGCTAAAAATCCAGTTGTTCTATGGTGCGGTTATGGTTGGTGTAGATACAGATGTCACCGGCAATACCCAGGCCCTTCTCGACGATGCTGCGGGCATCCAGCTCGGTGTTGTCCAGCAGGGCCCTGGCGGCCGCCTGGGCGAAGGGGCCGCCGGAGCCGATCGCGATCAGGTTGTCCTCGGGCTCGATAACGTCGCCGTTACCGGTAATGATCAGGGAAGTGTTCTTGTCCGCGACTGCCAGCAGTGCCTCCAGCCGGCGCAGGGAGCGTTCGGTGCGCCAGGCCTTGGCGAGCTCTACCGCCGCGCGCACCAGGTGGCCCTGGTGCTTGTCCAGCTGGGCCTCGAACAGTTCGAACAGGGTGAACGCATCTGCGGTGCCCCCTGCGAAGCCCGCCAGGACCTGGTCCTTGTGCAGGCGCCGGACCTTGCGCGCATTGCCTTTCATGACCGTATTGCCCATGGACACCTGGCCGTCACCCCCGATCACGACACTGTTGCCGCGACGTACCGAGAGAATGGTTGTACCTCTGAATTGCTCCACGCTGCATCTCCTGCCCGGGCGTTGGTAGACTCAGGATGAGGCTGGTGATAGCCGGCTCCCGCACGCTGCTGAACTGGCTGTTATGGGGGTAAGCAGCGGGATTTCAAGGTTTCCCGGCTATGATTCAGGGCGTTCCGCGCTTGAGCAGCAGGGTGTCGATGTCCTGTGCGGCGGTGAGGCTGCGGGCCCGGGTCATTTGCGCATGGGAGTTGAAGGGGCCGAGATAGACCCGGAACCAGCGCCCGTTGTCACTGTTGGTTTCCTCCACCTTGGGCTCAAGCCCCAACAACAGCAGCTCCGCCCGGCGCCGGTCCGCATCCTCGCGCTGGCGGAATGAGCCCGCCTGCAGCAGGTAGGATTCGCCGGCGGAGCCTGAGGGCGGGCTGGTGACTTCCGCCGGCTCAACCGGGCCGTCGATGGTCTGCTGGGGCAGCATGGTATAAAAGTCGAAGCGCGGTTTGGGCGGCTCCGCGGGCACCGTCGCGGGCGCCGCGGCCTCGGGCCCGGGGCCTGGCTCCGGGCCGTCCGCTGCGGGCATTGTGGCCAGGTACACCAGGAAGCACAGGAAAATACCGCTGAGCAGGCCGGCGAGGTAACTGCGCCAGGCACTGCCGGAGGCGCTGTCGCGGGCACCCCTGGCCGATCCCTCCCGGCGGTGTTGCGGGGCCTGCTTGCGCGCCGGCGCCCTGGTGGCGGTTTTGCGTGTCTTGGCGTAATCCCGGGCCATCAGTTACATCGTCTCCGGGGCGGCGACGCCCAGCAGGTCGAGGCCGTTGGCGATCACCTGGCGTACGGCCTCCGACAGGGCGACACGGGCATTGCGCAGGGCGGTTTCCTCCACCAGCACCTTGTGCGCGTTGTAGCAGGTGTGGAAGTCCCCGGCCAGTTCGCGCAGGTAGGTGGCGATGGTATGGGGCTCACTTGTCGCGGCAGCGCCTGCAACCACTTCCGGATATCGGTCCAGTTGGCGCAGCAGGGCCTTTTCGTGCTCCTCGGTCAACAGTTCGAGGTGGGCCAGGCCCGCATCGATGTTCCATTCCCAGCCCTGCTCGACCATTTTACGCATCACGCTGCAGGCCCGGGCATGGGCATACTGGATGTAATACACCGGGTTGTCATTGCTCTGGGACAGCGCGAGATTGATGTCGAAGGTCAACTGCGAGTTCGCCGCCCGCGCCGTCAGGAAGAACCGGGTGGCGTCGCAACCCACCTCGTCAATCAGGTCGCGCAGGGTGACATAGCTGCCCGCCCGCTTGGACAGTTTGACCTCCTCGCCATCGCGCATGACCGTCACCATCTGGTGCAGTACGTAATCGGGCCAGCCCTCCGGGATGCCGAGCTCCAGGGCCTGCAGCCCTGCCCGCACCCGGGTCACGGTGCTGTGGTGGTCGGCGCCCTGCTCGTTGATGACCCGCTCGAAGCCCCGTTTCCACTTGTTCAGGTGATAGGCCACATCCGGCAGGAAGTAGGTATAACCGCCTTCACTCTTGCGCATGACACGGTCCTTGTCATCGCCGAAGTCGGTCGTTCGCAGCCACAGGGCGCCCTCTTTTTCATAGGTGTGCCCGCGCTCGATGAGGCGCTGGACAGTGGCCTCCACCTCGCCTTCCTCATAAAGGGAGGATTCGAGGAAATAATTGTCAAAATGTACCGCGAAAGCCTGCAGGTCCAGGTCCTGTTCGCGGCGCAGGTAGGCGACCGCGAAGCGCCGTATGTCCTCCAGGTCCTCAGGGTCTGCGCTGCTGCTGACATGCTGGTCTGTGGCGTCGATCCGTTCGCCCCGGAGGTAGGCCCGGGCCACGTCCTCGATGTAATCACCGCGGTAGCCGTCGGCGGGCCAGCCCGGGTCCTCGGGTCCAAGCCCCTTGCAGCGCGCCTGCACCGACAGGGCCAGGTTGCTGATCTGCTGGCCCGCGTCGTTGTAATAGAACTCCCTGGTCACGTCCCAGCCGGTGGCCTGCAGGAGGCGGCAGATACTGTCCCCGACGGCTGCGCCACGACCGTGACCCACGTGCAGTGGCCCGGTCGGGTTTGCGGACACGTATTCCACCTGCACCTTGCGACCGGCGCCGGTGGCAGTTGTGCCGAAGGCCTCACCCTGTTCCAGAATGCGCCGGATAACCGCCTGGCTGCTGGCGCCCGAAAGGAAAAAGTTGATGAACCCGGGGCCGGCGATCTCGGTACGGGCAAGGAAAGCGGCCTCGGGCAGGGCCCGGCAGATCAGCTCGGCCAGTTCCCGCGGCTTTTTGCCTGCCGCTTTGGCCAGGCCCAGGGCCGCGTTCGTGGCCAGGTCGCCGTGGTCCGGATCGCGGGTGCGCTCGATCTGCACACGCCTGGGCGCATCAGCGGGCAACTGGCCCTCATCCACCAGCTTTTGCAGTGCCTGGAGGATGAGCTGGTTGAGTTGTTCCTTCATTGCGAGGGGATATACCTGAATGACTTCAATAGGTTACCGGACCTGCCCGGCCCGCTGGCTGGCCATTATCCTTATAAGTGCCTGCCGTGGCTAGTGAGCGGGCTAGTACAGGTCCAGAGGATCGACATCGATCGACCATTTCAGGCCACGCCGGGCCGGGATATTCTCGGCCCGGGCGACCAGCAGGCCCGCGGCCAGCTGGGCCGCCCTGCGATCCGGCGCCAGCAGGATGAGCTGGCAGCGGTACATGCCCGCCCGACGTTGCATGGGCGCCGGCAGGGGCCCGATCAGCCTGGCGCCCGCGGGCAGTGCCTGTTCGGCCTGGCGGCGCACGGACTGGAGAAAGTCCTCACCCAGGGTGACATCGCTGCAATCCGAGCGCAGCATCACCAGCTGGCCCGCGGGGGGCATTCCCGTGGCCTGCCGTTCCAGCAGTAATGCCCGGGCCTGGTCGCCGTAGTCCACGTGCAGCATCGCCTGCAGCGCCGGGTGGTCGGGGTAGTGGGTCTGCACCAGGACTTCGCCGGCTTGCTCGGCCCTGCCCGCCCGACCGGCCACCTGGGTCAGTAGCTGGGCCATCCTCTCCTGGCCGCGAAAATCCGCGCTGAACAGCAGTGCGTCCGCATCGATCACCGCCACCAGGCTCACCGCCGGAAAGTGGTGGCCCTTGGTCAGCATCTGCGTGCCCAGCAGGATGCCCGGTTCGCCCCGATTGATCAGGCGTACCAGGTCGCGCATCGCGTGCCGGGCCTGCATGGAGTCGCTGTCCACCCGGAATACCGGCCACTGGGCGAATCGCCGGCGCAGGAACTCCTCGGTTTGCTCGGTACCCAGGCCGGCGGTGATGAGCTTGCTGCCGTGGCACTGCGGACAACGCTGCGGCGTTCTTTTGCCGGCGCCGCAGTGGTGGCAGCGCAACTGCCCGAGGCGACGATGGACTGTGAGCCTGGCATCGCAGGCGCTGCACTGGGCTACCCAGCCGCAATCGTGGCATTGCAGGGTCGGCGCGTAACCGCGCCGGTTGAGAAACAGCAGTACCTGCTGCCGTGCCTGCAAGGTGTTCTCGATCGCGTTGAGCAGTGCCGGGGAGAGCCCCGCCTGCAGCTCCTGCCGGCGCACGTCGATCGCCCTGATGGTCGGCAGCGAGCTGGTGCCGGCGCGCTGGCGCAGGCGGTGCAGCTGGTAACGGCCCGCGGCCACGTTGTGCAGGCTTTCCAGTGATGGCGTGGCGCTGCCCAGCAGCACCGGGCAGCCTTCCAGCTGGCCGCGCTTTACCGCCACATCGCGGGCAGAGTAACGGAAACCATCCTGCTGCTTGTAGGAGCCGTCGTGTTCCTCATCCACGATCAGCAGGCCCGCAGCGTGCAGCGGCGTGAATATGGCAGAACGGGTACCGATGACGATGTGCGCGCTGCCGTCCCTGGCCGCCTCCCAGGCGCGATAGCGCTCGGCTTCCCCGAGGCCGGAGTGAAGGGTCACTATGTTGGCGGCGAAGCGCTGCCTGAACCGCTCCAGGGTCTGGGGAGTCAGCCCTATTTCGGGAATGAGCACCAGCGCCTGCCTGCCCCGCGCCAGGCAGTCGGCGATGAGCTGCAGGTAGACCTCGGTTTTGCCGCTGCCCGTCACGCCCTCCAGCAGGTGGCAACTGAATGTCTCCCGGGCCCGCAGCAGCGCCGCCACCGCGTCGGCCTGTTCGGGATTGAGCGCAAGTCCGGGGCGGCTGGTGGGGGCGGTGGGCGGAGGCGCCACGCTGCACTGCTGCACCAGCGCCTTGTCCGCGAGGTTGCGCAGTACTGCCGGGCTGATGCCCCGCTCCCGGAACAGCTCCTTGCTTACCGCCGGCGCCGCCTGTAGCAGCGCCAGCGCTTCGGCCTGGCGCGGTGATCGGGACAGCGCACCCGGTGGCAGGCCCAACCCGCGAGGCGTCAGTTGCCAGCCGGGGCTGCCACCGGGTCGGTGAGGCTTGCCCTGGCGAAGCGTCACGGGAAAAGCGGCGGCAAATACCTCACCGGGGGGGTGATGGTAGTAGCGCGCGGCCCAGTCGCACAGTTGCAGCAGGGCGGCGGGGACCAGGGGCGCCTCGTCCAGCACCGCATCGACATGCTTCAGGGCGGACTTCTCCAGCTCGCTGTCCCTGCAGACCTCAACGAGGTAGCCGGTGACGGTGCGGGCGCCGAAAGGCACCCTCAGGCGCAGGCCGGGTTGCAGGGTATTCACCGCTGCAGCGCTCATCCCCCTGGGGGGCAGGTAATCGAACAGTCGACGCAGGGGTGACGCTATGGCGAGGCGAAGTACGGACATTGCGCCCCTTTCCGGGCTGGCTGTGGATGGCAGGTGGCCAGTGTACCAAATCAGGGGTGGGAATATCGGTTGCGGACCCGTCCCGGCAGCGGATTGCGGCTCGCAGCAGTGCGGCATAATATGTCTATTGCTTCTGCTCCCACGTCTGTTAAGATGCGCGGCTATTTTTTGGTGCGGTGCCCGACAGGGATCGGGTGGCGGCGCCTATTACGAGGAGAGACCTTATGAAAGCAGATATCCATCCCAAGTACGAAGCCGTGACGGCAACATGCAGCTGCGGCAACCAGGTGGCGACGCGTTCGACCCTGTGCGAAGACCTCCAGATCGATGTGTGCTCCGAGTGCCACCCGTTCTATACCGGCAAACAGAAAGTGATGGATACCGGTGGTCGCGTCGATCGTTTCAACAAGCGTTTCGGCAACCGCGGCACCAAGCGCTAGCCGGCGGGCGCTCCGCGCCCCTGTCTGATCGCAAAAAAGCCGGGCCCGCAATGGTCCGGTTTTTTTTTGGGGTAGCGGGAAGCGCCGGGGCGCCGGCATTTTGTCGCCTTGTTACCCGACGCCCTTTTCTATATTCTTTCTGACCTTTTTCCGCAAGTGAAACTCATGCCCAAGGACTTCAAGCAGGCTGCGCTGGACTATCACTCGGACCCGGTCCCGGGCAAGATCAGCGTGGAACTCACCAAGCCGGCAGAAACCCAGCTCGATCTGGCGCTGGCCTACAGTCCGGGTGTTGCCGAACCCTGCCGGGAAATCTTCGCGGATTGCGAGAATGCCTACCGCTATACCGGCAAGGGCAACCTGGTGGCAGTGATCAGCAACGGTACCGCCGTCCTCGGCCTTGGCAACCTGGGCTCACTCGCCAGCAAGCCGGTAATGGAGGGCAAGGCGCTGTTGTTCAAGCGCTTTGCCGGCATCAACTCGATTGATATAGAGGTCAATACCGAGGATTCCGCCGAATTTATTACCACCGTGGCGCTGATAGCCGATACTTTCGGCGGCATCAACCTGGAAGATATCAAGGCGCCGGAATGTTTCGAGATCGAAGCTGCCCTGTCCGAGCGCTGCGCGATACCCGTATTCCACGACGACCAGCACGGCACAGCCATCGTCACCGCGGCGGGTCTGCTGAACGCCCTGGAGGTGCAGGGCAAGCGGCTGGAGGATGCGGTGATTACCTGCCTCGGCGCCGGTGCCGCTGCGATAGCCTGCATGCGCCTGCTGATCAGCCTCGGTGCCAGGCGTGACCATATATACATGCTCGACAGGCGCGGGGTTATCTACGCCGGACGCGAGGGCGTAAACGCCTATAAGCAGGAGTTCGCCAACCAGACCAACAAGCGCAGCCTGTCGGATGCCATCAAAGGCGCGGATGTATTCATCGGCCTGTCCGGGGCAGATTTGCTCAGTGCCGAGATGCTGCTGTCGATGGCCGATCGCCCGGTCGTCTTCGCCTGTTCCAACCCGGACCCGGAGATCAGGCCCGAGATAGCGCGTGCCACCCGGGATGACGTGATCATCGCCACTGGCAGATCGGATTATCCCAACCAGGTCAATAACGTGCTCGGCTTCCCGTTCATTTTCAGGGGAGCGCTGGACGTTCGGGCCTCCTGCATCAACGAGGAGATGAAAATTGCGGCGGTACACGCCCTGTGCGAGCTGACCCGCCTGCCCGTGCCCCAGGCGGTATTGACTGCCTGCGGTGTCGAATCCCTCTCGTTCGGTCCGGACTATATTATCCCCAAGCCGGTGGATCACCGCCTGCTGGAACTGGTCGCGCCCGCGGTCGCGCGGGCCGCCGTCGACAGCGGTGTTGCTCGCCTGCCCTACCCCGACAACTACGCACCCGGTGCCTGAGGGGCGGTCGATCCACTGCGGAGCGGCTCATCGGGTCGCCGGCTAGAAAATATCCCGCAGCAACTCATCCGTGCCCCCGCCGTCCTGGCCTGGGCCGGCTTCACCGCCGGCTGCCGCGGGAACGTTCTCCTTCAGGAAGTACTCGAAGATGGCATTGCTCTGTCCTGGCCGCGCCAGCAGGCCGGTGTCGGGATCAATCCGTACGCTGACCAGCCCGGGTGGCAGCTGCCGCTGCTGGATCGGGCTGTCTTTGAGTGCCTCCCTCATGAAGTCGATCCAGATCGGCAGCGCCGCAGTGCCGCCGAACTCCCTTCGACCCAGTGGCGTGTAGCCATCGAAGCCCACCCAGGTTGAGGTGACCACATCGCCGTTGTAACCCGAGAACCACACGTCCATGGGGCCATTGGTGGTTCCGGTCTTGCCGGCGATGTCGCTGCGCTCCAGCACCAGTGCCTTGCGACCGGTGCCCCTGGTGATGACGTCCTTGAGTATACTGTCGATGATGAAGTTAACCCTGGCGTCCATAATACGCGGCGCGGGAGGCAGCCTGTCCTGGCCTTCGCCGGTGAGAATCTGGTCCATGCTCAGTTCCGCTGTCGCCTTGTCCGGGGTGTCCTCGCAGTCGCGGCATACCGTCAGCGGCCTCGCCTTGTATATTTCCTTGCCGTCGATGTCGGCAATGCGGTCGATCAGGTAGGGCTCGATGCGATAGCCGCCGTTCGCCAGCACCGCGTAAGCCGAGGCGACGTCCATCACGCTCATCACATGGGTGCCCAACGCCAGGGAGAGGTCGCGCGGAAAATTGGAGGTATCAAAGCCAAAGCGGGTCATGTAGTCGAGCAGCCTGTCTACCCCCAGTTGCTGCAGCAGTCGAATGGATACGAGATTGCGCGATTTGGTCAGGGCCCAGCGCAGGCGCGTGGGGCCGTAGAACTTGCCCTCGTCATTCTCCGGCCGCCACATGCCCTCATCGAGCGAGTTGTCCTCGACTACCACCGGTGCGTCATTGATGATGCTGGCAGCGGTGAAGCCGGACTCCAGGGCGGCGCTATAAAGGAAAGGCTTGAAATTCGAGCCCGGCTGGCGCATTGCCTGGGTGGCCCGGTTGAATTTGCTCAGTTCGAAGCCAATGCCACCGACGATGCTGATGATGGCGCCGTCATCGGGACGCAGGGAAACCAGCGCAGCCTGGGCCGCGGGGACCTGGCTGAGAAACCATCCCTTTTCCTCCGCTCCCTCACCGCCGTCCTCTTTTTTCCCCACCGTCTTGAGGGCCACGCGGATCAGGTCGCCTGCTGCCAGCACATCCGCGGGGGTTTTTGGCCTGGGTCCGACCGCATTCTCGCTCAGGTAGGGTGACGCGCGGTTGATGCCGTTCTGCCAGGGCACGGTGCCGCGGCTTCCATCGGCAAACAGGATAGCCACCTGGTCCTCGCCCACCTCGGTGACCACCGCGGGTAGAAGGTCCGCAATCACGGCGGTCTGGCCAAGGGCTGCCAGCCAGGCCTGCTCGGTGTCGGCCATGTTGTCCCCCGGGGGCAGTTGCTGTTCCGGGCCGCGGTAACCGTGCCTGTCGTCATAGGTCAGCAGGCCGTTTATCACGGCTTGCCGGGCTACCTCCTGCAGGCCGCTGTTGATGGTGGTGTAGACGTGGAAACCGTCGTTATAGGCCGCCATACCGTATCGGTCCAGCATCTCCTGGCGTACCATCTCGGCGGCGTAATGCGCTGAGAAGCTCAGCTGTTCATCGTGGTGCCTGGCGTTATCGGGTTGCGCTATGGCCGCGCTGTACTGCGCCTGGTCGATGTAGCCCAGGTCGAGCATGCGCCCGAGAATCCAGTCGCGGCGTTGTTTGCCCGCAACAGGTCCACTGATCGGGTTGTTGCGCGACGGTGCCTTGGGTATGCCCGCCAGCATGGCGTACTGGGCCAGGTCCAGTTCGCCGATGCTTTTGCCGTAATAGACTTTCGCCGCCGCCTCGAAACCGTAGGCCCGGTGCCCGAGGAAAACACGGTTGAAATACAACTCGAAGATTTCGCGTTTATCGAGTGCCCGCTCGATTTCAATAGCCAGCAGTATCTCGTTGAACTTGCGCATGAAGGTGCGCTCCTGGGACAGGAAGTAGTTCCTGGCGACCTGCATTGTCAGGGTGCTGCCGCCGGAGCCTTTCTCCCCAGTCAGCACCAGCTCCGACACGGCCCGGAACAGGCCTGCAAAATCGATCCCCGAATGGCGGAAGTAGCTGGCGTCCTCGGCGGCCAGCAGGGCCTCGATAAACTGCGGAGGAATTTCGTCAAAGCTCAGTGGACTGCGTTTTTGTTCACCGAACTGGCCGATCAGAAAGCCGTCCCGGGTGTAAACCCGCATCGGTGTCTGCAATTTCACGTCGCGCAGGGTAGCGACGTCGGGCAAGTTGGGACTAAGGTACAGGTAGACGCCTGCCAGCAGCCACAAAGCGCCGAAAAGTCCAAATAATGAGAGACGAAAAAGAGCGCGTAGGATTATCATTTATCCCTTATCAAACAGTGGCTTGTATTAGTTCAAAGAAGCAGCGGGGCCGGGCGTTTGGTAATTATATGCTTTTTTTCAGTTTTGATATATTTGGGTCTGTGTTATATCTAACAATTAATGTAGCTACACATAAAAATATCCTAAGTTAGTGATACTGATAGGGAAAAAACGTGTTCGGGCGAATGGGGAAGAGAAAAGCAACGCCGGTTCTCGGGCTGGACGTGAGTTCAACTACCGTCAAGTTGCTGGAATTGAGCTATACGGGGGACCGCTATCGCGTAGAGAGTTACGCGGTAAGTTCGTTGCCGCAGGATGCGGTGATAGAGAAGAACGTCAACGACGTTGATGGCGTGGCAAATGCCATCCGCAGCGTTGTGGCGCAGTCCAGGACCAAGCTGAAAACGGTTGCTGCTGCTGTCGCCGGGTCTTCTGTTATTACCAAGATGATCGACATGCCGCAGGGCCTGAGCGAGGATGAGATGGAAACCCAGCTCACCCTCGAGGCGGACCAGTACATACCCTACCCTCTTGAAGAGGTATCGATCGACTTCGAAGTCCAGGGTCCCTCCCCCGAGCGCAACAATATGGTCGAGGTACTGTTGGCTGCCTGTCGCCGCGAGACCATCGACACCCGGGTAGAGGCAATCGAGGGCGCCGAACTGGTGCCGCGGATCATGGATGTCGAGGCTTACGCTATGGAGCGCGCCTTTTCCCTGATACAGCACCAGCTGGACCTGGACGAGGAGAGCACCGTGGCGGTGGTGGACATCGGCGCCACGATGACCACCCTGAGTGTGCTTAGCAACGGCCAGACCATCTATACGCGCGAACAGCTGTTCGGGGGCAAGCAGCTTACCGATGAGATCATGCGCCGTTATGGATTGCCGATGGAGGAAGCGGGGCTCGCCAAGAAACAGGGCGGCCTGCCTGATGATTACGAGCCCGAGGTGCTTGAGCCCTTCAAGGAAGCGGTGGTGCAACAAGTGGCCCGCTCGCTGCAGTTCTTCTTTTCATCAAGCCAGTACAACGATGTCGACTACATCATCCTCGCCGGCGGCGTGTCCTCCATGGAAGGGCTCGCCGAACTGGTTCAGGACAAGCTCGGCACACCGGCGACAGTGGCAAATCCGTTCGCCAATATGTCCATCTCACCCAAGGTCAATGCCGTTGCCCTGAGCAGCGACGCGCCGGCGATGATGATCGCCTGTGGCCTGGCCCTACGGAGCTTTAACTAATGGCACAGATTAACCTACTGCCATGGCGGGAAGAGCGACGGCAGGAGCTCAAGAAAGAATTTCTCATCACGACCGGCCTGGTGATCGCGCTGGCGGTGGGCCTGGTCCTGCTGGGAGATCGCGTGGTCGATGGCCAGATCCAGCACCAGAAAGCGCGCAACCAGTACCTGGCGGACAACATCAAGGTGCTTGACGAGCAGGTGGCAGAGATCCGTGAGTTGCAGAAGAAGCGCAACCAGTTGCTGGACAGGATGCGCGTCATCCAGGAACTGCAGGGTAACCGCCCGATTATCGTGCGGGTGCTGGACCAGCTGGTTCGCACCGTTCCCGATGGCGTGTTCTACACGAACCTGCAAACCAAGAACAAAACCATCACCATTCGCGGGGTCGCGGAGTCGAACAACCGGGTTTCCAGCCTGATGCGTCGCCTGGACGCCTCCGAATGGCTGGCCAACCCCAATCTCGACGCGGTGAAAGCAGCGCCGGAATTCGGGGACCAGGCAAATACCTTCAACTTGACGGTGCAGATACAGGCGCCGGCGTCAGAAAACAAGTCAGGGGAGGGTTGAGCGATGGCATTTGAAGATACCATGCGTTCGCTGCGCGAGTTCGATGTAAACAGTCTGGATTTCGACAATGTGGGTTCCTGGCCGCTGCCGGTGAAGCTGTTTATCTGGATGGTCCTGTTGATAGCCGTGCTCACGGCGGGTTACTACTACCATATCGAGGAGCTGCAGATTCAGCTGGCCAAGGTGGAACAAGAGGAAATCGAGTTAAAGAAAGACTTCGAGAAAAAGGCGTTCCAGGCTGCCAATCTGGAGGCCTATCGGCAACAGATGGTGGAAATGGAAGAGTCCTTCGGCGCGCTGGTCAGTCAGCTGCCCAGCGATACCGAGGTTCCCGGGCTGCTCGAGGACATTACCAACAAAGGCCTGCTGAACGGTCTGGAAATCGCGAGTATTGACCTGCAGAAGGAAACCGCCCGGGAATTCTATGTCGAGCTGCCTATAGCCATCAATGCCTCAGGCTCATACCACGACCTGGGCGCCTTTATCAGCGGAATGGCCGGCCTGCCGCGCATCGTGACCTTGCACGACTTCACCATCAGTGCGAAAGGCAACGATGCCAATCACCTGCGGATGAGTATCATAGCCAAGACTTACCGCTACAAGGATGGGGATGCCTAGTTATGACACGCTTTCCCCGTACACTGCTAGCGATCGTGTCTTTGGGAGTGCTCTTGTCGGCCTGTGCCAAAGAGAACTTTTCGGATCTCGACGCGTTCATGGATTCCAAGCGTGATCGCCCGGGCGGCGTGATAGCACCGATACCGACGTTCAAGGCCTATGAAGCGTTTTCATACAGTGCCACCACACTGCGCAGCCCGTTTGACCGACCGGTAGAGGTGCGGGAAATCGCCCAGCTGCAGGCTATCAGCGCGATCAAGCCGGACGAGAATCGGGCGAAGGAGTTTCTGGAGCAGTACACCTTCGACTCGCTGCGCATGGTGGGCACGCTGGAGCGCGACGGTGTCAACTGGACCCTGATAAGCGATCCTGAGGGCGGGGTCCACAGGGTGACCATGGGCAATTATCTCGGTCGCCATCATGGCAAGATCGTTGAAATGACCGACAGCTATATTGGCGTCGTGGAAATCGTGAGCGACGGTACCAAGGATGGATGGGTAGAGCGCCCGCGTACAATCAAACTAAGTGGCGTATAAGCCAGGGTCATGGGTGATAACCATGTCAAGTAAAAAACAATATCTGGGGACGAAGGCCGTGGGGATAGCAAAAGAAAACATCGGGAAAAACCTGCTTGCATTTGTTGGTGGCCTGGTCGGGGTTTTATTGGCCGGCGCCGTGCATGCGACGGCTACCATCGAAGGCATCGAATTCAGCGCCAGGCCCGGTAGCAAATTTGAAATCCGCCTGGACTTCGACCAGGCGCCGCCGGAAATGCAGTCCTACACCATTGAGAAGCCGGCCCGTATCGCAATCGACTTCCCTGATACCGTCAGCGGCCTGGAGCGCAAGCGCTTTTCCCTTCCCTATGGCAATGCAACCGGGGTCGTGGTGCTGGAATCCGGCGGGCGCACCCGCATGGTGCTCAATCTGGTGAAAGTGGTGCCTTTTGAAACCCGCGTCGATGGCAACAGCCTCTTTGTGGTGGTGGGCCAGGAAAGCAGCGGCGACTATGTCAAGCAGGGTTCCGACCCCTACCAGCTGAAGACTGCCGTGGTCCCGGTCACCGATGTGGCCTCTGAAATCACCGACCTGCAGTTTCAGCGCACCGCCGACGGGGAGGGTCGCCTGACCCTGGAGCTGACGAATCCGTCGGTCGACGTGAACGTCTACAGTGAGGGCGGGGACATCAAGGTGCAGTTTGTCGACACCTCGGTACCGGAGCGCCTGATGCGCCGCTTCGATGTGACCGACTTTGCCACTCCGGTGACCAGCGTCGATGTCAACACGACTGAGCGCGGCGCAACCCTTACCCTGAAAAACACCGGCGACTTTGACTACCTGGCCTACCAGACCAACAACCAGTACGTGCTCAGCGTCAAGCCGCTGTCCAAGAAGGAAGTGGAGGAGCGCAGGAACGAATTCGACTATGTTGGCGACCGGATATCCCTCAATTTCCAGGATATCGAGATCCGGGCGGTATTGCAGTTGATCGCCGACTTCACCGAGCTGAACCTGGTGGCCAGTGACACGGTGCGCGGCCGCATCACCCTGCGGCTGCAGAACGTGCCCTGGGACCAGGCGCTTGAGCTGGTGCTGAAAACCAAGGGCCTGGACAAGCGCCAGATCGGCAACGTGCTGATGGTGGCGCCGGCCGCTGAAATAGCCGAGCGCGAGCGCCAGCAGATCGAGGCGAACAAGCAGATTGCCGAACTCGCGCCGCTGCAGTCAGAGTTCGTCCGCATCCGCTACGCCAATGCGGCCAACATCGTCAATCTGTTCAAGGCCGGCTCCGAAGAGGGCGGCAGCCTGATCTCCGGGCGCGGCTCCGTGGTCGTGGAACCGCGCACCAACTCGCTCATCATCACCGAAACAGCGCCCAAACTGGCGGAGATCCGCAGCCTGATCGAGCAGGTTGATATCCCCATCCGGCAGGTGATGATCGAGGCCAGGATCGTGATAGCCCAGTCAGACGCCACCAAGAACCTGGGCATCGAGTGGGGCGGCGCGTACCTGAACTCCAACAACGACAATATCACCTCCGTATCCGGTAATACCGAGAACGTGGTGGGGCTCAACGAGTCCGTGATCAACGGCACCCAGCCGCAAGTGGATTTCCCCGGTGCGCTGCTGGTTGACCTGGGTGTGACCCGCAACAGTGGCTTCGCGGTGGGCTTTACCAGCGGTGACCTGTTCCTGACGGCGGAATTGTCCGCCCTGGAAGCGGCGGGCGAGGGCGAGGTGGTTTCCCAGCCCAAGGTGATCACCGGCGACAAGCAGCAGGCGTCAATCAAGTCCGGTACCGAGATTCCCTACCAGGAGTCCTCTGCCAGTGGCGAGACCACGACCTCCTTCAAGGATGCGGTGCTGGCCCTGGACGTGACTCCCAATATCACACCGGATGACAGGATCATGCTGGAGCTGCAGATAAACCAGGACTCCATCGGTGAACTGGTACCCAGTGGCCAGGGCGGTTTCATCCCCTCCATTGACACCACCCAGTTGAATACACAGGTGTTGGTGGGCAACGGGGAGACGGTGGTTCTCGGCGGGGTGTTCAAGACCGAGGACATCGAGTCGATCAACAAGGTACCGTTCTTCGGTGACCTGCCCTATATCGGCGCCTTCTTCCGCAATGAGGCCACCAGCCACACCAAGACCGAGACGCTGATCTTCATCACGCCGCGGATTCTTGCGGAAACTCTGCTCGACTAGGGCTTCGCCACAGCAAGATGCCCAGACTTCACAGGATTTTTCTGGTCGGCCCCATGGGGGCCGGCAAATCCACTATTGGCAAGTACCTGGCCCAGCACCTCAAGCTGCGCTTCGCAGACACCGACACCGAGATTGAGGCCCGCACCGGCGCGGATATCCCCTGGATATTCGATGTCGAGGGCGAGGCCGGCTTTCGCGAGAGAGAGGCGCAGGTCGTCGAGGAAATGACAAGCTGGGACGACATTGTGCTGGCTACCGGCGGCGGCGTGGTCATGCGCCCCGAGAACCGACAGGCGCTGGGGTCGCGCGGCTATGTCGTCTATCTTCACGCCACTGTCGACGAGCAGGTCCGGCGCACCCGCAAGGACCGGCGCAGGCCCCTGCTGCAAAAGGGTAACCCGGAGGAGGTACTGCGCACCCTGATGGCGATTCGCGACCCTCTCTATCGGGAGATCGCCGACCATATCATCGACACCGATGGCTGCAGTCCCCGAACTGTCGCCCAGCGGCTGGTGCGCGAGCTGCAATAAATCCTGAGCCCCGGTGCCGACGCCAGCACCGATCCGGCGTTTGGAGCACTGGCCCCGAGGCGGTATCATCGCGTCTTTTCCATACTTGAGCCGAGGATTCCCGGTGTCCCTGTTGATGCATACCTTGCATGTTGACCTTGGGGAGCGCAGCTACCCCGTATACATTGGCCGCGACCTGCTGGCAGACGCGCAGCTGCTGGCCGGGCATATCTCCGGCTCCCAGGTCGTGATCGTCAGCAACGCCACTGTCGCCCCGCTGTATATGGACCGGGTCCGGGCCGCCCTGGGGACTGCCGCCCAGGTGACCGAAGTGATCCTCCCGGACGGGGAGCAGTACAAGACCCTCGCCACACTCGGCGATATTTTTGATCAGGTGCTGGCGGCCGGACACAACCGCAGCACCACCTTCGTCGCCCTGGGCGGCGGTGTGGTGGGCGACATTACCGGCTTCGCCGCCGCCTGCTACCAGCGCGGTGTCAGCTTCGTCCAGATACCGACAACCCTGCTGGCACAGGTCGATTCCTCCGTCGGCGGCAAAACGGCGGTCAATCATCCGCTGGGGAAGAACATGATCGGGGCTTTCCACCAGCCCGTTGCGGTGCTGATCGACACCAACACGCTGCAGACCCTGCCGCCACGTGAGCTGGCGGCGGGACTGGCGGAGGTCATCAAATATGGACTGATCTGCGACGAGCCCTTCTACCGCTGGCTGCAGCAGCATATGCACAGGCTGCTGGCGCGGGAGGAGGCCGCCCTGGCTGAGGCTATCGAACGCAGTTGCGCCAACAAGGCGGAAGTGGTGTCCGCCGATGAGCGGGAGGGCGGCGTGCGAGCGATCCTGAACCTCGGCCACACCTTCGGGCATGCGATTGAAACAGCCCAGGGCTACGGCCAGTGGCTGCACGGCGAGGCGGTCGCTGTGGGTATGTTGCTGGCGCTGGAGTTGTCGGCGCGGCGCGGTATGGTCCCCGCCGCCGAGGTGGCGGGCTTGCGCGAGCTGCTGCTGACCGCAGGGCTCCCGGTGGCGGCTCCCGCCGATATGAGGGCTGCGGATTTTCTCGAGCTGATGGCGCGCGACAAGAAGGTGGTGAATGGCCGTATACGGCTGGTGCTGCTCGAGGCCATTGGATCCGCCTGCATTGTCGACGATGCAGATGAACGGGAGCTGGTCGAACTGCTCGAGGCCCCTGCAGGAGGCTGATCCGGGGCTCCCGGGTGGATTTGTCCGCCACAGCCTGTATGTGTAGAATGGTCTCCCCCCTTCTTGCCCGGAATCTGCCGTGGCGCCGGGTGCTCCGCTGTAACTTGTTGTTATTACTTATTATTTTGGACCGACTATGAGCGCAGGCCTCTTTAGACCTGAAGAATTCCGTGACAATTGCGGTTTCGGACTGATTGCACACACGTCAGGCGTTGCCAGCCACCGCCTGTTGCGTACCGCCATCGAATCCCTGACCTGCATGACGCACCGGGGTGGCATTGCCGCGGACGGCAAGACCGGCGATGGCTGTGGCCTGCTCATGCAGATGCCCGACCGTTTCATGCGCACCCTGGCCCGGGAGTGTTTCGGTGCCGAACTGGGCGACAACTACGGTATCGGCCAGATCTTTCTCAGCGGCGACCCGGCGCGTGCCGCCAGTGCCCGCAGTGCAACAGAGCAGGCTGTCAGAGACCAGGGCCTGCGGGTAGTGGGCTGGCGCGAAGTGCCCACGGAAAGTTCCGTATGCGGTTCGATTGCCCTGTCCAGCCTGCCGGTGATCGAGCAGTTGTTCGTCGATGCCCCCGGCGTGTCCGCCCAGGATTTGAGCACAAAACTGTTCGTCGCCCGGCGCAAGGCCGAGATCGCCAACGCCGGGGACCCGGACTTCTATATTGTCGGGCTGTCCGGCAGGGTCATCGCCTACAAGGGCCTGGTGATGCCGGTGGACCTGCCCCGGTTTTACCTGGACCTGGACGACGAGCGGCTGGAGACGGCGATCTGTGTTTTCCACCAGCGCTTCTCGACCAATACCATGCCCCGCTGGCCCCTGGCCCAGCCCTTCCGGTTGCTGGCGCACAATGGCGAGATCAATACCATCGAGGGTAACCGCAACTGGGCCGACGCCCGCACTGCGCGCTTCGAGACCGACCTGCTGCCGAACATCCAGGAGATCGCCCCCCTGGTGAACCGCACCGGCTCCGACTCATCCAGCCTGGATAATATGCTGGACGTGCTGCTCACCGGCGGCGTGGACATGGCGCGTGCCCTGCGCATGCTGATTCCCCCCGCCTGGCAGAATATCGAGTCCATGGACCCGGATCTCAAGGCCTTCTACGAGTACCACTCCATGCACATGGAGCCCTGGGATGGCCCGGCGGGCATCGTGCTCACCGACGGCCGCTACGCGGTGTGCCTGCTGGATCGCAACGGCCTGCGTCCCGCCCGCTGGGTGACCACAAAGGATGGCTTCATCACCCTGGCCTCCGAGGTCGGGACCCATCCCTACAAGAGCGAGGATGTGATCGCCAAGGGTCGTGTCGGGCCCGGCCAGATACTGATGGTCGACACCCACACCGGTGAGCTGTTGCAAAACGAGGAAATCGACAATCGCCTGAAAGCGCGCCAGCCCTACAAGCGCTGGCTCAGGGAGAAAGCGCAGCGCATCGAGGGCACCTTCGCCGGCGAGATGGCGGCGGATATCGACGCGGCCCGACTCAACACCTACATGAAAATGTTCCAGGTGAGTTTCGAGGAGCGGGACCAGGTGTTGCGGCCGCTGGCGGAAACGGGCAACGAGGGTGTCGGCTCGATGGGTGACGATACCCCGATGGCCGTGCTGTCGCGGCTGGAGCGTTCCCTCTATGACTTCTTCCGGCAGAAATTTGCCCAGGTGACGAACCCGCCGATTGATCCCCTGCGCGAGACCATCGTCATGTCGCTGGAGACCGATCTGGGTGGGGAAAAGAACATCTTCCTGGAGGGCCCCGAGCACGCGGACCGCGTCATCCTGTCCTCGCCGGTGTTGTCACAGGGTAAATTCACCACCTTGTCGCAACTCAACCGACCCGGTTTCGTGGTCAGGCGGATCGATGGTACCTACAATCCCGCCGAGAAAGGCCTGGCTCAGGCGATTGCCGACATGGTGGCAGAGGCCGAGAGCGCTGTGCGCTCCGGCACCTCGATCCTGATACTGTCTGACCGGGGGATCGACAAGGAGCGCCTGCCCATCCACAGCCTGCTGTCCGCGGGCGCGGTGCACCATCACCTTATCGCCCGGGGCCTGCGGATCGACGCCAACATCGTGGTCGAGACCGCCAGCGCCAGGGACTCGCACCAGATAGCCTGCCTGCTCGGTTTTGGTGCCACTGCCGTGTATCCCTACATGGCCTACAGTGTGCTGGAGGACCTGATTCGAAGCGGTGAGGTCCTGGGAGAGCCCAGCACCTGTTACAAAAACTATCGCAAGGGCATCAACAAGGGCCTGCTGAAGATCATGTCCAAGATGGGTATTTCCGCAGTCAGCTCCTACCGTGGCGCCCAGCTGTTCGAGGCGGTGGGCCTTGGGCGGGAAGTGGTTGATGTGGCCTTCCGCGGTGTGTCCTCGCGCATCGGCGGGGCTGATTTCCACGAGCTCGAGGAAGACCAGAAAGCGCTTGCCCGCAGGGCCTGGACCCTGCGCAAGGGCATCGAGCAGGGCGGCCTGCTCAAGTATGTCCACGGCCAGGAGTACCACGCCTTCAACCCCGACGTGGTGATGACCCTGCAGCAGGCGGTGGCCAGCGGCGACTACGCGATTTACCAGCGCTACTCCTCGCTGGTGAACACCCGGCCCGTGGCCACACTGCGGGACCTGCTGAAACCGGTGGAGTCCGGCGCGCCGCTGCCGCTGGACAAGGTAGAGCCGATCGAAAAGATCCTGCCGCGCTTTGACTCCGCGGGGATGTCCCTGGGGGCGCTCAGCCCCGAGGCTCACCAGGCCCTGGCGGCCGCCATGAACCGCATGGGAGCCCGCTCCAACTCCGGCGAGGGCGGTGAAGATCCCGAGCGTTTTGGCACCGAGCGCATGTCCAAGATCAAGCAGATCGCATCCGGCCGCTTTGGTGTCACCCCGCACTACCTCGTCAATGCCGAGGTCCTGCAGATCAAGATCGCCCAGGGCGCCAAGCCCGGTGAGGGCGGCCAGCTGCCCGGTGGCAAGGTCAATGACCTGATCGCGCGGCTGCGCTATTCGGTCCCGGGCGTGACCCTGATCTCGCCTCCCCCGCACCACGATATCTACTCCATCGAGGATCTGGCCCAGCTGATTTATGACCTGAAACAGGTCAACCCCCAGGCACTGGTCTCGGTCAAGCTGGTGTCCGAACCGGGGGTGGGCACCATCGCCGCCGGCGTGGCCAAGGCCTATGCCGACCTCATTACGATTTCCGGTTATGACGGGGGCACCGCTGCCAGCCCCCTGACCTCGATCCGCTACGCGGGCTCGCCCTTCGAGCTGGGGCTGGCAGAGGTGCAGCAGACCCTGCGAGGCAACCACCTGCGCGGATTGATCCGCCTGCAGGCGGATGGCGGCCTGAAGACCGGGCTGGATGTGGTCAAGGCGGCGATCCTGGGCGCCGAGAGCTTCGGCTTTGGCACCGCCCCCATGGTAGCTCTGGGGTGTAAGTACTTACGTATCTGTCACCTCAATAACTGCGCTACCGGCGTGGCTACGCAGAACCAGAAACTGCGGGATGAACATTTCAATGGCACCGTGGAAATGGTGATCAACTTCTTCACCTTCGTGGCCACGGAGACCCGGGAGTGGCTGGCCCGCCTCGGGGTGCCGTCGCTGGAGGCACTGATCGGCCGCACCGACCTGCTGGAACTGCTGCCCGGTGAAACCGCGAAGCAGGGCAAGCTGGACTTGTCGCCCCTGCTGCACAAGGCCGTGGAGGCCCAGGGGCAGCCCGAGTTCTGCCAGGTCGCCTCCAACGTCCCCTTTGACCGGGGTGAAAAGGCCGAGAGGATGGTGGCCGCCACCCTGGCTGCGATCGAGGCGAAAAGCGGCGGCGAATTCGCTTTCGAGGTGACCAATTGCGACCGCTCCATCGGGGCGCGCCTGTCCGGCGAGATAGCCCGGCGCCACGGCAACTCCGGCATGGAATCGACCCCCATCGTACTGCGCCTGAGCGGCACTGCGGGCCAGAGCTTTGGCGTCTGGAACGCCGGAGGGCTGCACATGTACCTGGAGGGTGATTCCAACGATTACGTGGGCAAGGGCATGGCGGGCGGCAAACTGGTTATCTACCCGCCGCGCAACAGCCAGTTCGAATCGCGGGACACGGTGATCATTGGCAATACATGCCTGTACGGTGCGACTGGCGGGCGCCTGTTCGCCGCAGGTATTGCCGGCGAGCGCTTCGGCGTGCGCAATAGCGGCGCCCACGCCGTGGTGGAAGGCGCGGGGGACCATTGCTGTGAGTACATGACCGGTGGTGTCATCACTGTACTGGGACCGACCGGGGTGAATTTTGGCGCCGGTATGACCGGTGGCTTCGCCTACGTACTGGACCGCGATCGCAGCTTCATCGACAAGTACAACAGTGAACTGGTGGAAATCCACCGCGTCAGCGCGGAGTATATGGAGCCCTACCGGAACCATCTGCGGGCCAATATACGGGAGTACACGGCGGAGACCGGGTCGACATGGGGTGCCTACCTGCTGGAGAATTTCGAAGATCACGTCGGCAAATTCTGGCTGGTGAAACCCAAGGCGGCAGACCTCGATCGCCTGTTGTCGCGGTTGCGCAACACTGACTAGGAAAAGGCTATGAGCAAGCGTTTGGAAAACAATTTCCAGTTTATCGATGTCGGGCGCAGCGATCCTGACAAGAAGACCCTGCGCACCCGCAAAACCGAGTACGTGGAGATTTACAATCCCTACACCCAGGAGCAGGTGGCTGACCAGTCCCACCGCTGCCTGGAATGCGGCAATCCCTACTGCGAGTGGAAGTGCCCTGTGCACAACTTCATTCCCAACTGGCTGAAACTGGTCGCCGAGGGCAACCTGTTCGAGGCCGCTGAGCTGAGCCACCAGACCAATACCCTGCCGGAAGTCTGCGGCCGGGTGTGCCCCCAGGACCGCCTCTGTGAAGGCGCCTGCACCCTGAACGATGGTTTCGGTGCGGTGACTATCGGCGCCTCGGAGAAATACATCACCGATACCGCGCTGGCCATGGGCTGGCGGCCCGATCTGTCCCAGGTGGTGCCGACCGGCAAAACCGTCGCGATTATCGGCGCGGGCCCGGCCGGACTCGGCTGTGCCGATGTCCTGGCGCGCGGCGGGGTGAAGCCCGTAGTGTTCGACCGCTATCCCGAGATCGGCGGCCTGCTCACCTTCGGCATACCCGAGTTCAAGCTGGAAAAAAACGTCATGGTCCGCCGGCGGGAGATCTTCGAGGGGATGGGCATCGAGTTCCGGCTCAATACCGAGGTCGGCAAGGACATCACCATCAACGAGATCCTCGAGCAGTTCGACGCGGTGTTCATGGGCATGGGCACCTACACCTATATGCGCGGCAACTTCCCCGGCGAAAACCTGCCGGGCGTCTACGAGGCGCTGCCCTACCTCGTGGGCAATGTGAATCACAACCTGGGCTTCGAGCAGCCCGCCGATGCCTATGTCAACCTCAAGGGCAAGCGGGTGATCGTGCTGGGCGGCGGCGATACAGCGATGGACTGCGTGCGGACCGCGGTGCGCCAGCAGGCCGAGCACGTGATTTGTGCCTACCGTCGGGACAAGGCGAATATGCCGGGGTCGCGGCGCGAGGTGCAAAATGCCCGGGAGGAGGGTGTCGAGTTTCTTTACAACCGCCAGCCCCTGGAGATCGTCGAGTATTTCGGCCAGGCCTGCGGCGTGAAAATGGTGAAAACCAAAATGGGCGAACCCGATGTCGATGGCCGCCGGCGCCCGAAGGCCATTCCCGGCAGCGAAGTCGTGCTGGAGGCGGACGCGGTCATTATCGCCTTCGGCTTCCAGCCCAGCCCGCCGGAGTGGCTGGGCGAGATCACGGTGCAGACCAACGACTGGGGCGGCGTGGTGGCAGAGGAAGCCCAGCACTTCAAGTTCCAGACCACCAACCCGAAGATCTTTGCCGGGGGCGACATGGTGCGTGGCTCCGACCTGGTGGTAACCGCCATCTGGGAAGGTCGCCAGGCGGCCGAGGGCATCCTGGATTTCCTGGAAGTATAATCCGCAGCTGAAGGCTACAGTCCCCGATGAGTGAACTCAAGAACGACCGATTCCTGCGTGCCCTGCTGCGACAACCGGTAGACCGCACTCCCGTCTGGATGATGCGCCAGGCCGGCCGTTACCTGCCGGAGTACCGGGCGACGCGGCAGCAGGCGGGCTCGTTCCTGGACCTGTGCAAAAATGCGGAACTGGCCTGCGAGGTCACGCTGCAGCCCCTGCGTCGCTATCCGATGGATGCGGCCATCCTGTTCTCCGACATCCTGACCGTTCCCGACGCCCTCGGCCTGGGACTTTACTTCGAGGAGGGCGAGGGCCCGCGCTTTCGCAAGACCGTCCGCAGCGAGGCGGACCTGGCGAACCTGAACAGCATCACAGCGGAGGACGACCTCGGCTACGTGATGAACGCGGTGCGCACCATCCGCCGTGAATTGAACGGCCAGGTGCCCCTGATCGGTTTCACCGGCAGTCCCTGGACCCTGGCGACCTATATGGTTGAGGGGGGTTCTTCCAAGGACTTCGCCAGGGTCAAGGCCATGGCCTATGACCGGCCCGAGCTGATGCACGCGCTGCTGGCCCTGCTGGCGGATGCGGTGGGCGATTACCTGTCGGCCCAGATCCGGGCGGGGGCCCAGGCAGTGCAGATTTTCGATACCTGGGGTGGCAGCCTGAGCGCCGCCGCTTACCTGGAGTTTTCCCTTGCCTATATGAAGCGGGTCATCGCGCGCCTGCCACGGGAAGCCGACGGCCGCGTGGTACCTGTCATCGTATTTACCAAGGGCGGTGGCCAGTGGTTGAGCGCCATTGCCGATTGTGGCGCGCAGGCCGTGGGTATCGACTGGACCACCGACATCGGTGTGGCGCGCCAGCTGGTCGGCGACCGGGTGGCGCTGCAGGGCAATATGGATCCCAGCATGCTGTTCGCCTCACCCGCACGCATCAGGGAAGAGGTGGCGGCAATACTGGCCGCCTACGGCCATGGTACGGGGCATGTGTTCAACCTGGGTCACGGCATTACCCCGGGTGTCGACCCCGAACACGTCACCGCCTTTGTCGATGCGGTGCAGGAGCTGTCGCCCCGGTATCACCAGGCCGACAGTTAAGCCCCGGCGCCGTCATCAGCCGGCTTTTTGTTTCGCGGCGGCCTCGTCGCAGCAGAAATCGTGGTCCATTTCCAGGGCCGGTTGATCACTGGCCGGGCGCCCGACAACTTTTGCCGGTACCCCCGCCACTGTCGTGTGGGCTGGCACGTCTTCCAGTACCACGCTGCCCGCGCCTACCTTCGCACCCTCCCCCACGCGGATATTGCCGAGGATCTTGGCGCCGGCACTGATCAGTACGCCATCGCCGATCTTGGGATGGCGGTCGCCCTCGACCTTGCCGGTACCGCCCAGAGTCACGGATTGCAGTATGGATACATTATTGCCGACCACAGCCGTTTCCCCGATCACCAGGCCGGTGGCGTGGTCGAGCATGATCCCGCAGCCCATGCGCGCCGCCGGGTGGATGTCCACCCCGAAACAGGTGGACATGCGGTTCTGGAAAAACAGTGCCAGCGACTCACGCCCCTGCCGCCAGAGCCAGTGCGCGACCCGGTGGGTCTGCAGGGCGTGGAACCCCTTGAAATATAAAAACGGTATGTAAAGTTCGTGGCAGGCGGAGTCCCGGTCCATGACCGCCTGCAGGTCCGCGCGCACCGCCTCGTGGATGCAGGGGTCGCTTTCGAAGGCCTGGAGGATGACTTCCCGCAGCAGCAGGGACGATGCCGTGGGACTGTCCAGCTGGTTCGCCAGGTGGAAGCTCAGCGCATCCTCCAGTGCGGCGTGATTCAGGATCGTGGCGTGCAGGAAACTCGCAAGAATCGGTTCCTCGCTGGCGTGCCGCGCGGTTTCCTCGCGGATGCGCTCCCACAGGGCGTCTGTAACAGGTTTGGACATAGATCACCTCGGTGTCGTTACGGCACTTTAGCCCAGAAGCGCCGCTTCGTCACGGTTGACACCGACCCGTTCAGGTCGCGGCAGGCGAGGCTCGCCCGATGCGACCGGTGAAAGCCCACAGATCGTGACCACTGTCGCGATACTTCTGCTCAAACAGGCTCACTGGCGACGCCACCGCAATCCGGGCGACGCTGCCCGGGTGTCCCGCCAGGTGCATCGCCACACCGAACTCCTCGACATAGGTTTGCCAGTTGCTGCGCAACTCGATCCGGCTTGATGAGCTGGCGCCGAGTTGCAGCAGCCAGTAGAAACCCGCGCTGCCATGCACCCTGCGCTGCAGGTGAGCGGCCTTCGGCCAGGGGTTGGGATAAAGCAGGTAGTGGTGGTCTATGCCGATGCCCCGGGTTGCCAGCAGCTGCCACAGGGTTTCACATTCGGCCTGCAGCAGCAGGTAATTGCCCGCGCCTGTGGCGGGGTGTCGCCCCAGGCGCGCGGCGGATTTGTCCACGCCCACCACCAGGTGCCCGGGGTGGCGCCGGGCCAGCGCGGCGGTGCTGTGCCCGCTGCCGCAAAACGAGTCCAGTACCAGCGGCCGCGGCTGCCGGGCGAGCTCCGCCAGCAGTCGTTCGAAGGCGTCGAGCGTGTGCTGAGCCACCGGCGTGCGCGGGCGGTGCGCCAGGTGTCGTCGCACCGTCTGCGCCAGGCGCGGGTGCAGGTGCTGCTGGTTACTGCTGGGGACGCGTGATGGTGTGTACAAGGGCGCCTCTGTCCTGGCATTTGACGGTGTCGGCAGCGCGAATTTGATGTTGCCGCCTGCCGCTGCGATGATAACCCCCGACCACCCCCACATCCACAGACGAGGTAGTTCGCCCATGCGCGAAGACTTGCGACCTTACTGGCTGAAAAAGGCCTACCTGAATTTTCGCCACTGGTATGCGGAGTATTTCCTGCGCCCCGAGTGCGCCCGGCTGGGTCCGTACCACACCATCATGAAGCCCTGGTATGTGCATATTTCAGGCAATAACATCTCCATCGGCCGCTGCTTCACCGCGATCGCGGAGCCGGGACAGCGGGTGGAAATCGGGGTCTGGGGCCGGGCCGATGGACAGGGCCGGGTACAGATCGGCGACTGTGTCCTGATGAGCCCCGGCTCACGCATCAGCGCCAGCGATGAAATCACTATCGGCAACGGCGTGATGCTGGCCAACGGCAGTTATGTCACCGACTCCGACTGGCACACTATCCACGACCGCACGGTGCGTGACGAGCGGGCCACCCCGGTCACCATCGGCGACAATGTCTGGCTCGGGGATCACTCGACCGTGCTCAAGGGAGTGACTATCGGCGAGAACAGTGTGGTGGCCGCCAGGGCCGTGGTGACCCGGGATGTGCCCGCCAATGTGGTGGTGGCCGGTAACCCGGCGAAAGTGGTGAAGGAACTGGATCCCGAGCGCGGCTTCGTCACCCGCATGGATTATTTCAAGGACCCGGTGGAGCTGGAGCGTTTCTTCGACGCCATCAATCGGGAGGTGCTGGCGGGCAACACTCTTTGGCGCTGGTTGTGGTCAGTGGTGTACCCGGCGTCGCGGGGTTGAGGC
>JAZBNW010000085.1:0-19911 GCA_036350855.1 Halieaceae bacterium
CCTGTCGGGCCCCGACGGTCCGTCACTTCGGACCGAACCGGTTCCCTACCCAGTCCCCGAAAAATAGGCCATTAGCGTATTTACGCGTGATGTGCTGTTCCATTCGCGGCGGAGGACGGGGGTTGCCTCGCTCCACGGCTACGGCCATGGAGCCAGGACAAACCCGGACCCCTGCCGACAATGGAACATGCACATACTTTCTAACTAATGCACAAAAACAGAAGACGCAAATCTACTCCGGCAGGCGCCAGTCAATCGGCGTCTGGCCCCGTGATTCGAGATACTCGTTGGCCGCGACAAAATGCCCGCAGCCGAAAAAGCCGCGATGGGCGCTCAGGGGGGACGGGTGTGGCGCGGTGAGTACGCAGTGCCGCTGGCGGTCGATGATACTGCCCTTGCGCTGGGCGTAACTGCCTCAGAGCATGAACACCACCCCCTCGCGCTCGCGATTAACCACGTTGATCACCTCGTCGGTGAACGTTTCCCAGCCTTTCCCCTGGTGGGAAGCCGCGCGTCCGCACTCCACCGACAGGACTGCGTTGAGCAGCAGCACGCCCTGGTCGGCCCAGCGGGTGAGATCGCCGTGAGAGGGAATGGGATAGCCCAGCTCATCCCGTATTTCCTTGAAAATATTCTGCAGGGACGGCGGCACCGGGACCCCGGGCCTGACGGAGAAACACAGGCCGTGGGCCTGGCCCGGACCGTGGTAGGGGTCCTGGCCGAGGATGACGACCTTGACCCGCTCCAGGGGGGTATGGGCAAAGGCGTTGAAGATTTCTCCACCGGCGGGAAATACCTCTTTACCCGCCTTCTTCTGCGCCAGCAGGAAAGCGCGCAGCTGCGCCATATAGTCCTGCTCGAACTGTGGCGCCAGCTGTGTCAGCCAGCCGCCCTCGAGTTGTACCGCCCTGCGCACCTGCGGCTGGACCGGGCTCAGTTGCAGGCCGCCATCAGCATCACCTGCTCGTAGACAGGGTTGACGCGATCCGGCAGCACCGCGGCCACTGGCACCAGGCGCTTGGAACGCTGGCGCTTGCCGGCGGGCGCATTGTCCACCACCGCCAGCGGCTGCGCGCCGAAGGCGGCCTGCTGTCGATCCGGGGGCACATCGCGGTAGAGCGTTGTGCGCATGCGCGGCTGGCGGCCGGCGGCGGCTATCTGTCGCTCCATGAAGGCGGGAGCCCACTCCTGGCCGTGGGCCGAGCCGGCGGCCCGGGTAATGCTCTCGTTCATCAGCGTACCGCCGAGGTCATTCCCCCCGGCGGCGAGACAAGCCGCGATGCCCTGCTCGCCCATTTTTACCCAGGACGCCTGGATATTGTCTATCAGCCCGTGAAACACCAGACGCGCGACACTGTGCATCAGCAGCGCCTCGCGGAACGTCGGCCCCCGCCTCGCCTTGCCCCTGAGATACATGGGGGCTTCCATGTGCACGAAGGGCAGCGGCACAAACTCGGTGAAGCCGCCCGTGCGCCGCTGCAACTCGCGAATATGCCACAGGTGTCGCGCCCAGTGGTGCGCCTGGTCGATATGGCCGTACATGATGGTCGCGGTGGTCGGCAGCCCTGCCTCGTGGGCGGCCTCGATCACCTCCAGCCAGCGGGCCGTGTTGAGTTTGTCGGGGCACAGCAGCTCGCGCACCTCGTCGTGCAGCACCTCCGCCGCCGTTCCGGGCAGGGTATTGAGGCCCGCCGCTTTCAGCTGCTGCAGGAACGGCTCTATACCAATGCCGAGGGTGGCGGCGCCCTGGGCGACCTCCAGCGGGGAAAATGCGTGCACGTGCATGTCGGGCGTGACGGCGCGCACCGTGTGGAGAATGTCGAGGTAGGTCTGGCCGGTGTAATCCGGGTGAATACCGCCCTGCATGCAGACCTCGGTGGCACCGCGCCGCCAGGCCTCGATGCAGCGCCCGGCTATTTCCTCCCCGCTGATGTCATACGGAAGGCCCCGCAGGTCCTCGCTGTGCTTGCCTTTGGAAAATGCGCAGAACTGGCACTTGAAATAGCACACATTGGTGTAATTGATATTGCGGTTGACGACGTAACTGACGGTGTCGCCATTGACCTGCCGCCTGAGCTCATCCGCCTGCCGGACCAGCCAGGCGAAGTCCTTGCCCCTGGCCTGGAACAGCCGGGTGATGTCTGTCTCCGCCAGTTCGCCCCGATCCCGGCAGCGCTCGACGATGGCGCGAATGTCCCCTGATACCTCGGACGGCGCGGGAGTACTGCGCAAAAGAGCGGCTTCGAGGGCCGGGACAGGCCGCTCCTCGCCGGGTACCCAGCTATCGCGCCGGGCGAAGCCGTCGGCATCGCACAGGCGCAGCACCGCACTGTGCAGGGCGGGATCCAGCCAGCGCCCGGGCGAGCGTGCGTAGGCGGGGTAGATGGTCAGGCGCTGGTCCAGGAACTTGCCAGCCGCGGCGGTTTCCCGGGCCAACTGCTCCAGGTGGGGCCAGGGGGCCTCGGGGTTGACGTGGTCCGGCGTGAGGGGCGACACCCCGCCCCAGTCATTGATACCCGCCGCCACCAGTTGCGGCAACACCCCCGGGCTGAGATTGGGTGGGGCCTGTATGCTCATGGCGGGCCCGAATACCAGGCGGGCGACCGCGATAGTCCACACCAGTTCGTTCAGGTCCCGCTCCGGGGCCGCCGCCATGAGGGTGCCGGGTTTCGCCCGGAAATTCTGCACGATGACTTCCTGCAGGTGGCCGTGGCGTTCGTGCACCTCGCGCAGCGCCAGCAGCGACTCGATCCGCTCGCGTCGGGTCTCACCGATACCGATCAGGATACCCGAGGTGAACGGCACGGCGGCCTGGCCGGCCAGTTCCAGGGTCTGCAATCGCACGGCCGGGTTCTTGTCGGGCGAGCCGTAGTGCGGCATGCCTTTCTCGCACAGGCGGGCAGAGGCGGATTCCAGCATGATCCCCATGGAGGCGCTGACCTGACGCAACCCGGCGATTTCGCCGGCGGTCATGCACCCCGCATTGATATGCGGCAACAGGCCGGTTTCCTCCAGCACCCTTGACGCGACATGGCGCAGGTACGACAGCGTATCGGCAAAGCCCATGGCTTCGAGCGCGTTTCGCGCTGCGCTGTAGCGCAGCTCGGGCTTTTCGCCCAGCGTGAACAACGCCTCCTGGCAGCCCAGTCGCGCGCCCTGGTGGCACAGTTCCAGCACCTGTTCGACACTCATGAAGGGGCGGTCGATCTTTTTCGGGGTGCGGGCAAAGGTGCAGTAGTGGCAGACATCACGGCAAAGATGAGTGAGCGGAATGAACACCTTGCGGGAGTAGGTCACCACGTTGCGAAAACCCCTGTCACGCAGCGCCCCGGCGACCACCGCCATGGCAGCGGTGTCCTGGCAGTCGGCCAGCGACAGTGCCTGCTCCGGCGAGAGGGCCTGCCCCGCCAACAATCCGGCCTCGAGTGCCTGCCAGTGACGCATCAGTTCACCTCTTTCCTTTCGGGCTGTCGTTCCGGGGAATCCAGCGAGTCCAGCGCCGGGCCGAGCCTCGCGGCCAGGTCTGTCCTGCGCAGGTAGTCTGCGGTGGCCCCGGCGCTGGTCCTGCCCAGTCGCTGCAACAACTGCGCGAGATCCCCGGGCTCATCCACATCGAAGCCTATGCCCTCGCGCGCCAGCACACGTGCCGGGATACCCCGCCTGGCGGCAGCCGCCAGGTGCGCGGCGCAGCTGTCCGCGCCGAAACTGAATACCGGCGCGCTCGCGGCGTCGTAACACAGTAAATTGGTGCCGCTACCGCGGCGGTCGCAGCCGATTACCAGGCCCGCGGATTGTTCGCGCAGCGCGAGCACCGCGGCGATATCCGCGCTCGCGAGCAGGGGCAGGTCAGCGTGTACCAGCAGGATGTCGCCGCCGTTCCCGGCCAGCAACCTGGCGCTGGCTGCGGTCACAATCCCGTTCAGGCCACGGCTGCCCAGTTCGCTCTCGCGCCAGTGGGCAGCGCCGAACTGCGCCGCCAGGAGATGGGCGCTGGGGTCATCGGACACCAGGGTAATGCCCTCGAGCTGCGGCTGCGCGGCGAGCACCGCCAGTACATCCTCCAGCATCGCCTGGGCCAGCGCCCTGCGCTCCGAGGGGCTGAGCAGCCCCGCCAGGCGGGTTTTTGCCTGGACGAGATCCTTCAGTGGTACCAGTGCCCGAACCAATGCCCCGCGCTTCCCTACAGCTGCAGCGCGAAACGGGCAAGTGCCTGTTTCTCCGCCCTGCTCGTCATGACCGTGCCGGTTACCACCACTTCCACCCCCAGTTCCCGAATTGCCCCGGCCATTGTAGCGTCACTGTGATCGATCACGAAACGATCCATCAGCCCGGGGTAGCGCTTGCTGTAATGCCGGGCGACCTCCAGGGCGGACACCTCCATACCGAGCTCCGCCATCATCTTGGCCGCCGGCCCCTTGATGGCCTGCCCCGCGACAATCGGCGAGACCACCACGACAGGCGCCGGGCTCTCGCGCAGGGCCAGCCACAGTCCCGGCAGCTGCAGGATGGGATCGACGCTGACAAAGGGGTTGGAGGGGCAGATGACAATAGCGCTGAACGCCTTGCGCTGCAGCAGGCGCATGACCTCGCGATTGGGATGGGCGGCGGAGATGCCGTCAAAACTGAAGCCGGTAACCACGGGCTGACACTGGTCGCGAACAAAGTAGTGCTGGAACGGCAGGTCACCCCGGTCGCTGTGCACCGTGGTGCTGACGGGGTCATCCGTCATCGGGTGAATGTGGCTGGCCACGCCCAGCCGCGCGGCCAGGGCAGCGGTGCAGGCACTCAGTCGCTGGCCGCCCTTCAGCTGCTGGGTGCGCCACAGGTGGGTCGCCATATCGCGATCGCCCAACCTGAACCAGGTATCGGCGCCCAACTGCTCGAGCGCCGCCAGGGTGTTCCAGGTCTCCCCTTCCAGACCCCAGCCCTGGCTCGCATTCGCGCGGCCGGACAGGGTGTACAGCAGGGTATCGATGTCGGGGCTGATATGCAGCCCGAGGTGCCTGAAGTCGTCACCGGTATTGACCAGCACATGCAGCTGCCCCGGCTCCAGGACGTCAGAGAGGCCCAGGGCCAGCTTGGCGCCACCGACGCCGCCGGAGAGGGCGAGAACGGGTTGGGCGGGATTCATCAGCGGAACAGGTCCATGGCCCTGTCGCGTATCAGCCTGCCCGAACCCTCTTCCGAGGGCTGCAGTCCCGCCCCGCGCGCCAGCACCACCGGCAGTCCCTGGGTTGATTGGCCCATCAGCAGGGAGGCCGCCGCCGCAAGTTCGTCCGCCACAGCCGGTTCAGTGACCTGGAGGATGTTGCCAAACATATCCTGTTCGCCTATCTGGTTGCGCACCGGCTCAAGGCCCGCCGTACCAATGGCCATGCCCACCGTGCCGTTGCGCCAGGCCCGGCCGGCACTGTCGTTGATGATCACCTGGATATCCAGGCCGGTGAGCGCAGCCAGATCCCGGCGCAGCGCCCGGGCCGATGCATCCGGGTCCAGCGGTAGCAGCAGTACCCGGGGATCTTCCGCACTGTTGGCAATATTCGAGCGGTCGATCCCGGCGTTGGCATGCACATAGCCGTTGCGGTGTTCCACGATGATGACGCCGGGCCGTACCCGGATCAGCTCCTTGCTCTCGCGCAGTATCAGCTCGACCTGGCGCGGGTCCTTGTCGGCCTGTTGCGCCAGGGCCAGGGCCCTGGGGCTGGGGGTCACATCGGCCAGGCGCACATAGCGCCCCTCGGCCTTGGAGATGATCTTCTGGGCGATGACCAGTACGTCGCCCGGTTGCAACTGCAGGCCGTTATCGTGCAGGGAGTCGACCAGCAACTGGCCCAGCTCATCCCCCGGTTCCACCAGGGGAAAGCGCTCAAGGGCAAGCAACTCCAGCCTGACGGCCATCAGGCATCGCCCAGCCCACTGATCTTGATGCCCGCATGACAGCCGTACTGCTTGTTGATAGCGATCAGCACCGAGGTCAGCGCCTCGGCTGCGGCGGCGTTGTTGATCATGCCGGCATGAAAGCCGCGCATGCCGGCTGCTTCGACCAGCCTGATCACCTCCTGCCGGGCCTCCTTGCTGTTGCCACTGACCAGCACGTCGCACTCGACGCCCTTGCCCTCCTGCAAATGGGCGGCGGCCACATTCTGGAACGCCGATACCACGGCCACCTCATCGCCCAGCAAGGCCTGGGCAATCTGGCCCGCACTGCCCTCGGGGGGCAGCTGCACCCGTGCCACCCTGGGCGGCACCAGGGGAACCGTGACATCGATCAGGATTTTGCCCTGCAGCGCCTCGCGCACCGACTCGAGCGTGCTCACCTGGTGGCTGAAGGGCACGGTAAGCGTGACAATCCCGGCGGCTGCGGCAGCATCCAGGTTGGACATGGCCTGGACCGTGATCTCACCCACGCCGCGCTCGGCCATCACCTCTCGCAAGTCCGCCACCGCCGCCTCGGCTTTTTCCAGGGTGCGGGAGCCGATAATCACCTCATAACCCGCCTGGGCCCAACGCCGGGCCAGTCCGGTGCCGAGGTCGCCTGTGCCGCCCAGAATGGCGAGCACCGGTAAATTTTCTGTGGTCATATCACTAGGTCCTGTAACAGATCGGGGAGAAGCAGGCTTTCACTGCCCGGGAATGTCCAGCCCCCATGAATTCGTTTAGGATGGGAGCGGCCGGGGCATATTATGTAAATCACTGACTAACCACAAGTCGCGGCGCAACGGCGGCCGAAGGAGTGTAAATAGATGAGCAACCCGCTGGATTTTGCCGGCAAGGTCGTACTGGTTACCGGTGGCGGCAAGGGGATTGGCAGGGGCATTTCGGAAAGCTTCCTGGCGGCGGGGGCCCAGGTGGTGATCTGCGGCCGGTCACAACCGGAGGAATTGCCGGCGGCGCAGGGACGTGAGGCGACGTTCATCGGCTGCGATGTGCGTGATTATGACCAGATAGAGCGCTGCGTGCAGCAGCTGCTGGCGCGGTTTGGCCGCCTCGACGTGCTGGTCAACAATGCCGGTGGCGCCCCCTTCGCCGACGCGGCCACCGCCTCACCGCGCTTTTCCGAGGCTATCATACGGCTCAACCTCATCGCCCCGCTGAACTTCAGCCAGGTCGCCAACCGGGCCATGCAGGGGCAGGATAGCGGCGGCTGCATCATCAACATTGCCAGCGTCAGTACCCTGCGCCCGTCCCCCGGCACGGCCGCCTACGGAGCGGCGAAGGCGGGGCTGGTCAACCTGGGCACCTCGCTGGCGGTGGAGTGGGCACCCCGGGTTCGCATCAACGCCGTCATTGTCGGCCTGACCCAGACTGAGCAGTCGGAACTGCACTACGGTGACGAACAGGGTATCGCCGCGGTTGCGGCCACCATACCCCTCGGGCGCATGGGCCTGCCCGCTGATGTGGGCAACGCCTGCCTGTTCCTCGCCTCGCCCCTGGCCTCCTATGTCAGCGGTACCAGTTTCGCGGTCCACGGCGGCGGTGAAAAGCCGGCCTTCCTGGCTGCCGCGAACGCCAAGGCACAAACTGGCTGATTCAGGTGATATGGCCCCTGCTTCCCGTTTGTCGGCCGTCCATATAAGGGTATACTTCAGTGCGAACCCACAAGACTTGCGGGCCCCGGGGCCTGGCGGTCGCGCGGGACTACCCCAGCATGCAGAGGTCAAATGCCTGAACCCCTAGCGCAGCAGATCGGGCATACCGCCAGACTCGAACTGAACGACGGTACGCGCCTTGTCGGGGATCTGTCGGTGCTGCCGGATGGCGGCCTGCAATTGACCGGGGCGAGAGTGCTGCGCAAACCCTCCCACGGGCAACAACCGACAATGCGCAGGGGCGATACGGCCAGCTTGCTGATCCAGTCAGAAGAGGCAAAGAGGGGCGTTGGCACCAGCAGCACGGTTACACTGGAGTCGATGGCCGGTGATCTGCTCACCCTGCGCTTCACCGATGCCGCTGGCGAATCCGCACAACAAATAAAGGCAAGCCTGAGCGCAGGCGCAAGGCCCCGGGCGTCCGCAGAAGACCTCGCGCGCTATTCCACCGTACTGGCATCCCTGCAGCGCGAGAGCCTGGAGCGGATGGAGAAACTGCTCAAACCCTTCCTGAACAACCTGGCCGACCACCTGTTCGACCTGTCCACCCGGGTCCGCCATTCGAGCTCCGACCAGAATGTCTTTTATGACGCTACGGTGGCGATACGGCGCAACAGCGGGGCAATGACCACCGACATCGTCAAGCGACTCGCCGAATTCTATCGCGACCCCACCCCGCCGCAATCCCGGGAGGACCGGCAAGGCCCGGCCGAGCCAGGTCCGGGCAAGCTCAACCTGGTCGATACGGGGGAATTCGAAAGCTCGCTGGCGCTGGAGCGCATGGTGAGTCATGGCGAGGATATCTATCGGGTGCCACTGGAGGCACTGCTGATACGCTACGCAACGCTCATCGATGCCGACCCTAACCGGGTCAGGATGCCGGTACACATACGTCCCCTGAGCCAGGCCTTCCAGCGCACCATCTCGGCCCAGCACTATGCCGCCCCCGTGGTGGTGAAGATCTTCGACTTTTTCACCCGGGAGTTCCTGCGGGAACTGGAACACTATTACCTCTACCTGAACCAGCGACTCGCGAGCCAGGGTATCCGTCCCGCACTGGAGGAGGAGATCGCCGCCAAGGGAACCCTGCTGGACCACGGCAAACCAGCCCGTCCGGTCACCCGCAAGGCGCCCGGGACAGCGGATCCGTCGACCCGATCGGAAGATCAACCCGCACCCGCTGCCGGCAGAAGCCCGGCGGACCAGCCCACCCTGGCAGAGATGGCCCAGTCGATCCGCGGCTCCCGGGCCGGCACCCGGCCGACGCCAAACACGCAACAGGCAAAATACGACAACATATACAAGTCGGTTATCGACGCCCTGAATTTCAGGCGCACTGCCGATGAATCCCCCGGTGCGCCGGCCCGCGCATACGACGCTCCACCTGCCGGGGGAGACTGGGACGGTACTTCCCTGGCCCCCGGCAGTGAACAGCAGCAAAAGCTGGCCGGCGCCGGGGATATCGCCCGGGCACTGGGCTCCCTGCAGCACGACGCCGGGGTGCGGGCGGCCGTTGAACAGGGCAATTCCCTGCGCGAGTACCTGGCGCAGAACAAGGAGACCCTGAGTGAACTGCGGGACACCACGGGCCTCACCGCGGACAGTCTCAACCAGCTCGACCTGGTGGACAACCTGTTCGGCACCATAAAATCCCAGCTGGATCTCAGCAGCGAACTCAGGCCCGCCCTCGGGGAACTGCACATTCCGCTTGCCAAGCTCGCCCTGCTGGACCCCCACTTCTTTCTCGACCGCGGCCACCCGGCCCGGGCCACACTGGACAAGCTGGCCCAGCTGTCGAGCTCTGCCAACTTTCCCAACAAGGCACTGGAGGGACGGGTTACCGAGATCGTCGACCGGATCGTCGCCGACTACGACCACGACAGCGCGGTGTTCGACAGCGCCTTGCAGAAAATTGAAAAACTCGTGAGCCAGCAGGAAAGGGCCCTGTCCCGCAATGTCGAGCGGGTGGTACGCATAGAAGAAGGCCAGGAAAAACTGCTCAAGGCGCAGCAGGCAGTCGACAAGGTGATCGCCAGCAAGGTGAAGACCGCCCATGCGCCAAAGGTACTGGTGGACCTCGTCGATAATGGCCTGCGTGATCTGCTGGTCCTGACCCACATAAAAGAAGGCCCCCACAGCAGGGGCTGGAAGGACCATCTCAAAACCCTGGACCAGTTGCAGCAGTGGCTCGGCGAGCAGGACCAGGGGGATGCCAACGACGAGATGATGACCCAGCGCGGCCTGGAGGCGGGCACGCTGATCGACATGATCGAACAGCAGATAGCCTCGGGCCTGCCTACCAACGTGTCACACCAGCAGGTACTGGATACGCTGCGGGACATCATGGGCGGCAACCGGGACGTGGAATTTATCAATTGCACCGAAGCCACTGAAGAGGCGCAGGCGGAACCGGCGCAGTTGCGCGCAAAGGTCGAGGACCTGCCGCGACTGCGGCGCTGGGTCATGCGGGTCGAGCAGCTGGAAAAAGGCACCTGGCTGAGCTACCGCGACAAGTCCGGCAAAAAGGTGCGGATGCAACTGGCCTGGATCAGCGAGGAGCGGGACCGGTACATCTTCGTCAACGAGCGCGGGCAGAAAGTCGCCGACATCAGCAACATCCAGCTCGCCCGGCAGCTCAGCCGCGGGATGCAGCCCCCCGCCCCGGCGGACAAGCTCTCTGTCGTCGACAAGAGCCTCTACCAGACGCTCGAGCATGTCCAGAAAACCCTCAGCTTCGCCCGCAACCACGACTCCCTGACCAAGCTGATCAACCGGGCAACTTTCCTCGACCAGATGGGCCGCGCCCTGCGCCACGCCCAGCAGAAGGGCTCGCAGCACGCAGTGCTCTACATCAACATCGACCAGTTCACACTGGTCAACGATGTCTACGACCGTATTCACGGCGACCAGGTGCTGCTCGAATTCGCCAGGCTGCTGGCGCAGCTGCACAGTAAAAAATCCTCCTCCGCCAGGATCGAGTCAGACAGCTTCGCAGTGCTGTTGCTTGATCGCACCATGGAGCAGGCCATGCAGATTGCGGAGAAAATCCGGCGGGATATCGAATCCAGCAGCGTCGAGATCGAAGGCGACAGGATCAGCTTCACTGTCTCCATCGGCGCGGTTCCCATCCAGGAGCACAGCCCGGAAGTCGGCCAGATACTCAACACCGCACGCTCCACCATGCACCTGGCCAAGGAGCAGGGCCGCAACCGCGTCGTGCAGTTCCAGCAAAGCCAGTCCTCCCCCAGCACCTATACCCAGGAAAAATTGCGGGTCAAACGCGATCTGGAGCAGGCGGTGGCAACCGACCGCTTCGTCCTGCAGGCGCAACCCATCGTGCAAACCAGGATCAGCGGTGACAGGGTGGAGCAACTGCACTACGAATTGCTGCTGGGCCTGACCAACAGGGACGGCAGCCTGTCCTCGCCACAGGATTTCATCCTGTCCGCAGAGCGCTATGGTTTCATGTCGCTGGTGGATCGCTGGGTCGTGCGCGAGGCATTCAGCTGGATCAGCCATTTGATGGACGCCCAGAAAGTGATTCCCAGTTTGTCCATCAACCTGTCCGGCACCAGCGTCACCGACGACAGCTTTATGGATTACCTGTTCGAGCAGATTTCAGAGTACGGCGTCGGCACCAGCAGAATCTGTTTCGAGATCACCGAAACGGGGACCATTTCGAACCTGGTGAAGGCGGCGGACTTTGTCCGGGCATTTCGCAATATCGGTTGCAAGTTTTCCATCGACGACTTCGGTACCGGCCTGGCCAGCCACAATTACCTGCGCGAACTGCCGGTCGACTACGTCAAGATAGACGGCAGCTTCGTCACCAATATCCACCGCAACAGAAACGACTATGCCATCGCGCGCTCGATCAACGACCTGGCGCATTTCCTTGGCCAGGAGACCATTGCCGAGTCGGTGGAGAACGATGAAATCATCGGCAAGTTGCAGGAAATCGGCGTCGATTATCTGCAGGGCTGGGGCATCGGCAGGCCCAGGATATTGTCGGAGGTTGCCCAGGACCTGTCCTCCATCGAGAAGTAGGAACCCCGAAGCGACATGCCCTCCCCCCTGGTAGACAAGGACTTCAATCACCTGGTGCAGGCTATATACCGGGGCGCTGTAGCGCAGCGTCCCTGGCATTGCACCCTGCCCGCGCTGCGCGAGGCCATCGACGCCCAGGTGGTCTCGCTGGTGCTGCGCCCCCCCTCCGCCGGTGATCGCGGATTCATCCTCAACTGTGTCCGACCCGGTGGCGCAGGGCAGGCGGGGGATGCCGTGCTCGCCGACCCCGGCGACTGGGAGGTGACTGCCTACCGCGAGCAGTTCTTCTCCCTGGATCCCTTCATCAACCTGCCGCTGGATCGGATCATCACCCTGGATGACCTGCTTGGCGACGCCGAGCTCATGGCCTCGGACTACTACCAGCACTACCTGCAGCCCATCGGCCTGTTCCGAATACTCGGCGTCGATACCGGCGAACCCGAAGGCCTGCTGGCGCGGCTGCGATTTTCGCGCCGGCGCGACGAGGCGCCTTTCAGCGCCAGGGACAGGGAAGTGCTCGCACTCATCACGCCGCACCTTCACCTGGCTCTGGAGATCTACGCCAGGCTGAACCAGATGACCTCTGAACGGGACATCTATGCCGGGGCCATTGACCAACTGTCCGTCGCCACCATCATTCTCGACGAGCAGGGCCGCCTGCTGAACACCAACGCCCTGGCGTCGGCCCTGCTCAAGGAAGGGGACGGCCTGAGCCTGCGCGGCAAGCACCTGCGTATCGAAAGCCGAAGCACCGACCGCGAACTGCAAAGCGCGCTGGGCAGTGTCATCGCGGCCCAGCGCGCCGGTGAGACCTCCGTGGTAAAGGCCCTGCGGGTGCCCCGCCCCGGGGGCCGCCCCCCGTTGGGCCTGGTGATTCGCCCGGTGCCGGTCGGCGAGTGGGCTGAAGGCCAGGCAGGTCCCTGCGCGGCGGTATTTCTCAGCGACCCCGAGCAGCACGATTCAGCCTCCCAGCAAACCCTGGGGGAACTGTTCGGGCTGACCCCGGCTGAGTCAAACGTGGCAATCCTGCTGGCCAGGGGGCTGAGCCTGGCCGAGGTTTCCCAGGTCCAGAACATCTCACCCCACACGGCAAGGGCCCAGCTCAAATCCATTTTTGCCAAGACCGGCGTTTCGCGCCAGGCCGAGCTGGTCCGGATGATTATCAAGAGCGTGGCCTCACTGGCCTAGTGGGACGACCTGCGCCGCGCGGTTTGACCTATGTCAACGCGGCGAGCCCCTGTTATTGCTATGGTGCAGGCGTGATTGACCGGATACCTGCGAGACATGAATAGCATCATCCCCGGACCTGAAGCCGACCTGGCCTCATCTCCCGCCCACCGGGTGGAAATGGAACTGGCGGCCAAGTACGCATGTGAGGGGCCGCGCTACACCTCCTATCCCACCGCGCCGCAGTTTCGCCAGGACTTTCCGGCAGACCAGTACCTCGCGTGGCAACAACGGGACGGAGACCACAAGCGGGCCCCCCTGTCACTCTACCTTCACCTGCCTTTTTGCCGGGATATCTGTTACTACTGCGCCTGCAACAAGATCGTGACCCGACAAAAAGGCGTGGCCAGGCAATACCTCGATCGACTGCAGCGGGAGATCGAGCAGCAGTCCGCGCTGGTGGGCCGCAGCCGCCCGATCACCCAGATGCACTGGGGCGGCGGCACCCCCACCTATCTGGACAACGCCGAGATCACCGAACTGATGCATACCCTGGCCAGCAATTTTCGCCTGCTGGACAAGGAGTACCGGGAGTACTCGATAGAAATAGACCCCCGCACGGTAGATCACAGCACCATCGCGCTGCTCAAGGGGGTCGGCTTCAACCGGATCAGCCTCGGGATCCAGGACTTCGACCCGCAGGTCCAACGCTCGGTCAACCGGGTCCAGCCCTACGAGACGGTTGCCCCGCTGGTGGACCATATCCGTTCACATCACTTCCGTTCGCTGAGCTTCGACCTGATCTACGGGCTGCCCCACCAGGACCGCCACACCATGCAGGAGACCCTGCAGAAAGTGAGCAGCCTGCGTCCGGATCGTATCGCCTGCTATAACTACGCCCACCTGCCCGAGCGCTTCAGCAGCCAGCGGGCGATAGACAGGCTCACGCTGCCCTCCCCCGAGGAGAAACTGCTGCTGCAGCAGATGATCAGCCACACGCTCCAGGATGCGGGCTACCTGCACATCGGCATGGACCACTACGTGCTGCCGGAAGACGAGCTGGCCCTGGCGCTGCGGGAGGGTCGGCTGCAGCGCAACTTCCAGGGCTATTCCCTGCATATGGCTGATGACCTGCTGGGGCTCGGAGTGTCGGCGATCAGCCAGATCGGCGATTTCTACCTGCAAAACACCCGGGAGATAGCGGACTACTACCGCCTGGTGGACGCGGGCGAGCTGCCGTTCACCCGGGGTTGCAAGGTGACTGCCGAGGACAGGCTGCGACGCCACATCATAATGAGCCTTATCTGTGACCTGCGCCTGGATATAGGGGACTGCAACCGCCAGTTTGGCATCGATTTCAAGGCAAAGTTTCCCGGGGAGCTCGCCTCACTGATCCCCATGGCAGAGGATGGCCTGCTCGACATCGGGGACGGGGAAATCACGATCAGCCATCGCGGCAGGCCGTTCCTGCGCAACATCTGCATGCCTTTCGATGCCTACCTCAGCGCCCATCGGGGCGACCAGCCGCCGCCGAGGTTCTCCGCAACAATCTGACCCCCGGGCATAAAAAAACAGGGTACAGGCCGCCAGCACTTTGCATTATAATGAGCGAGTCCCTTAGGGAGGAGCTTGGCATGACCATCAGATTGGCTGATGCGGGGGAGAACAGTGTTTTAAAGCCCTGCGTTCACGACTACCAGGTAAGTTGCGGCAATTGCCGCCTGAACAGTATCTGCCTGCCACTGGCCCTCGAAAGCGACGACATCGCGCAACTCGACGACATCATCCAGCGCAGCAAGCCATTGCAGAAAAGCCAGCACCTGTATCGCGAAGGCGATATTTTCAGGTCTGTCTACGCCGTGCGCTCAGGCGCCATGAAGGCTTACAAAACAACAGACGACGGCCGCGAGCAGGTGACTGGCTTCTACTTTCCCGGGGAAATACTCGGGATGGACGGGATCAGCAACAATCTCCACGCCTCCTCCGCCAAGGCCCTCGAAACCGCTGCGGTGTGCGAGATCCCGTTCACCTCGCTGGAAAAGCTCAGCTCCCTTATGCCCAACCTGCAGCGCCATTTCTTCCAGCTCATGAGCAGGGAGATCACCGAGGACCAGCAGTTGATCACGCTGCTCAGCAAGAATTCGGCAGATGAGCGCGTCGCCTCACTGATGCTGAGTATTTCCACACGCAATTCGAAGCGCAAGCTCAGCGCGACCCAGTTCAGGCTGCCCATGTCCAGGGTGGACATCGGCAATTACCTGGGCCTGACCGTCGAAACGGTCAGCCGGGTATTCAGCCGCATGCAAAAACTGGAGGTGCTGCGGGTCGACAACAAGGAAATCAAGATACTGGACGTCGCGGGCCTGCAGAAGATGGCCAACGTCGGCGGTTAGGGGCCAGGCTCCAGCTACTACCTTGACGTATATCAAGGTTGCGAATCCTGCACACCTTATCATTGCGCATTAACAAAAACTTTGGCTGTTTCGGGGAGACTGCAACCTAATGATCCAACATACTTTTGGCTTGTTGACGCGGCCCAGTGCCCAGTGGCGAGCCATCGCCGCGCTTCCGGAAGACTCCTTCAGGACCCTGTTGCTCTATCCCTGCTTCCTCGCCATCCTGCCGGCGGTCGCCTGGTACTATGGTACCAGCCGGGTCGGCTGGACCGTCGGTGACCAGGGCGAGGCGATCAAGCTCACAGCCGAAAGCGCCCGCCAGATCACTATCCTGTTCTACCTCGCCATGCTCGGCTCCGTGGCGGTCATCGGTTATTTCGTCCACTGGATGTCGGACACCTACGGCGCCAACTCGAGCCTGACCAAGGGCATCGTGATCGTCGGCCTGACCTCCACCCCGCTGTTCATCGCCGGGCTGGTCGGCTTCTACCCGCTGCTGTGGATCGACCTGCTGATCGGCGTGGCGGCGGTGAGCTGGTCCGTATACCTGCTCTACCTTGGTATTCCCATCGTCATGGGTATTCCCGAGGAGCGCGGCTTCCTGTTTTCCAGCGCGGTGGTGGGCGTGGCGCTTGTCATCCTTATCTGCATGATGGTTGGATCAGTGATCCTGTGGGAGTACGGCGCGGCGCCGGCGTTTACGGACTGAGCGACAGCGCTACATACCGAATTTTATTGCAATGACATCTTGAATTGGAATTGAACCATGAGCGAGCTTAACTCTGCACTGGAACACCCCACCTACAACTACAAGGTAGTGCGCCAGTTTGCGATAATGACCGTGGTCTGGGGCATCGTCGGTATGCTGGTGGGGGTGCTGATCGCGGCCCAGCTGGCCTGGCCGGCACTGAACTTCGACCTACCCTGGCTGCACTTCGGCCGGCTGCGCCCACTGCATACCAACGCCGTGATCTTCGCTTTTGGCGGTTCCGCCCTGTTCGCCACCTCCTACTACGTGGTTCAGCGTACCTGCCAGGTGCGATTGATCTCCGATAAACTGGCCGCCATCACCTTCTGGGGCTGGCAACTGGTTATATTGTCTGCGGCTATCACCCTGCCACTGGGCATTACCAGCGGCAAGGAATACGCCGAGCTGCAGTGGCCGATCGACCTGCTCATCACCGTGGTCTGGGTGCTTTATGCCATTGTGTTCTTTGGCACTATCGCCAAGCGCAAGGCCGACCATATCTACGTGGCCAACTGGTTTTTCGGTGCGTTTATCATCGCCGTCGCAATACTGCACATTATCAACAGCCTTGCCATGCCGATCGCCATGAATTCGTTCCAGGCCTACTCCGTTTACGCCGGCACCGTGGACGCCATGGTGCAGTGGTGGTACGGCCACAATGCGGTGGGCTTCTTCCTGACCGCAGGCTTCCTCGGCATGATGTACTACTTCGTGCCCAAGCAGGCGGAGCGGCCGGTGTATTCCTACCGCCTGTCGATAGTGCACTTCTGGGCACTGGTGGCTGTTTACATCTGGGCCGGTCCCCACCACCTGCATTACACAGCACTGCCCGACTGGGCCCAGAGCCTGGGCATGGTCATGTCACTGATCCTGCTCGCGCCTTCCTGGGGCGGCATGATCAACGGCATGATGACCCTGTCCGGCGCCTGGCACAAACTGCGCACCGACCCGATCCTGCGCTTTCTGGTGGTCAGCCTGTCTTTCTACGGTATGTCCACCTTTGAAGGCCCGATGATGTCGATCAAGACCGTCAACTCCCTGTCGCACTACACCGACTGGACTATCGGCCACGTACACTCCGGCGCCCTGGGCTGGGTGGCGATGATCTCCATCGGTGCGATCTACCACCTGATTCCCATCCTGTTCGCGAAAGAGCGGATGTACAGTATCGGCCTGATCAATACCCACTTCTGGATGTCCACCATCGGCACCGTGCTTTACATCACCTCCATGTGGGTGAACGGCATCCTGCAGGGCCTGATGTGGCGCGCCTATAACCAGGACGGCACCCTCACCTACAGTTTTGTCGAGTCGGTGGCGGCCAGTTACCCGGGGTACGTGGTACGGCTTATCGGTGGCGCCATCTTCTTCAGCGGTATGCTGGTCATGGCCTACAACGTGTATATGACAAGCCGCAAAGGCGTAGAACCTCAAGCAGTCCCGGCTGCTGCCAGCGCGGCGTAAGGAGCAGACCATGAAACATGAAGTCATTGAAAAGAATGTCGGCCTGATGATGATCCTGATCCTTGTCGCGCTGAGTTTCGGTACGCTGGTCGAACTGGTCCCCCTGCTGTTTGCAAAAGAGACCAACGAGCCCATCGCCGGACTCAAGCCGCTTCCTGCCCTGGAACTGGAGGGCCGCGATATCTACATTCGCGAGGGCTGCAATACCTGTCACTCCCAGATGATCCGCCCCCTGCGGGCTGAAACCGAACGCTACGGCCACTTTTCCGTGGCCGGCGAATTCGTCTACAACCACCCTTTCCTGTGGGGCTCCAAACGTACGGGGCCCGACCTGGCGAGGGTTGGCAAGCGTTACAGCGACGACTGGCATCGCGCGCACCTTTACAACCCCAGGGATGTCGTGCCTGAATCGAACATGCCCGCGTTCCCCTGGCTGTTTGAAGACGAGGTGAACAGTGCGCGCACCCCGGACAAGATGAAGGCACTGCGCAAAGTCGGTGTGCCTTATACCGACGATGACATCAGCGGCGCCGCAGCGGCCGTGGAAGGCAAGAAAGAAATTGAAGCCCTGGTAGCTTACTTACAGCAGCTGGGCACCCTGCTGCAGACGAGGCGCTAGTCCCTATGGATATCAACGACTTGAGAGGTTTGAGCACAGTGATGCTGATGATCGCATTCATCGGCCTGTGCATCTGGGCGTATAGCAGCAAACGCAAAAAGGCATTTGATGAAGCCGCCAACCTGCCCTTCGCGGACGAAAAGATGAACAAGGATACAATGCAGGAGGAAGCAAGGAATGGCTAGTTTCTGGAGCTGGTGGATAATTATCCTCACTACGGTGACGATTGTGGGGATTTCCTGGATCCTGTTCGCCAATCGCAAGCGCGAGCAGCCGTCCACCGAAAAGACCACGGGGCACGTCTACGACGGCATCGAGGAACTCGACAATCCCCTGCCGGCGTGGTGGTTCTACATGTTCGTCATCACCATTGTCTGGGGTATCGGCTACCTGATCGTCTACCCCGGCATGGGCAATTTTCCCGGTGTGATCGGCTGGACCCAGATCGGACAGTACGACCGGGAAGTGGCCGCCGCCGAAGCGAGGTTCCGCGACATGAGGGACCGCTATCTGGCCCTGCCCGTGGAGGAGATTGCCGGCGACCCGGCGGTGCGGAAAATGGGCATGCGCCTGTTCGCCAACAACTGCGCCCAGTGTCACGGGGCTGACGCGGGGGGGGCCTACGGCTTCCCCAACCTGCATGATGACGACTGGATCTACGGCGGTGACCCCGCCACCATCAAGGCCACCCTGGTCAACGGCCGCCAGGCGGTCATGCCGGCCTGGGGCAGTGTGATCGGGGATGAGGGTATAGCCGATGTGACCCAGTATGTGCTGAGCCTCAACGGCCGCGATGTGGATGCCGCCAGAGTCGAGGCCGGCAAGACCGTGTTCCAGACCTACTGCGTGGCCTGTCACGGCGCCGACGGCACTGGCAACCCGGCGCTCGGGGCGCCCAACCTGACCAATGGCGTCTGGCTGTACGGCGGCAGTGCCGAGCAGATTGCCCAGACCCTGCGCGCCGGACGCAACGGTATGATGCCCGCGTTCCAGAATACGCTCAGTGAAGACAAGATCCACATTCTCACGGCCTATGTGTATGGCCTGAACAAGCAGTAAAGCGGAAGCAGCAATCCGGGGGCCCATGGATGGCAGCCCCCGCTACAGCGCGTAGTTACACCTACCACGGAACAGGACCATGTCTGACAAGGATCTGATTGATCTCCAGGATGTCGCGCCTGCAGAGGTCGGCGAGATCGACCTCTACCAGCGCCGCGAAAAAATCTATACACGCAAAATCGAAGGCTTCTACCAGCGGGTGCGGCTGTTCAGCGGCTGGCCCCTGCTACTGGGTTACCTGCTGCTGCCCTGGCTGCAATGGGACGGACGCCAGGCGGTGCTGTTCGACCTGCCGGCCAGAAAATTCCATATCTTCGGCCTCACGTTCTGGCCGCAGGATGCGCCCATGCTGGCCTTCATGCTGATGATCGCCGCCTTCGGCCTGTTCGCTGTCACCACCTTTGCCGGTCGCATCTGGTGCGGCTATACCTGCCCGCAGACCGTGTGGACCAGTATTTTCATGTGGCTCGAGCAAAAAACCGAGGGCAGCCGCAACCAGCGCATAAAGCTGGACAAGGCGCCCTGGTCCGCGGAAAAGATCGCGAAAAAAGGGGCCAAACACGCCTCCTGGCTTTTTGTCGCTCTGGTGACGGGGATGACTTTCGTCGGCTACTTCAACCCGGTTCGCGACCTGGTCTACGACTTCGCCACCCTGTCGCCCGGCAAGTGGCAATTTTTGTGGACCCTGTTCTTCACCCTGGCGACCTACATCAACGGGGGCGGGAGGCGCGAGCAGGTCTGCAAGTACATGTGCCCCTATGCGCGTTTCCAGTCGGTGATGTTTGACCAGGATACGCTGATCGTCTCCTACGACAAAAAGCG
>JAZBNW010000086.1:0-16189 GCA_036350855.1 Halieaceae bacterium
GCCTTTTCCGCTATGGCAGAGCACTATCTGGCAACGGCTGGCCAATATTCTCGACTGCAGGGGCTCACTGGCGCGGAACGCTGCCAGGTCGTGCTGCATGTGGACATCAATACACTGCGGGAGCAGCGCGCGGGGGTGTGTTGTAAGCACGGCCGGGCCCACTTCGAGGATAAGCCCTGGCTGTCGCCGCAGACGGCCCGGCGTCTGGGATGCGACGCATCGCTGGTGACGGTGCTGGAGGACGGCGGCGGGCAGGTACTCAACGTGGGGCGGCGCTCCCGCATTGTGCCGGCACATATTCGTCGGGCGCTGCTGGAGCGGGATGGGGTATGCCGCTACCCCGGTTGCCATGAATCGAAGTACGTGGACGCGCATCATATTCACCACTGGGTGGATGGGGGCGAGACGAGCCTGCAGAATCTTGTGGTGCTGTGTCGCTTTCATCATCGGCAGCTACATCGCGGGTGCTTCGAAATACGTCTGGAGAAAAACGCCGAGAAGACTGCCGATGAAAGGTCGGGAGTGGTGTTCAGGGACACCTCCGGGAGGCGGATCGTGAATTACGGGAAAGCAGGTGTGGATTCCTGCAGTGGAGGGGGTGAGGCGGCAAAGGCGAATCCCGGGCGCATATAGCGGATGCTGGGGACGCGTGCTGATGGCGGGTGCTGGGGACGGGGCTGTTGGTGAGGGGTGCCGGTGAAAGATGCTGGTGATGGGTGCGGATGGTATTATCCCGGCCTTGACACCCTCTAGACAAGATCGACTTCCGGGCCAGGCGATAGCATGAATCATACCCAGCCGCCGGCCCGTTTCGGGCCGCTCCTTGGCTACATCACCCCCCACCGCCGCGTGTTGCTGGCGGTGCTGGGCCTGCTGGTGGCCGGCAGCCTGCTGTCCCTGGCCAATCCCTGGATGGCGGGGCTGCTCACCGCCAGCGTGATAGGCGAGAGCGATCTCGGGGTGGGGGTGCGGGCGCTGCTCGGGATTTGGCTGCTGCTCATGCTGCTGCGCAGCCTGCTGTCGTTTGCCACCCAGTATGTCATCGGCAGCACCGGCGAGCGCATCACTGCCGAATTGCGCACCCGCCTCTACCAGCACCTGCAGGCGCTGCCGGTGGCTTATTACCAGCAGCGCCGCGGCGGCGACACCCTTACCCTGCTCAGCACCGACGCCGCCATTATCAGCAGCTTCGTCACCGACACACTGGTGCAGTTGCTGCCCGCGCTGGTCACCTTTGGCGGCGCATTCGTGATGATGGCCTGGCTGGACTGGTCGATCGCAGTGCTGGCAGTGGTGTTCCTGCCCGTGTATTTCGTGGCGATGAAAGTGGTCGGGCGGCGGTTGCGCCCCCTGTCGCGGGCCTGGGTGGAGGCCAACAGCGACCTGGTATCCGTGGTGGAGGAGAACCTGGGGATGCTGCCGGCCATCAAGGCCTTCACCCGGGAGGCCCATGAGCAGGGCCGCTTCGAGACGGCCAACAAGCGGCTGTTTTCCCTGTCGCGCCAGCAGTGGCAAATAGAGGCGGCGCTGTCGCCGCTGATAAGCCTGCTGGGAGGCGTGGGTGTCGTGGTACTGCTGTGGCTGGGCACAAACCGTATCGAGAGCGGCCAGCTGGCGCCGGCCGAGCTGGTGACACTGCTGCTCTACGCCATGCTGCTGATGAGCCCCCTGGGCACCCTGGCCAACGTCTATGGCCAGGCACAGCGCACCCGCGGCAGCGCCGGGCGTATTGTGGAATTCCTGGGTGAGCAGCCGGAACCGGCGGATACAGGCGATATCGAGCTCGCAGGGGTCACCGGCCAGATCGAATTCAGGGACGTGAGCTTCGGCTACCCGGGCAGGCCGGTGTTGCTGAAGCGCTTCAACCTGACGATCCCCGCCGGCCAGACCCTGGCCATCACCGGCCCCAACGGCGCGGGAAAATCCACCCTCGGCCAGCTGCTGCTGCGCTTCGCCGACCCGACCGGGGGCAGCATCTTGATCGACGGTGTGGATACCCGCCAGGCCAGCATCGCCAGCCTGCGCAGGCAGATCGGCCTGGTGGCCCAGCACGTGCTGCTGCTCAACGGCAGCGTGGCAGAGAATATCGCCTACGGCGAGCCCGGGGTGAGCCGCGACAAGATAGAAGCCGCGGCCCGGGCGGCCCACGCGGACGCTTTTATCCGGGAACTGCCCGATGGTTACGACACGGTCATCGGAGACCAGGGCGTCCGTCTTTCGGGCGGCCAGCGCCAGCGCCTGTCCCTGGCCCGGACACTGCTGCGCGACCCGCCGGTGCTCGTGCTGGACGAGGCCACCGCCATGTTCGACCCGGAGGGTGAAAAGGCGTTTATCGAGGAGTGCCACGAGATATTGCAGGCCAAAACCGTGATCCTCATCACCCACAGACCGGCCAGCCTCGCCCTGGCGGACCGGACCATCAGGCTGGAGCCCGCCGCGAATCAGGCAATTACCGATATATCCCGAGGAAATTAGCCGGAAACGGGAACCGGGTCACAGCCGCTATCGCATGGCCGCCATCGCCCTGGGTTACACTTCACCCCGTCTACCGTGAAACAACCAGACAGGAGACCAGGGCAAACATGGCCGCAAGACGCAAAGACGATGAACCGATGAGCAGGACCCGGTTCCGCACGGATCGGGTCGTGCATGATAACGGCAAATGGTATTTCCTCACCCGGGAGGGGTCCGTGGAAGGTCCGTTCGAGTGCCAGGCGGATGCCGCTGAACACCTGGAGGTTTATATCCGGGTGGCAAAGAGCGGCCTGCTGTCACAGGACTGCAAATTAGCGCTTTGTAACTAGCTTTTCGTGCCTGTACCCGCCGGGCACACGCCCGGGGGAGCAGTTTTCTCGAGCGGTACCGGGGCGCGCCTCAATCGAACGGATGCCGCAGCACAATCGTCTCCACCCTGTCGGGGCCGGTCGAGATAATATCGATCGGTGCGCCCACCAGTTCTTCCAGCCGCTTGATATAGGCTCTTGCCGCTGCCGGCAGCGCCTCGATGCTTTTCACGCCCAGGGTGGACTCGCTCCAGCCGGGCACTTCCTCGTAAACCGGTTGCAGCCTGGCGTAATCCTCCGCGTCGATCGGGTTGGGTACCGGCTTGCCTTCCTTGCAGGTGTAACCCACGCAGATACGGATAATCTCCAGCCCGTCAAGTACGTCCAGCTTGGTCAGGCAGATGCCACTTACCGAGTTGATATTGACGGCGGTGCGCAGCGCAACGGCGTCGAACCAGCCACAGCGCCGCGGCCGCCCGGTGGTTGCGCCAAACTCATGGCCCCGGTCAGCCAGGTGTTTGCCCGTATCGTCGAACAATTCCGTCGGGAAAGGCCCCGACCCCACGCGGGTGGTGTAGGCCTTGGTAATTCCCAGCACATAGTCGAGGTACAAGGGGCCAAAGCCTGAGCCGGTGGCGGTGCCGCCGGCGGTGGTATTGGAACTGGTGACAAAGGGATAGGTACCGTGATCGATATCCAGCAGGGACCCCTGGGCGCCCTCGAACATGATGTTGGCGCCGTCCCGCCGTCGCTGGTGCAGCTCGCCGGTGACATCCGCCATCATCGGCAGCAGCTCCGGGGCCATCGCCAGGGTATCGGCCAGCACGGTGGCGTAATCCAGCGGCTCCACCTGGTAGTAATGCTCCAGGGCGAAGTTGTGGTACTCCATCACCTCCTTGAGCTTGCGCGCAAACCGGTGCTCGTCCTGCAGATCCCCCAGGCGAAGGCCCCGCCTCGCGGCCTTGTCCTCGTAAGCGGGGCCGATGCCCCGACCGGTGGTGCCAATTTTCTCATAGCCGCGCTTGGCCTCGCGAGCCTGGTCCAGCGCCACATGGTAGGGCAGGATGAGCGGGCAGGCGGGGGAAATTTTCAGGCGATCGCGCACCGGTACGCCCTTGGCCTCGAGCTCCGCCATTTCCTTCAGCAGCGCCTCGGGGGACAGGACCACACCGTTGCCGATAAAACACTGCACCTGCTGTCGCAAAATACCCGAGGGGATCAGGTGCAACACGGTCTTGTGACCGTCGATCACCAGCGTGTGCCCCGCGTTGTGTCCTCCCTGGAAGCGCACCACGGCATCGGCCTGGTCAGTCAACAGGTCGACAATCTTCCCTTTGCCCTCGTCTCCCCACTGGGTGCCGAGGACGACTACGTTTTTGCTCATTGCTTGGTAACTCGCAGGTTCTGGTCAATAGTCAATTGATTGCACCCGCCATTCACCATCCTGCTCAAGCAGCTGGCGGTCACAACGCGGGTCCGGCTCGGTTGAAAGGCAGTTGATCACGATTTCACCCGCCTCCCTGAGTTCGCTCACCACGCCGGCGAGGGCGGGGTCGTCTGAATCGGGCATGCTGATGGCGCCCCGGGGCTCCTGCTCACCGGGGACCAGGGCCAGAAGGGCTTTCAGGTCCGTGGCAAAACCCGTGGCGGGACGGGCCCGGCCAAATACCGCGCCGACGTTGTCGTAACGTCCGCCATTGGCAAGGGCCTCCCCATGACCGCGCACGTAGGCGGCAAACACAATTCCCGTGTGGTAGTGGTAGCCGCGCAACTCCGCCAGGTCAAAGTAGATATCGAGGCTGGGGTGCTGGCGGCGAATGTCGGTAGCAACCTCCTGCAGGGCGTCCACTGCAGCGAGGGCGCCGGGCGCGCCTTCGGCGAACAGCTCCCGGGCCTTGGCCAGCACCGCCTCGTCGCCGTGCAGGTCGACCAGGGCGATGATCAGTTCGGCGGCAGCGGGGGCGACCCCCGCCAGGGCGATGTGCAGGTCGGGCACCGACTTGCGCTGCAGGGCATCAAATACAGTCTGTTCCTGCTCCGGGCTGAGCCCGGCGCTGGCCAGCACCGCCTGGTAGACCCCGACGTGACCCAGGTCCAGGGTAATATCCGCGCCCCCGGTGCTCGAGCTGATCCCCGCAAGCTCGAGGGTCGCCAGCATCAGCCGCACGATCTCCACATCTGCGGCAAGGCTGTTGTCACCGTACAATTCAGCCCCCAGCTGGATGGGGGAGCGCGATGCCAGCAGGGATTTGGGGCGGGTATGCAGGGTGGAACCGGCATAACAGAGCCGGGTAACCCCGGCCTGCGCCAGGCTGTGCGCATCGATGCGCGCCACCTGGGGAGTGATATCGGCGCGTATACCCAGGGTGCGGCCGCTGAGCTGGTCAGTGAGCTTGAAGGTCAACAGGTCCAGGTCCTGGCCCAGGCCGATCAACAGGGATTCGGTAAACTCCATCAGGGGCGGGATGACCAGCTGATAACCCCAGCTGCGATACAGGTCGAGCAGGCGTCGCCGCAGGCGCTCCGCGGTGGCGGCCTGGGCCGGAAGAACTTCCTCGATTCCGTCCGGCAACTGCCAGCGATCAACGGATGTCATTCAGCAAACCTCTAGTGAACCAGATACAGGATGATGACCCCGAAAACCATACTGCCCAGGCCGATATTGCGGATAACCCGATCTTCCATCTGGTCTGCCATGGCCAGCAGCCTGCGCCAGCGATCGGGGCTGATGAAGGGGAGCATGCCTTCGATAATGAAAACGAGTGCGATCGCCGCCGCCAGAACGTGCCAGAAATCCAATTTTTTTACCCCCCGCACCACCACAAGCCATGCCGGCATTGACAGCGGCATAACATAACGGCCCGGCCTTTTATCTACCGCCGGTACCGGGCGTTACACGATACAGTCCATCCCTGAGTGAGCACCCCGCTGTCGGGAGCACAAAAAACCGCGGGCCCGGCGCTTGTGGTTAAAACGCCGAATCCCACGGTTGAAGAATACTACCACAAGCCCTGTGGATAGTACCCGTGAATTTTGTGGCCTAGTTGCCCTCAGCCGGGCTGGGGCCGCCGGCACCGCCATCACGCGAGTTATTCAGGTAGCGGAAGAACTCACCCTCGGGCTCGATCAGCAATATGTCTCCGTTGCCGCTGAAAGACTCCTGGTATGCCCGCAGGCTGCGGGTAAAGGCGAAAAACTCCGGATCGCGATTGAACGCCTGGGCGTAGACCCGGGTGGCAGTCGCATCGCCCTCTCCGCGGATCAGCTCGGCATCGCGATAGGCATTGGCCCTCAGGACGGTGACCTCACGATCGGCCGCGGCGCGAATACCCTCGGCCAGCTCCTGTCCCTGGGAGCGATGCTCACGCGCTTCCTTTTCCCGCTCGGCGTTCATCCGGCGATACACCGATTCGGATACGTCTGGCGGCAAGTCGATCTGTTTCACCCGCACATCCACCACTTCCACCCCGAGGACCTCCTGGGCGACCACCGTCAGCTCCTTGGTGAGATCCGTCATCAGCAGGTCACGCTCACCGGAGACCACCTCCTGGATGGTGCGCACCGCGACCTGGTTGCGCAGGCCGTTATTGATGCGCTGGGACAGCAAGGCCATGGCGCGGGCCATTTCACCGTTGGTGGCGGTGTAGAACTTCTCCGTGTCCTTGATACGGAACTTGGCAAAGCTGTCGACAATCAGGGCCTTCTGCTCCTGGGTAAAAAAGCGCTCGGGCTGGGAATCGACGGTGATCAGGCGACCGTCGAACTTGCGCACACTGTTGACGAAAGGAATCTTCACATGCAGGCCGGGCTGCAGGTCGGGAACGACCACCTCACCAAATCTGAGCAGCACCCCGCGCTCGGTCTGCTTGATGACGAACAGCGCGTTGCTGGCAACCAACAGGATGAGCGCCGCCACCACCAGGAATGTCATATTACGTCCGGACATGATCAGCGCCCTCCCCTGCGATTGCCCGTGGCCGCGGCGTCACGACGCAGCTGCTCGGTCACGGCATTGGTCAGCTCACGGATGTTCGAGCTGTCGATAGTGAAGTCGCGCACGGCACCGCCGCCCGCGCTCTGGCTGCCCAGCTTGTCCAGTGGCAGGTACATCATGTTATTACCACCTTCGACATCGATCATCACCTTGCTGGTATTACTGAGTACGTTCTCTACCGCGTTCAGGTAGAGGCGCTTGCGGGTAACCTCGGGTGCCTTGAGGTATTCCGCAAGTAATTTATTGAAGCGCTCCGCCTCACCCTCGGCGTTGGCTATCACCTGCTCCTTGTAAGCCATGGCCTCTTCGAGCACCCTCTGGGCGCCACCGCGCGCCTCGGGCACGATGCCGTTGGCATAGGCCTGGGCCTCGTTTTTCAGGCGCTCCTCATCCTCGCGGGCCTTGATCACGTCGTCAAACGCGGCCTGCACCTGGGCCGGGGGCTTGGACTCATCCACGGTCACCTTGCTGACAAGGATTCCGGTCTGGTACAGGTTGACGTAGTCCTGCAGGCGCTGGCTCACCTCGTCGGCAATCTGGGCCCGCCCGCCGGTAAGCACCATGTCCATGCTGGTACCACCGACCACGTGGCGCAGGGCGCTCTGGGTCGCGTGCTGCAGCGAAATTTCGGGGTCGAGCACTTTCAGCACGAAACTGGTGGGATCGTCGATCACATACTGCACGGAAAGCTTCACCTCGACGATATTTTCATCCTGGGTGAGCATGGTCTCGCGAAAGCTGACGGCACGCACCTTGGTGGTATTGACCTTGATCACTTCATCGATGAGCGGCGGATTCCACTGCAGGCCCGGTTGCACCGTATCCAGGTACTTACCAAAGCGCAGCACCACTGCCCGCTCCTGCTGATCGACCTGGTAAAAGCCCATCAGGCCCCAGACCAGCAGGACACCCGCGGCTATTACCCCGAGCAAGGCCCCGGGAATACCACCGGATGAGCCGCCGGCGCCGCCGGAGCCGCCAGCCTTGCGGCCGCCGCCGCCGAACATGCCGCCCAGCTTGTCCTGCAGCTTTTTCAGGGCCTCATCGAGGTCTGGAGGACCCTGGTCACCGCCGCCCCAGGGATCCTTGGGTTTGTTGTTGCCACCACCCGGTTCATTCCAGGCCATAGTTAACTCCTAAGTCAAAAGTCGAGAGAGTCTAGCAAATTTTATCCGCTTTGAGTCATAAGACAGCGCGATAAGCGGGCTTCAAAACAATGGCTCTGGCCCCTTCTTCGTCAACCGGTTCCAGTCGGCGCGGGGCAGCCTGACGCTGAGGTGTGCGACACCGTCGTCGCCGTAGTCTTCCGACTCCACCGCCCCCAGGCGGTAAAGCGCCGCGCGCAGCCCTCCCTGTTCGGGGCCGATATCGATGGATTCGTTGACCATGTCCTTTCCCACCAGTTCGGCGACAGCCTGCAGCAGCAACTCCGTCCCCTCCCCTGTGGCGGCGCTCAGCCAGACCCGCTCGGGCAGGCCATCGGCGTTACGATCTATACGAGGCGCCTGCTCCAGCAGATCCAATTTGTTGTACACCTGCAATTGCGGAATCCGGTCCGCGCCGATTTCAGCGAGCACATCGTGCACCTGGTGGATATTGTCCTCGCGCTGCTCCGTCGCGGCGTCGATGACATGCAGCAGCAGGTCGGCGTTCAGCGTCTCTTCCAGGGTGGCCTTGAACGCCGCGACCAGCTTGTGTGGCAGATGGGCGATAAACCCGACCGTATCCACCAACACGACCGGGCCCACATTCTCCAGGTCCAGACGGCGCAGGGTGGGATCGAGGGTGGCGAACAACTGGTCCGCGGCGTAGACCCGGGATTCGGTCAGGCGGTTGAACAGGGTGGATTTACCGGCGTTGGTATAACCCACCAGTGACACCACCGGCACCTCTGCCCGGCGCCTGGAGCGGCGTCCGTTATCGCGCTGTTTGCGCACTTTTTCCAGCCGCGCCAGGATAGACTTGATCCGCGCCCGCAACAGGCGACGGTCGGTTTCCAACTGGGTTTCACCCGGGCCGCGCAGACCGATCCCGCCCTTCTGGCGTTCGAGGTGGGTCCACCCCCGCACCAGCCGCGTGCTCATGTGCTGCAACTGGGCCAGTTCCACCTGCAGCTTGCCCTCGTGTGTGCGGGCCCGCTGGGCGAAGATATCGAGGATCAGGCCGGTGCGGTCGAGCACCCGACACTGCAATTCCTTCTCCAGGTTGCGTTCCTGGCTGGGGCTGAGGGAGTGATTGAACATGACGATCTGCGCCCCGTGCTCCCGCACGGCCTCGGCAATCTCCTGCAACTTGCCGCTGCCGACGAAGGTGCGGGAATCGGGCACGTCCCGGGCGCCCATGACGTAGGCGACAGGGTCACCTCCGGCGGAGATGACCAGTTCCTCAAATTCACGGGGATCCTCCCGCTCAGTTTCACTGGCGAGATTGAGATGAACGAGCACAGCACATTCACCCGACTCGGGTCGATCAAAGAACAATATTACCTCGGCGGGTTGCTAAAGGGGGCGGGCGGCCGTCCGTCGGGCGACCGCCGGACAGGCTTCTAGCTGTCGCCACCATCTTCCTCATCTTCCTGCGGGTTCTGCAGCGGCATGCGCACTACCCGCGACGGCACGACGGTTGAGATGGCGTGCTTGTAAACCATCTGGCTCACGGTGTTTTTCAGCAGCACCACGAACTGGTCGAAAGACTCGATCTGGCCCTGCAGCTTGATCCCGTTCACCAGGTAAATGGAAACGGGGACGCGTTCCTTACGCAATATATTCAGGTAAGGGTCTTGTAGAGTGTGCCCTTTTGACATAACTCCTCCTAAAAGACTCAAATCGAGTCGAAAAAAGTGATAAAAGCGTCTAACTTCGCACTGTTATTGCAGCTTCCCTGCCACGACCAGGACCGGCTTCGGGGTGCAAGCAGCACCTGGCATCAGCCCAGTGGAGCCCCAGCATACTACAGTGGGGGCGTATCAAGATAGTTCAAGGCCAGCGCAAGGGGCGTTTGGCACCCGCCCACAGCCGCAGGATCAGACTCCGGCGCCGGCGCGAGGTTCCCGGCCGCGTCGGTATATATCCAATTTAAATCCGGCCACTTGCGCAGCCATGTCAGCTGGCGCTTGGCGAGCTGGCGGGTGGCGGCAATGGCGTTGGCTACGGCGGTCTCCAGCGAGCACTCCCCGGCCAGGTGCTGCCAGAGCTGGCGATAGCCGACGGCGCGGATAGCCGGCAGGTCCGGCCCCAGGTCGCCGCGCTGGTACAGGCTTGCCACCTCCGCCAACAGACCCGCCGCCATCATCCGCTCAAAACGCAGGGCAATGCGCCGGTGCAGGACCGACCGCTGCAGGGGGCAGATGGCGATCTGCACCACCCGGTACTGCCGGGCCCGGACCGGCTGGTCCTGCTGGCGGCGCTGCCACTGGGACAGGGTGACGCCGCTGCTGCGATATACCTCCAGCGCCCGCCCGATGCGCTGGGAGTGCCGGGGATGAATTCGCGCGGCGGCGTCGGGATCCACCTCCGCCAGGCGCTCGTGCAGCCAGGGCCAGCCATGGGTCGCGGCCTGCGCCTCGATCTCCCGGCGGATCCCGACATTCGCGGGAGGCATGTCCGCAAGCCCCTCCAGGAAAGCCCTGAAATAAAGCATCGTGCCACCGACCAGCAGCGGGGTGGCGCCGCGGCCGCGGATCTCGCCCACGAGGCGGTGGGCATCCGCGGCAAAATCCGCCGCCGAGTAGGCCTCGCAGGGGTCCCGTATATCGACCAGGTGATGGGGGTAGTCAGGCTTGGCACTGCCGATATCCAACCCCCGGTACACCAGGGCGGAATCCACGCTGACCAGCTCGCAGTTGCGGGCCCGGGCGATGTCTATGGCGAGGTCGGTCTTGCCGGAGGCCGTGGGGCCCATCAGGCAGATGACCAGGGGCCTGGGGTCGCCAGCGCTGGGGTCAGTCAAGGTATGTCCCGCTCCTTGCCATTTCTGTAGTGGGTACGCAGGACCGCGGCCCGCGGGGCGCCGGCTTCAGCGACCGCGCAGAAACAGCTTGTCCAGCTCCTCGATACTCAACCGGGTCCAGGTGGGCCGGCCGTGGTTGCACTGGCCCGAGCGCTCGGTCTCCTCCATGTCCCTCAGCAGGGCATTCATCTCCGGCAGCGTGAGGCGGCGATTGGCCCGCACCGAGCCGTGGCAGGCCATGGTGGAGAGAATCTCATCGAGATGCCCCTCGATGCGGTCGGAGCTGCCGAATTCGATCAGGTCCGCCAGCACATCCCTGAGCAACTGTTCGAGGTCCGAATCCCGCAGTGACACCGGGATCTGGCGTATCACCAGGGACTCCTCCCCGGCCACTTCCACCACCATGCCCAGACCCTGGAACAATTCGGCGTGCTCCGCTGCAAGCTGCACCTCGCGCTGGCTGACCGCCACCGCACGGGGAACCAGCAGGGGCTGGCTGCGAATGCCCTCGTGGGCCCGGGCGGTCTTGAGCCGCTCGTAGGTGATCCGCTCGTGCGCCGCATGCATATCCACCAGCACCAGGCCGCGGGCGTTTTCCGCAAGGATATAAATACCCCTGAGCTGGGCCAGGGCGTAGCCCAGGGGCGGCACCTCCCCGGCGTCCGCCTCCTGGGGCAGGCCGTGCAGGCGACGGTAATCGCGCACCTGCTCCATCGCCTGGCCCGGGGCGGGAGCCAGGGGGGCGCGATAGCCGCCGTAGCTGGCGAGGCCGCCGGCCGGCACTGGTTGCGCGCCCAGGGAGAGCCCGCCCTGGTGGGTAATTTCCCCGGTGTTGACGTCCACCAGCAGACCCGCGTCACTCTCCCGGCCAGTCTCGCGCAGGCTGTCACTGCCACCCTGGCCGTTACCCGGGCGCACATCCGCCAGGGCCCGGTGCAGGCTGGAAAAAATGAAGTTGTGCACAGCGCGCCCGTCGCGGAACCGGACCTCGTGCTTGGTGGGGTGCACATTGACGTCGACCTGGGCCGGGTCGAGCTCCAGGTAGAGCACGAACGCGGGGTGGCGGCCGTGGTAGAGCACGTCGCGGTACGCCTGCTTCACGGCATGGGCCACCAGCCGGTCCCGGATGACCCTGCCATTGACGAAAAAGTACTGCAGGTCCGCCTGGCTGCGGGAGAACGTCGGCAGGCCCACCCAACCCCACAGCCGCAGCGGCGGCAGGTCGGTCTCGATATACAGCGCCTGCTCCATAAACGCCGGGCCACACACCGCGGCAACCCGCCGCTGGCGCTCCGCCTGGCTGCGACCGGGCTTGAGATTGTGCAGCACCCGGCCGTTGTGGCGCAGGCTGAAGGCCACGTCGAAGCGGGACAGGGCCAGGCGCTTGACCACCTCTTCCAGGTGATTGAATTCGGTTTTCTCGGTGCGCAGGAACTTGCGCCGGGCCGGTGTGTTGAAAAACAGGTCGCGCACTTCCACCGTGGTGCCGCGGGGATGGGGTGCGGGTCTCAGCTCCACCTCCATCTCACGGCCCTCGCAGGCGGCGCAGCTGCCGTGGCTGCCATCGTCAGAGGCGTTGCTGGTCAGGGTGAGGCGCGAGACCGAGCCGATACTGGCCAGGGCCTCCCCGCGAAAACCCAGGCTGCCCACCTGCTCCAGGTCCTCCAGCGAGGCGATCTTGCTGGTGGCGTGACGCGCCAGGGCCAGCGGCAGGTCATCCGCCGCGATGCCGCTGCCGTCGTCCCGGATGCGGATCAGCTTGACGCCGCCGGCTTCCACGTCGATTTCCACCCGGGTGGCACCCGCGTCGAGGCTGTTTTCAAGCACCTCCTTGACCACGGAGGCGGGGCGCTCAACCACTTCACCGGCGGCAATCTGGTTCGCCAGCCTGGGGCTGAGAAGGTGAATACGTGACATTCAGCGCATCACATCAGGTAGTGGGGATAAGCAGTTTCTGCCCCACCAGGATTTTTTCGCCGCTGATGCCGTTGCGGATTTTGAGATCGGACAGGGGGACATTGAAGCGCTCGGCAATCCCCGAAAGGGTGTCACCGCGGGCGATAATATACTGCTGCCCCAGCTGCTGCTTTTGCCAGGCGATGAGGGTGCCGGAGGGCGGGTGCGCGAGGAACCACTCGCGGATGCCGGCGTGGATCGCCCGGGCCATTTTCTTCTGGTAGGCACTGGAAGCCAGCAGTTTTGACTCCCCCGGGTTGGAGATAAAGCCGGTTTCCACCAGTATGGACGGGATGTCAGGCGACTTGAGCACGGCGAAACCCGCCTGCTCGACCAGGGTTTTATGCAGTTTGGCGACCGTATCGACCTTGCGCAGCACCTTGTCGCCCAGCTTGAGGCTGTTGTCCAGGGTCGAGGTCATGGACAGGTCCGCCAGCACGCCCGCCAACAGGTCGTCCTTGTCGGACAGGGTCACCCCCCCCACCAGGTCGGATGCATTTTCGCGCTGGGCGAGATAACTCGCGGCGGTCGACGTGGCGCCCTGGGTGGACAGTGCATAGACCGAGGCCCCGTGGGCTTCCCGGCGCTTGAAGGCATCGGCGTGGATCGAAACGAACAGGTCCGCCTGGCGCTCGCGCGCCAGGTCCCTGCGGCCGCGCAGGCTGATGTAGTAGTCCCCGGTGCGAATCATGGTGGGCTGGAATCCCTTGTCGGCCTTCAGCAGCGCATTGAGCTCCCTGGCAATTGCCAGCACCACGTCTTTTTCCCGGCTTCGGTTGGGGCCGATGGCACCGGGGTCCTCGCCGCCATGGCCGGCGTCGATGGCGATGATGATATCGCGCTTGTCGTTGTGCTGGACGCTCTTGGTGGCCACGGCCTCGGCCTGGGCTCGCGGAGCCTTGTCGTACAGGTCGAGCACCAGGCGGTCACCCGCCTGTTCGTTGGCCTTGAGAAAGAAACTGCGGGGCTTTACCGCGGCGCCGAGCTCGAACACGACCCGCAGGTCGTGGCCGTCACGCACGCCGGTGCGCACCAGCTGCACCGGGGTACCTTCCAGTTTGAGGTCGGTAATACTCGCCTTGATGCTGGCATTTTCCACATCGAGCACGATGCGGCCCGGGTTCTCCAGCACGATCAGCTTGTGTTCGGTGGGGCCGCTGAGGTCAAACACAATTCGAGTGTGGTCCGGTGCACGCCACAGACGCACATCATGCACCTCCACGGACCATGCGGGAAATGCCGCAAGCACTCCCAGTATGGCCCAGATCCACATCCTGCCCATGTCACTCCCGCCGTTTGCGCCACGGCTTTCTGCATTTATAGTTGCTCGCCGCCGGGGCTGGTCTTCTGCTTCAGCACGCTGCCCCGACTTGCGCCAACACGGCCCTCCCCAGGGCCGTATCAGCCTGCAGCAGCAGGCGACGGCCAGAACCGTCGCGTTCTATTTTAATCGTTATATCAGCCGGGGGCAAAGCGCCCTGTCCGCGCTCGGGCCACTCTACCAGGCAAATCGCGTCGCCACTGAAATAATCCCGGATACCCATGAATTCGAGCTCCTCGGGATCGCCGAGGCGATACAGATCGAAATGGTAGACCTGCCAGTCACCCAGCTCATAGGGCTCCACCAGGGTGTAGGTCGGGCTCTTCACCGCACCGCGATGACCCAGGCCCTGGATAAAACCCCGGCTCAGGGTGGTCTTGCCCATGCCCAGGTCGCCGGCGAGGTAGATGACCAGTGAGGGCCGGACCGCCGCGGCGATGCGGGCGCCGCAGGCCACCATCGCCGCTTCATCCGCCGCCGTCACTGTCAGGGTCTCCACACTCACCCCAGCAGGGTCCGCATGTGGGGCGCCAGGTCGCTGGCCAGCAGCCCGCGCTGGCCGTCCGCGGCCGCCGCGTCGGCGGCCGCACCGTGCAGGCAGACCCCCAGTGCAGTCGCTTCCAGGGCCGGCAGGTGCTGGGCCAGCAGGGAGCCGATAACCCCGCTCAGGACGTCGCCCATGCCACCGCTGGCCATACCGGGATTGCCGTAATCGCTGAGCAGCAGCTGGCTGCCATCCGCTACCAGGCTGCCGTTGCCCTTGAGTACGACAACCCCGCCGTAGCGTTGCTGCAGCCTGCGCACGGCCTCAAAGCGATCGGCCTGCACCTCCGCCGTGGCGCAATCCAGCAGGCGCGCGGCCTCCCCCGGATGGGGCGTCAATACCCAGTTGTCGCGATGGCGCTCGGCCACCGGCCCGCCCGCCGCCAGCAGATTGAGGCCGTCCGCGTCCAGCACCATCGGTTTACCGCTGGCCGCAGCCACCTGCAACAGTTGCTCCGACCAGGGCGACTGGCCCAGCCCCGGTCCCACCACCAGCACGTCGGCGGAATCGACCAGCGCCGCCAGATCCTGGCCCGAGCGCACCCCCAACGGCATCGCCTCGGGCGTGCGCGCCACCAGGGCGGCCACATGTTCCGGCCGGGTGGCCACGCGCACAAGGCCGGCACCGCAGCGCAGGGCCGCCTCCGCCGCCAGGGCCGCGGCCCCCGCCATGCCGTAATCGCCTCCCACCACCAGCACCGTGCCATACAAACCCTTGTGGGCAGTGGCCGGACGCACCGGCAAGCGCTCCAGAAGGGCTTCCAGCTCCAGCCGGCGGCTGTCGCAGGCCACCTGCTGGTACACCTCCGGCGGCACCCCCAGGTCATTGAATTCCACTGCGCCGGTATGATCCGCGGCCGCCATGGTGAACAGGCCGCGTTTCAGGCCGATAAACGTCACGGTGAGCTCGGCCTTTACCGCCACGCCCAGTACCCTGCCGGTGTCCGAGCACAGCCCGGAGGGGATATCCACCGCCAGCACGGGCAGGCCGCTGTCGTTGATCGCGCTGATGGCCTCGCGATAAGCGCCGCGCACATCCCCACCCAGACCGGTGCCGAGCATGGCATCGACAATGACGCCCGCGGGCTCCAGGCGGGCTTCCCCAAACGGGACGATCCGCACGCCATTGGCCTGGGCCTGGCGGCGCGCCAGGGCGGCATCACCAGCAATTTTCTCCGGGTCGCCCAGCTGCAACACGCGCACAGCAATACCGCGCTTATGGGCCAGGTCGGCAACCAGAAAGCCGTCGCCGCCATTGTTGCCGGTGCCGCAAAGCACCTGGATATACTCAACCTGCGGCCAGTTATGCACCAGCGCCTCGAAGCAGGCGCTCGCCGCCCGGGACATCAGGGTAATACCCGGAATCCCGTGATCCTGAATCGCGCAGCGGTCCAGCTCTCTGGTCTGGGCGGCGGTGTAGAGGTTTTCGGTGCCTAGTGGTTCAAACAATTTCTGCTCCAGATTTTATCTTCCGCTTTGGTGATACTTTAGTGACATCGGGTGATTTTGCTCCGATGACTGCAGCTCGGGTGAAGTTTGCCGGCACAGGACTCGCCGTGAACCCATCCATGGGGGCTCGTTTCACGGAAGGTCGCCCCGGGCCATCCATGGCCGCAACGGTCCAGTGCGGGGCCACTCCACCCA
>JAZBNW010000087.1:0-8028 GCA_036350855.1 Halieaceae bacterium
GAATATGAGCCACCCCTACCTGCTGGCCGGCATGGCCAGCTTCGACCGCCACGGGCGGGTAGTGGTCTACGCAGTGGCGGCACAGATGCTGGGGCTGGCGGTAGGCCCCGCCTTCGCCGCCTCCCTGCTTGGCGAGGGCGACTACTCGCGGGTGATCACCGCAGGTATCGCACTGTTCCTGTTGTCCTACCTGCTGATACTGGTACCGCTGATTGCGCACAAACGCCAGGCAAAAGTCGCCATCGTGTTATAAAGCGTCAACAGTTTGGCCACTAATATCAAGGAGCCGCGGCCATTATCGGCGAGAATGAAGGGGTCACTTTACTCAAGATGCGGCTACAGCTTTGCGGGAGAAATTGTATGGTCAGAAGCTCAAAATGCAGCGCCCGACATGACCCCCTGGACCGGAATGGAAGCGCTGGTTACCCGCAGCGATCCCCAGGGACAGTACCCCGGCACGCTGTGGAAGGAGCAGGTCCTCAGTCTGGCGGAAGCGCTGGAGTTGTTCACGCTCAACTCAAACTGCAGCAGCAGACCGGGTCACTGCAAGCGGGCAAGTCGGCATGCCCGGGGTTTCAGCAGTCTGTGAGCCCGGCCCGGGCGGTGTGGATGGCCGTGCGCACCGCATCCAGGTCCCCGAGCTGGTGCGCCAGGGTAATACCGAGCTTGCCGAGAAAAACCGCCTCGTTTTCCTCGCCCACCTCATCGATCGCCCGGGCCATGAGGTCGTAAACCTGCTCCAGCTCGGTAAATTCCAGTGTCCGTTTCATCATGTCACACCTCCCAGTGCCCGGCGCATGGCCATTGTCACCTGCGCGGCATCGAACTGCTTCCACCGCCCCGCCACATAGCGATCGGGCCGCACGAGGTAGAGGGTACCTTCAGTCGCGTCATAGGCCCGGTAGATATTACCGCTGGAATCCACCAGGGTATTCGCGCTGTTCCCTGAGACCGGCTCGCAGGTAATTCGCAGGAAGTGACAGTCCGGGTCGAGGCCTGGCAGTTCCCTGAACGGGGAATCCTCTGCGCAGGGGTCCTTAAATTGCGCGGCAAAGTACAGCACGGTGAAGCTGTGCCCGATATGATCGAGCAGGTAGTCGTTCTCGCCGAGCCTGCAATTGGACAGGGGGAAACCGGGTGCGGGGCCCGCGGCAAATTCCTCGCCACCGCTATCGGCAGTCGTGAGCGGGCTGTCGCGATAGGTGTAGGGCTGTACCTGCCGCGGGTCGGCGAAGGGCCGGGTAAATTCCTCGGTCAGTGCCAGTTCCAGCACCACCTTGCGCATCACCGCGTAGCCGCGACTGGGCGGTGTCATAAAGCGTGAACTCTTGCCCGCATTGCGGAACACGTCGAGCGTCGCGCCGCGCCGCTCGGGTGTATAACTGTCAAGCAGCCTGTCGGGAGCAAGGCCACGCAGTACATAGGCCAGTTTCCAGGCGACGTTTACCGCATCGACCAGGCCGTTGTTCAGTCCGCGCACACCGAAAATCGGTACGATATGAGCGGAGTCACCGATAAACATCACCCGGCCATGGCGATAGTCATCCAGGCATAGCGTGTTCGCCGTGTAGATACTCCACCACTCCAGCTCCCACTCGCCCTGGTGCCCGATCATGGCAAGGATTGCCCGGACCCGGGCGCGCACGTTCTCTTCCCGCACGGCTGCCTCCGGGTCATCCGAGGGAAGAATCTGCCAATCCACCCGCCAGATGTCATCCGGCTGCCGGTGCACCAGCACCGTCGCCTCGGGGTTGGCGGAGGATTCAAAAAAGGAGCGGCGTTCAGTCGGAAAGTCATGCTGCATGCGCACGTCGGCTATTACATAGTTGCCCGGCAGGTTGTCGCCCCGCAGGCGCAGGCCCATAAAGTCCCTGACCGCGCTGCGGGCGCCGTCCGCAGCCAGCAGATACTGGCCCTGCAGGGTGTACGGACCCTCCGGTGTGCCGATCTCCAGAGTGACGCCGGATGCGGAATCCCTCACCCCCAGCACCTCCGACTGCCAGCGCAAATCTATCAGGCCGGGATACCTTCCTGCCTGGTCTATCAGGTACTGCTCGATATACTGTTGCTGGATGTTGTACATCGGCAGAAAACGTTCGTCTTCGCTGTGCGGCATTTCCAGCCGGTAGATCAGCTGGTCGCGATAATAGCAGCGGCCCTTTGTCCAGCCCAGCGCCTTTGCGAGAAAGGGGCCAACCGCGCCCAATTGCTGCAGCGTCTCGAAACTGTAGCGCGAGACGCAGATGGCTCGGCTGCCGTCGTTGACCGTGTTCTTGCGCTCCAGCACCACCGAGGCAATCCCGTGAAGGGCCAGTGCGAGTGCGGCAACCAGGCCCACAGGGCCGGCACCAGCGATAATGACAGGGTGGTCTTTCCCGCTGCCGTCCAGTTCGGGCGGCCGCCGGAACGGGAACAGCGGGTAGTCGAAGTACAAGGATTCCAGCGCAGCTTTCCCGGCCGGTCGCATCTACGCAAGCCTGGAAAAACGGACGCTATAGCGCGCCCGCAACATGTCTTTACGCACCTTGCCCACGGCATTGCGCGGTCGCTTCCGCCGCAGGCACAGTCATTGCCGCAGTGTCTCCCCAGCCTTCGGTTGCCGGAGTGCTATCACCGCCGCTAGGGGGCCAGCTGGCTGTAATACGCCGCCAGTGCCGCGAATTCGGCAGCGCCAAGGTGGGCGATCGCCGACTGCATCAGGGGATTGAGGCGCGCGCCGCTTTTGTAGGCCGCCAGCTGCTTCTGCAGGTAGGGCGCATGCTGGCCTGCCAGCACCGGCCATTCGTCCGCCACCGGCACGCCCTGCATACCGTGGCATGCCTTGCAATATCCCGAGAGATTTTCGCCAGTGCCGACCAGGGCCTTGTCGCCGTTGGCGGCTGTCACCCGCGGCTGGGCGGCGTAGTACGCGGCCAGTGCGGCGATATCGGCATCCGTCAGGCCGGCGACAAAGGGGGCCATGACCGGGTTCTCGCGGGTACCGTCGCGAAACGCGGTAATCTGGATGGCCAGGTACGCGGCGTGCTGGCCTGCCAGGTTGGGCCACTCGGGGTTGCTCGAGACACCGGTCTGGCCGTGGCAGGCAACACAGGCCTGGGCTTTTGCAGGCATGTCATCCGCATGTGCCAGGCCGGCACCGGACAGGACCAGCACGCTGGCGATAATCCACTTTCTCATGACGACTTACTCTCCCGAATTGGCGCTGGCAATGTCAGCCAACAGCTGTGCGCGATATTGCACGACCTCGTTGAGCGGGTGCTGGCGCAGCCTGCCCACCTCCTGCGGCGTGTACGGCCTGAACGGCTCGGTGACGCTGGCCCCGGCAAATTCCAGCACGATCCAGTTCAGCACTTCGGCCAGGTCCGCATCGCTTAGGGCGGATACCGCCGAGCCCGGCACCCTCACCAGGTACTCGCGCCCTGCCTGTGTCACCAGGAAAATCCCCACCTGGTCACGCATCCTGGGTACCGCGTTGGCGCCACTGCCGTCCGGGGCATGGCAGCCCTGACAGGCCATCTGGTAGTTGAACTGTGCCCGCTGCGGGTTCAGCTCTCCCGCCGCTGCAAGGCCACCTGCCAGGGCCAGTAACAGGGCAAAAACAGTCCTCATTTGTCCTCGAACGCCACCCCGACCACGATCGCGGTGGAGCAGTGGTAGGCCGCACTGCTGGTACCCAGGCACCAGTTGATGTCGTTGGTCTTGTCCGGGCGGTAGGGAGGCCTGTCGCCCTCGTCGCGCTGGCACAGGCAGGCGCCACAGGAAGACTTGCCGCAACAATCGTTGTAGGAAATCACATAATTGCGCCCGTCCGCGGGATTGCGACAGGTACCGATCCAGGTGACCGGCGACATCTCGGTACCCGGAGGGCAGGTGTTTTCACTGCCGCCACAGCAACTGCACAGAAAACCGTCGATGGCACAGTAGCGCCAGTAATCGCAGCTGGCGGGGTCGCCCTGCTCCGCGGGCCGGGCAGGCCCGTCAGCGGCCGTCGCCCGGGCCACGGGCAGCAGGGGGATCGTGCCCGCCCCGACCAGCAGCCCGCCCAGTGTCTTGAGCAGCCCGCGGCGGGAACTGCGTTGGGCCAGTTGGCGCGACTGCCGTTCGAATGCCTTGTCTAGTAAGTTCATGCCTTGTCCGCCTCCACGTACTGTACCGTGCCTCGTTTGCTCATATAGTCCTGGATGGATGCCACCTTGCGCTCCTTGGCTTCGAACAGGCTGTCCAGATGTTCCCTGGAATTGATGATGCCCATCGAGGCAATCCTGCCCTGCTCGTCGACCAGCACCGCGTAGGGCAACTTGGACACACCGAAGGTCTTTCCCACCAACTCGGAAATCACGTAAGGGAACTGTTGCAAACCCTTGCGCTCGACATAGGCTCGATGGTCCAGTTCCTCGCCGTCACTGGCCAGCACCACATCGAGCCAGTCCGCCTCGGCCCGCGCGGCGGACTTCAGGGCAGGCGTCAGTTCGTTGCAGACAGGGCAGTCCGGGGAAAGGAAGAACAGCAACTGGGACTTGCCACTGTGCGGTTTACCCACCTGCACTGCTTCGCCCCGCAGCGTATTGGCGGGCACCACCGGCGCCTGAGCGCCCACGGCCAGCTTCTGGTTCATCATCAGCGCACCGGCGGGTGCCACACGCTCATACAGCACCCCGATTTGCCGCGCCAGTGCCAGGTTGATCAGCACCATGGCGACGAAACCGATCCACAGCACGATATTTGATATCACTAACCAATCCATCGACCATACCTCATCACTACGCTTCCTGGGCCATCCACTGGGCATTGCTGATAATCTGTTCACTGGTGAGATAGACCAGCGCGGCAAACAGTGCCACGAAAGCCGCCAGCCCCAGGCCGGCCCAGGTCGCGGGAATGGCGCCTGCGGATATTCCCAGCGGCAGCAGCGCTGTCACGGCGCAGGTGCCGTTGCGAAATACCAGGGCCCAGCTGATGCCCAGTTGGGAATCCGGCCCGGCACAGCCACACTGCATGTCGGCCCTGCCTCGCAACAGCTGCGCCGCCATGAGCCCGGCATAGGCCAGTAACAAGACGGCAGCCGCTATCAGCCCATAGTCGCGCGTCTGCGGCAGCAGCAGCAAGAGCGCGGTGATGCCCTCGAGTGCCGCTACCAGCAACACGGCCAGCCTGCCGCCGGGTACAACACCCAGGTACCGGCGCATGAGTTGCAGGTAGAAATCCGCCGCGCCGAACTTGTGCAGCGCGGCCTGTCCGAACAGCCACGCCAGGAACCAGGCCAGGCCAATGCCAACGGCTTCCGGAATCATCTGGCGCTACCGGGACCCATGCACCATGAGCGGGGTTTCCTGACCGAACCCGCTGATGGTCTTGATAAACTCACCGCTGCGGGTGTCGTACATTTCCAGGCTCATATCGGTGGGATTGACGACCATGAGTACCGGGTCGGGCCCGCGGCTGACCGCCAGGGTCAGACCCCAGGCCTGCAGCTTGATACGCTGCACGCGTTTTTTCGCCGCCGCGTCGTATACCCAGACCTCCGGGCCGCCACCCTGGTAGGAGCCGTCCCTGGCATCCGGGTGCATGATGATATAGAAACGGCCCTGGTCGTCCCTGTCTATCAGGCCAATACCGCTGGGAGCCCAGTTTTCTGCCCTTTCTGCTTCGGGCACCAGATTCCACGCCTCGCCGACCTCTGCCACGCCAGCGCCGACATTCACCGGGTGAACCAGCCCGGCAATTGAGGGGAAATAGGCAGTATCGCCTATGACGGCGGGGCGCTCGAATATGGGTGATGTATCGGAGTTGAAGAACACGTCGGTGCGGGTCTGCTTCGCCACGGAGCCGTCGGCGGCCAGTTCGGTGCTGAGGAAGCGGCCATCGGCACAGAGTGAACTGAAGCCCGATTTACCCGCGGGGTAGATCAGCACACAACCGGGCGTGGGAATTTCACCGATGATCTTGCGGCTGTCCAGGTCGATCAGCGTTACCGACGTCGCGGGACTGAAATTGGCCACCCCCAGCCAGCGATCGTCATTCATCAGCAACAGGGCATAGCGCTGGGGCATGCCCATGAAGCGTTTACCGGTGGGAAGAATGACCTCACCCGCAGGCGCCAGGGTCTGTCGTTCGAAAATGGTCAATACGTCCATGCGATCGCCACGGTTCCCGCGGGAGTGGAAGGTTTCCGTGGCGTAAATCTCATTGCGCCTGGCAGACTGGGCGATGTTGCCGATCATGGATACATTGACCATGCCCTTGACCTGCTGAGCCAGGGTTTCCGCCGCGGTGTCGATGATATAGACCTTGCCGTCGCCCATATGAAAAAAAGCGGCGTCATGCACCAGAAACCAGCTGGGTGGATAGGTAGCCGGAAGGGTCTCTATCACTCCTGTAGGCTCAATGGGCAGCGGCGGCGGCACGGTTTCGGCCCGGACGGCGACGCCGCCAGCCACTGACCCAAGGGCCAGAGCCCCCAACAAGCATCGGCCTGTACGTGCAATCTTCATGGCAAATCGTCCTGTTTCGTTCGCGTCAACTATAAGCACTTTACCTCTTTCCTGCCACTCTACTGCCTGGCAATGTAAAGCGACTGGATATTGGTGTACTCCTCCAGGCCATAGCGCCCGAACTCGACCCCCATGCCGGATTCCTTGACCCCGCCAAACGGCATATTGGGTTGGATCATGGCGTGCGCATTGACCCAGGCAGTACCACACTCCAGCCGGCCGGCCAGCTCGCTGGCTCGCTGCACATCGCCGGACCAGACCGATCCGCCCAGACCGTTGTTGCTGTCGTTGGCGCGGCGCAGGGCATCCTCCACGTCGGTATACTTCAGGATGGGCAGTATGGGGCCGAAGGGTTCTTCCGCCACCAGGCGGGTGTCATCGGCGATATCAGCTACGATGGTCACCGGGAAGAAATAGCCAGGGCCCGCGACAGGCTCCCCGCCGGTCAGGAAGCGCGCGCCACTTGCCTTCGCCTCACGGGCAATCGTACAGACTTTGTCGAACTGGGTTTTATTCTGGATCGGTCCGAAATCCACCTCTGTGCTGCCGTCGCCGGTTTTCACACTGCGGGCGATAGTTGCCAGCGCCTCACACATTTCCTCGTAGATATCCTCGTGGACATACAGGCGCTTCAGCGCCGCACAGGTCTGCCCGTTGTTGAACAGCGCGGTGGCAAATATTTTTGGCGCCGCGGCGGCAACATCGGTGTCGGGCAGCACGATGGCGGCATCGTTGCCGCCCAGCTCCAGGGTGATGCGCTTGAGGTTGCCCGAAGCGCTCTGCATGATCTTCTTGCCGGTGGGCGTAGAACCGGTGAACACGATCTTGTTGATGTCCGGATGGCTGGACAGGATCGCGCCCAGGCTGCCGTCCCCGGTAACAATATTGAACACGCCGGGCGGGACGATACCGTTGATGATTTCCGCGGCCCGCAGGGTGGTCAGCGGGGTGAATTCCGACGGCTTGATCACCACCGTATTGCCGCTGCGCAGCGCCGGCATGGTGTGCCAGATCGCGATCATCAGGGGGAAATTCCAGGGCGTGATCGAGCCTATCACCCCCAGCGGCTTGCGGTGCACCTCGATGCGGGCCTCGTCATTATCCTGGATCACTTCCACGGGCAATTCCAGGTCGGCGGTGGCGTGAGCCCAGGCCAGGGTGCCGCCAATTTCAAAGGCCGCGCCCATGCCGGCAAAACCGACGGCGGGCTTGCCCTGCTCCAGGGTGAGCAGTCTCGTCAGTTCCTCGGAGTGTGCCTCCAGGGCATCGGCGATTGCATGCACGATGCGCGAGCGCTCCGCATCGGGGGTGGCGCTCCAGGACGGAAAGGCGCGGCGGGCCGCCGCCACGGCCTGATCGACATGCTCCGCCGTCGCCCTGGGGCATTGGGCTATCACTTCTTCGGTGGCGGGATTGATTACCGGAAAGGACTCGTCGGCCGATACCTTTTTACCGTCAATTATCATGCTATAGCCAGACATGGCACTTCTCTCCGCGTTATTTATGTTGTGCTGGAGCCCAAATACTATGGGCCGCC
>JAZBNW010000088.1:0-8694 GCA_036350855.1 Halieaceae bacterium
CAGGGCGAAGACAGAAACGCCGCCACTGCCCTGCACCAGCACCCAGTCACCCGGCTTGAGGTGGGTCTCTACCATCAACGCCCGCCAGGCGGTGAGGCCGGCACAGGTGAGTGTGGCGGCGGCGTCGAAGTCGAGATTTGCCGGCATGCGGGTGAAACCCCGTGCCGCCATGGTCACGCTGGTGGCGGCAAAGCCGTCGACATAGTCCCCCGGCACACCGACCAGCTTGTCCAGCGCCGGGGCGCCGTCCAGCCAGTTGGGAAAGAAGCAGCTCAGCACCCTGTCCCCCTCGGCGAATTCCGCTACGCCTTCACCCACGGCAGTGACGACGCCGGCCCCGTCGGACATGGGAACCCTGCCGTCTGCGGTGGGCAGGAGCCCGCTCACGACAGCGTAGTCGTGGAAGTTCAGGGAGCTGGCCTTGACCGCTACCTGAATCTGCCCCGGACCCGGGGCGGTGGGCTCTGACGACGCCAGCGCCAGTTTGTCCAGCCCGCCCGGATTGCTCAATTTCATCACCTGCATATCGATGTCCCTGTTGTGTGCCAAAAGAAGTGTCCGTGTGAGGAACCGCGCCCGTCGCTTCCCTCAGCCGCCGTTGCGGACGACCAGTCCACTGATGAATAGCAGGTGCAAACCTACCGCTACCCAGGTCAGGCGGGCTCGCAGGGCGGGGTACCAACCCCTCGTTCCACTGCTGTTGCGTTCGTACCACAGCATTGCCATGTAGCCGAGCATCAGCAGGCACGCCGCCAGCACCGGCTGGGCCGTCAGTATACCCAGCACGGCGAAGATCACGATACCGTTACTGATTAGCAGACGGAGGAATTTTGCTCGTTCAGGGTAGTGCATCGCCGAGCCCCACAGGGTACCGGCCAGGAAGCACAGGATTGCCAGAGAATAGATGAGGAAACCCTGCCGGGCCAGCGCGCCCGGATAGTCGTCGAGGAAAAAGGTGCCATACACAGCGGCGATGAAGGGTGTCAGGCCCGCATAGCCCAACAGCCGCATGAGGGTGCGGGCCGGCATGTCAGCCCCCCGGCTGGCGGCGCTCTATCACCAGCAGGATCTCACCGACCTCGAAGCCGAACTTGAGCATGCGGGATTCATTGATCAGGATATCGGGCGTGACGAGATACATGCGGTCGTCGATACGCAGATCGAGGGTGCTGTCCCCGTAGGGAATGCGCAGCACATAGTCCAGGAACATGCTGTTGCCGGCAACCTGGAGCTGGCCTTCACCGATGACGTCGCCGGCGGTACCCACATAGGTGCCGGGGCCTTTGGGTGTGAGGGTCCACACCCGGCGCGAGGTCTCGCCATCGTCGAAAACAAAATCCTCCTCCAGGGTGCCCACGCCATCGCGCCAGTAGGCCTTGATGTCGGCATTGAAGTAGCGGATCACCCTGCCGCCGCGGTCCTTGATCACCCCGTGGGCGGTCAAGTCGCCATCAAAGAAGCGCTCGGGTACCAGCGCCGGGGTCCTGCCGGCATAGTCCTGGACCGCAACGGAACCGCAGCCCGCCAGGGCGAGAGTGAGTGTCAGGACGAGCGGTGTCAGCCAGGGCATGATGGTTTCCGGGGATAATGGATGCGCCGTTTGATACGTCTGGCGGCCCCGGGAGGATCACTGATCTCGCCGTGTGCGGCTGGCTCCCGGGAGCGATACGGCGGTCTGGTCATCCAGCTGGCGGCTGGAGCGTATATAGTGGGATAACTGTTTTGCCGGAGAGCGACAAGCCATGATCCTGACATCCGACGACCTGGGCAGCATGGAGCGGCGCTACCGGGCCGCTTTCGTCAACTCGCTCAGTGGTTTCAAAGCCGCCAACCTGGTGGGTACCCGGGACACTGACGGGACCTGCAATCTGGCGATCATGAGTTCGGCGGTTCACCTCGGGTCCCATCCCCCCCTGCTGGCACTGGTGATGCGCCCGGATGACGCCGGACAGCATACCCTGGCCAATATCCTCGACAGCGGGGTGTATTCCCTGAACCACGTTGGCGAGGCTTTTTTTGAGGCGGCCCACCAGACCGCGGCCCGTTATCCCAGGGGGACATCCGAGTTCAGCGAGGTCGGGCTCACCCCGCTATACGAGGGTGATTTTCCGGCACCGTTTGTGGCGGAATCGGCTATACGGATCGGTCTTGAACTGCGCGAGCATCACAAGCTGTCTATCAACGGGACCAATCTGGTCATCGGTGAGATCGTCCTGGTGGCTCTGCCGGACGACACCGTCGACGCCGATGGCAGTGTGGATATAGCTGCCGCGGGCACCATTACGGTGAGCGGCCTGGACGCCTACCACCGGGTGCATAAACTGGGCAGGCAACCCTACGCGAAGCCGGGTGCGAAGGGATGACATCGACGCCGTCGCTGCCGAAAGGGTCCGGTACCAGGGAATTGTACTGGTTCCAGGCGGACCTGCGGCTCGAGGACAATCCGGGGCTGCTGCAGCATGCCAATGGCAGCAGGCTGTTGTGCGTGTACTGCCTGCAGGACAATCCCGCCTGGTGCAATACCGTCGGCATGGGTCCCCAGCGCAGGCGTTTTCTGCTGGAGAGCCTGACGGCGCTGCACCGGCAGCTGGAGAGCCTGGGGCAGACATTGCTGGTGATACCGGGCGACCCTCGTACGATCATTCCGCTGCTGGTGAACAAATACCGCGTGCAAAGGGTCGGCACCTCGTATACCGCCGGGTTTTACGAAGCCCGGCAGCGGGCGTATCTTGCGCGCAACCTGCCGGTACCGGTGCTGGTGCATCCGGCCAACACCCTGTTCGATGAGAGGCAACTGGCGGGTGGCCTCGACGGCCTGCCCGGCCAATTCACCGGGTTCCGGCGGATGATGGAACACCAGCCGGTGGCCCCCCCGGTGGGGAAGCCGGTGGCACTGCCACCCGTTCCCGAAGGGGTCTATCCAGGCGTGGCTCCGGCGGCGGAGGCGCGCCCGGCACTGGCGTTTCCGGTGCGCGGTGGCAGCTTGAACGGGCAACAGCGACTGGGTAATTTCCTGTATCGCCGGCGAGCGGTAGATACGTACGCAGAGACACGCAACGCCCTGCAGGGGGAATACGCCAGCAGCGGGCTGTCGCCGTGGCTGGCCAACGGCTGCCTGTCCGTGCGCTCGGTTGCACACGCATTGATGGACTACGAGCAGACGATCTGCCGAAATGAGTCCACCCGCTGGCTCTACCAGGAATTGTTGTGGCGCGAGTACTTCCACTGGCGCGAGCGCATCGACCGCAACCGCCTGTTCGCGGCAACCGGCATAGCCAGGAAACGCCATTTGCGCACCTTCGAACCGCGGGCGTATGCCCGCTGGTGCCAGGGGGATACGGATTTTCCCCTGGTAAACGCACTGATGCGGCAGCTGTGCGCGACGGGCTTCATGAGCAACCGTGGACGGCAGATCGCCGCCAGCTGCCTGGTCAACGAGCTGAACCTGGACTGGCGCTACGGCGCGGCTTTTTTTGAAAAGCACCTTGTGGACTTCGATCTCGCAAGCAATTATGGCAACTGGCAATACATCGCCGGGGTCGGATGCGACCCCCGTGGCGGCCGCCACTTCAACCTCGAAAAGCAGGCGCAACTCTACGACCCGGATGGCACGTTCACGCAAACCTGGGGCGGCTTTCGGCCACGCCAGCCGGAGTACGTTACCGACGCGGCCGACTGGCCGATCGGGCATGGGGGCAAGTAGCAAAGAGCGGCCACACAGCTGAAAATCGTGTTTTTGTCCATTATTCACGCACATCCAGCGCGGATCCTGCCGCGTATACACAACGAATCCAGAATGCCTGCGAGGCAATGAAATGATAGAGCGTAATCTTGGAAATGCGGAGCGCCTGGTGCGCCTGATGTCGGGACTCCTCATGTTGATCTGGGCCAGCCAGCAATTGCAGATGAACGCCGTTGACTGGTTCGTGGTGATCGTGGCGGTCGCACTGGTTCTCAACGGTATATTTTCCCGTTGTTACCTGTGGTACGTGCTGGATATCAACACCTGCCGTGATGCCAGCGCCGGCTGCCAACCCGACTCCACCTATCCCTGATGCCGCTGCCGAATGGACAGCGGAACCAGGCACTGCCGGTGCGGTCTACTTCAGTGGTAGTCTTTTGAACGGGAAAATCATGAAACCTTTTACAGCCGTGCTGCTTCTGTCACTGGCGCTGGTCGCTTCGGCCCGGGCGGGGGAAGGCATTGCAATGTTTGCCGGCGGCTGCTTCTGGTGCATGGAGGCGGCTTACCAGGGAAGGGAGGGGGTGACGGACGTGGTGTCGGGTTTTACCGGCGGCAGCGTCCCCAACCCGACCTACCAGGGCAACCACGCGGGCCATTTCGAGGCGATCAGGGTGACCTACGACCCCGCGGTAGTCAGCTACCAGCAGCTGCTGGACCTGTACTGGGTGAACGTCGATCCCTTTGATAACGCGGGCCAGTTCTGCGACAAGGGGCCCAGTTATCGCAGTGCCATTTTTCCCGCTACGGAGCAGGAAATGGCGCTGGCGCAGCGCTCCCTGGCGGTTGTAGCCGAGCGGTTCGCGCCGAAGACGGTCCACACCGAGATCAGGCAGGCGGGGCAGTTCTGGCCGGTCGAGGAATACCACCAGGACTATTTCCTGAAAAACCCGGTCCGCTACAAGTACTACCGCTGGAATTGCGGCAGGGACCAGCGGCTGAAGCAGATCTGGGGCGGCGACTTCGACGCGCACTAGGTCGTGTGCATGTGCATGATATTCGTTACAAAGGTCGTCCGCCGTGTATATAATGGCGCGCATGAATTTGTCCCAGCCCCAAGGAAATGCCGTTGCCCGCGTCAGCTGACTCCGGCCTGATAGCCTGCCCTTCCTGCGACCTGTTGTACGACGTCAGCGGCATGCGCCACGGGGAAAAAGCCAGTTGCTCCAGGTGCGGGGATTTCCTTACCCGGGTGAGGAACGACTCCTTCCTGAAATTGCAGTCCTTCGCCATTTCAGGGCTGATATTCCTGGCCATCGGCTGCGCCTTTCCTTTTTTATCTTTCAAGTCCAGTGGGCTGGAAAGCATCATGACTTTGCCCCAGACGGTGCAGCAGCTATATGACCAGGGTCGCCCCGACCTGGCCTTCCTGGTGGCCGGGTTTATCATTATCGTGCCTGCGGTGGTGCTGCTATTGCTGCTGGTGCTGTCGACCTGCATTCTCAAGCAGCGATTTTATGACTGGATGATTCCGCTGACGCGCCTGGTATTTCACATGCAGGCCTGGGCCATGGTCGAGGTGTTTTTTATCGGTGTGCTGGTCAGCCTGGTGAAGATAGGCCATATGGCGACTGTGGTGATCGGTATTTCCTTCTGGGGCTATGGCGCATTCGCACTGTGTTTTATCGCCTCGGTCGCCAACCTCGATCGCCTGCAGTACTGGAATGAACTCGAGCGCCTGGCAGGACTTAAACATGCAGGGTGATACCGCCGCCTCCCGCCACCTGGCGTCCTGTCACCTGTGTTTCAAACTGGCGGATGCCAGCCTGCACCACTGCCCCCGTTGCGGCGAGGCCCTGCACCTGCGCAAGACGAACAGCCTGCAAAGGACCCTGGCGCTGCTGGTGACCGCCTGCGTGCTCTATATACCCGCCAATATCCTGCCGATTATGGTCACGGACCAGTTCGGTAACGCGACCGACAGTACCATCATCGGCGGCGTGGTCCTGCTGATAGACATGGGCTCGGTACCCATCGCAGCTATCATTTTCATCGCCAGTGTCATGGTACCGCTGGGCAAGCTTATCGCCCTGTTCTTCGTCTGCTGGAGTGTGAGTGCCGGGCGCTTGAAAGACCCGCGCCAGCGAACGGTAATGTACCGGGCGGCTGAACTTATCGGCAAGTGGTCGATGGTGGACGTCTTCGTGGTGTCGATCCTGGTGGCGCTTGTGCACCTGACCGGCTTGCTGGTGATTCTCCCGGGCGCCGCCGCAGTTGCTTTTGCAGGCGTGGTAATAGTCACGATAATAGCCGCCGAAAGCTTTGACCCCAGGCTGATCTGGGACCAACAGGATAAAGTGAATGAGTGAACTGAAACCCGAGATATCGACCGGCAGCAGATTCAATCCTATCTGGGTCGTGCCGGTGGTGGCGGTGATCGTCGGTCTGTATATGGTGATCCATACCAAGTTGACCGAGGGGCCGGAAATTACCATCCAGTTCAATACCGCCGAAGGCCTGGAAGCGGGTAAGACCAAGCTCAGGTACCGGGACGTGGACGTCGGGCTGGTGGAGAGTGTCTCCCTGAGCGATACCATGGATACCGTGCTGGTTAACGTAAAAATGGACAAGGAAGCCGAGGGCATGTTGCGTCAGGACACACGGTTCTGGGTCGTGCGCGCCCGGGTCGGCGCCGGGGCAATCTCCGGTCTGGGAACCCTGTTATCCGGTGCCTACATACAGCTGGATCCGGGCACCGGAGCGCGTGCCAAAGAGCGAAATTACGTCGGTCTCGAAACGCCGCCGCTGACACCCGCTGAAGCCCCGGGGGTGCGTTTGACACTCCATAGCGATCATGCCGGCTCCCTCAGCGAAGGTGATGCCATTCTCTATAATGGCTATAAGGTCGGTCGAATCGAGTCCGTTACTTTCGATGTCGATAAAAAGATACTGATCTATGGCGCCTTTATCGATGCGCCCTACGACGAACTGGTGAACGAGAATACCCGCTTCTGGAATGTCAGCGGCGTTTCGGTCAATGCCTCTGCCGCGGGTCTCGAGGTGACTACCGGTTCGATGGAAACCATCCTGCTCGGCGGGGTCGCTTTTGGCGATCTGCCGGGCCTGCCCCCCGGTGAGCGGGCGGTCTCCGGCGCCACCTATAAGCTCAATGCTTCCTATAGTGATCTGGAAGAGAATCCCTACCAGTTCCGGACCTTTTTCGTGACAAAGTTTGCCCAGTCCCTGCGGGGGCTCAAACCCGGTGCGCCGGTGGAGTACCGGGGGATACAGATCGGGCAGGTGTCCCGTATCCTCATCAAGGAACTGGTTTCCCAGCGGGCTGCCGGGGCGGGCCAGCCCATACCCGTGCTGCTCTATATCGAACCCGCCCGGTTCGGCGCACCCGATTCGGAAGAATCACTGGAAGTCTTGCGAAAGAGTCTCGCTGAAGGCGTGAAGGTTGGAATGAGGACGAGCCTGCAGACGGGTAACCTGCTTACCGGCGCGCTCTTTATCAATATTGATTATTACCCGGACGAGCCTGCCGCCGTCGCGGAGGAGTTCGACGGCTTTCCGGTATTGCCGAGCATTCCCAGTGGACTTGGGCGCCTGGAGCAGCAAATCGGCAGCCTGCTGGATAAATTCAATGCGCTGCCGCTGGAGTCCCTGGTGGGCAACACCAATACTGCGCTTGCTACGCTCGACGGCACCCTCGCTTCGCTGACTGCGACCATGGACTCGCTGCAGCACATTCTCGCCGAGGATGGAACGCAGGCATTGCCGGGTGAGATCACCGACACCCTGGCGGAACTCAGGAAGACGCTGTCTACAATCTCGCCGGATACGGCGGTGGGCCAGTCCCTGAGTGACAGTGTGTTCGAGTTGAATCGTACCCTGCGCAATATCGAGGAATTGACTCGCACCCTGAGCACATCACCCAACTCGCTGGTCTTCCCAACCGCGAACCCTGCCGACCCGATACCGGAGGCCAGTCCCCAATGAGAATACTTTGCGCGTTAGCGGTGGTGCTGCTCACCGCCTGTTCCAGCCAGCCGCCACAGACGGCGACCTACCTGTTGCGCTCCGAGGTTCCCGCTGGCGCGGATGTCCCCCTGAGTGACAGCGGCATTGCGCTGGGTAATATCCGGGTTGCGAAATATATCGATCAGCCGGGACTGGTACTGGCAACAGGTGACGGCACCATCCACGCGGCCAAGTTCCATGTCTGGGCGGAACCGCTGCAGGTTGCCCTTCGGCGTTATCTCGCCACGCTGGTCTCGGACGCGAGCGGCAGGGATATCGCCGCCGCGACCGACAGCGCCACCGTGACCCGTATCGATGTGTCAGTCGACCAGTTACACGGTACCGGCAGTGGCTCGGCCGTACTGGTGGCTTACTGGAATATCGACTCACAGGGCCAGTCGAAGTCATACCGGTTTTCCGAGCAGCAATCTTTGTCGGGTGACGGTTATGATGCGCTGGTAAGGGCCCAGGAAACGCTGCTGAAGCGCCTGGCCGAGGCGATCAGTGCCTCCCTGCCTGCCGCTTAGGGGGTATCCCCCGGCTCTTCCGGGTTGGGCGCAAGCCCGGCGCTATCGCCTGTCTTTCCCTCTTTTCGGTTCTTGCGGGCAGCTTTGAGCTGCTTGTAAACCTCGACACCCTTGCCCCGTTGCAGGCTGATGACGGCGATTTCCTGCTCTATCTTTCGCCGTTCCGACGGGTTGTCGACATCGTCCAGCTTGTCGCGCAGTTCGTTCTGGCGCTCTTTCAACTTGCGCAGCACCTTGCGTAGTTTCTTGATGTGTTTTTTGTCCGCATCCCGGGCGTCCTCGATAAGAGTTCGCAACTTGTCGAATAGTCTGGCGTTTGTCATGGGGTGATCCTCGACTGATAACGGTCAGCGTACTTCGCCGGCGGCTTTGGCGATATTGGCGATTTCTTCGGCCCTGAGTGCCAGTTCATCGGGCATGGCTTCGCCGTAGGGCAGACCGGCTCGATGTAGTTGCTCACTC
>JAZBNW010000089.1:0-9574 GCA_036350855.1 Halieaceae bacterium
GCACTCGCCGCCTCGACGTAATTCTCGTCGAGCAGGTATACCTGGGCCATCTCCCGCAGCATTTCCCGGTTGGCCACATCGGAAAGGCCGCCTGCGGCCAGTGCCGTACGGTAATAGTCTATTGCCTTGTCGTACTCGCCCTGTTCGACAAAATGCCGGGCGAGATGTCGCCCCGCGCTCGATCTGGCATAGGACCCGGTAATCGAATTGATCTGCTTTTCCAGCTCTTCAATGGACAGCCCGGCATCACCGCTCACATCGGCGTTGGGGTCTATGCGTATCTTGCTGCGGTACTGGCCCTCCTGGCCGTAAGCAGGCAGGGACAACCCCAGCACGAGTACCAGACAGGCGGGTAACACTGTGCGCAAGCGGGTCACGCGCTCAATCCACGTTGGGCATGTTTTGCGGGTAGTTCTCCCACGCCACATCCACCTTCTGGGTCAGCACCACGCTGCCGGTAGCCCCGCCATAAAAATTGACGCGATACTTCCAGTCTGACACCGCGGCCACCACTTTCTCCTCGAACACTCCCCTGGGATTGGCGTCCAGTACCCGCACATCGCGAGTGCTGCCCTCCCCCGTCACCCTGAAAGCGACCAGCACCCAGCCGCTGATCCTGTTCTGGTAGGCGACTTCCGGAACATTGGGCCGGCGGGTGTCGTAGGGTATGACCTCGATGAAGCCCTGGGCGTCCTCACCACCACCGCCTGCGAGGTTTACAAGGCCTGTTCCGGCGCCGACGGGCCCGCTCCAGCGGTCGCCCACGGACTGGATCCTGATATCGCCCATGGCCAGGTCGAGGGCGGGCATCTCGAGATCAGCCGCGGGCTCGGGGGTGGGCGGCGCGATCTCCAGGGAGTCCATCACGGGTTCCTCGAGCGGTTCTTCCGGCTCGGGCTCCTCCGGCTCCGGTTCCTCCTCCTCGGGCTCCTGCTGGAGAATGTCGACCACGCTGTACACCGGCAGCAACACGTCCTGCTGCTGCCTGCTCTTGATAAGGCTTTGCATGAAGAGAAACACCGCCGCGGTTATCAGCAGGCCTCCCAGCAGGGAGAAGAGAAAGCGCATGTACTATCGCCCGCTCACTTTGCCTTCTTGTCAGCAGCGATGGCGATTGCCTCTATGCCGGCCAGCCGCACCTGGTCCATGACGTCCACCAGTGTGCCGGTAGAGGCGTCCTCGTCCGACTGGATGATCACTGATCCCTCCGGGTTATCAGCGTGCATGCGCGCGACAATGGCCCGCACCGAGCGCGGGTCTACCGGGCGGCGATCGATCCAGACCTCGCCGGCGGCGGTAATGGCAATGAAAATATTCGCGGTCTCCTGCTGCGATGCGCTCTGGGCCTGGGGCGTGCTCACGGTGACGCCCGCCTCCTTGACAAAGGACGTCGTGACGATAAAAAAGATCAGCATGATGAACACGATGTCGAGCATCGGCGTCATGTCCAGCTCGGTCTCTTCCGGCGCGGGTAAGTGGCGTCTTGCGGGCATGGCGTCAGCGTCCTCCTGTCGATCGGGGTGAACTGTCCTGCAGCGGCAGGCGGTCCACGAGGCGACCGGTTTCGATATCCGCGAGTTGGCGCAGGCGAACGGTGAAATAAATACCGGTCAGCGCGACCACCAGCCCGGCCATGGTGGGGATGGTCGCCCGGTACACGCCGCGCGCCATGGCCTGGGCATCGTCATTGCCACTGACGGCGATGACCTCGAATACCCCGATCATCCCCACCACCGTTCCCAGCAGGCCGAGCAGCGGGCACAGGGCGACGAGCACCTTGATCAGCGGCAACATCGCGTGCAGTTGCATGTTCACTTCTGACACGGTGGCGTCCCGGATTTTCCTGGCACGCCAGCTGCACCGGTCTGCCCGCTCATTCCACTGTGCGATCAGCCGTCGCGCCCGCCGCGGCCAGGCTACCCGCAGAAACCAGATGCGTTCCAGGATCAGCAACCAGAGCAGGGTGCAAACCGCGAAAATCCCCCACAGTACCGGGCCGCCCTGGTCGACGAGATCCTGGATGGGGTGGAACAGTGTGAACAGCGACGGCATATCAGCTCGCGGACTGCTGGTCGGCGTTGCGGGCCAGGACACCGGCGCACTGCTCATCCAGGCGCTGTATCATGGACCTGGACAGGGCATTGATCAGGCTGTGGCCAAACAACAGTGGAATGGCGACGACCAGGCCCAGCACCGTGGTCACCAGCGCCTGGGAGATGCCTCCCGCCATCAGTTTGGGATCGCCGGTGCCAAACAGGCTGATCGCCTGGAAGGTGAGAATCATGCCGGTCACCGTGCCGAGCAGTCCCAGCAAGGGAGAGGTCGCTGCCAGCAACTTGATCAGGCCATTGCCGCGCTCCAGAGCAGGAATCTCCGCCAGTACCGCCTCATCCAGTTTCAGCTGCAGCAGCTCCTCTTCTTCCATGGCGATACCCTCCACCGCCGACAACACCCTGCCCAGCGGGTTGCCGCCGCTCGGCTTGTCGATTGCGCGCATTTGTCCGCGCATACGCAGGTAGACGACCCCCAGGTAGCAGGCCCGCCACAGGGTCAGCAGCAGGCCGAAAACACCGAGGGCGAGAATGATCAGGCCGATCGATCCGCCCTGCTCTATACGCTCGCGCAGGCTGGGGGTGTAGGCAAGCATACCCAGCAGACTGCCCCGGGTGGGATCGACCACCACCGGCGCGACCCCCTCTGCCTGCCGTGCGAATTCGCGCACCTCGTTGCGCAAGCGCGCGGAGGGCTGGCGTGAGAGCAGCAGCAGCTCACCCGTTTCAGGGACATAGCGCAGGAAGTCGTCCTGGGCATAGGCTGAGAAAGTGCCGATGCGCAGTACCTCGCGCTGTTGGGAAGTCCCGTCCGCTACCACCACCGGGGCCTCAAACATTGCGAGCTTGCCAGCCTCTGTCATTTCCTGCTGCAGCAACAGCCAGAGTGTTTCGATCTGGCCTATTGTGGGCTGGGTCCTGCTGGCCGCCAGTGCGTCCAGCTGTTCGCTGCGCTGCGGGAACTGGGCAGTGATCATCGACTCGCGCAGCACGGCGGCAAAGTCCCCCGCAAACTCGTGAAAGGTACTGGCGAGGTCGCCCATTTCCTCCACCAGGGTTTTCAGCTCCTTCTCCAGTGCCGCAATGTCACCCCTGTTGGTCTCGGTTACCGCCAGCAGCGGTTGATTCTGCTGTTGCCGGCGCTCGAAGTCGCGCCTGGCCTGTGCCATCAGCTCTTTCTGGCGGCGGTTGTCCTGCAGGAACTCCCGCTCACGCTGGGTGTTGAGCGCCCGCTGCTGTTGCTGCGCCTGCCGCACGGAATCGAGCAACTGGTCGAGGCTGCTGATCTGGGCGTCCGTGGCGCTGTCCTGGGCATTGCTGCCGACGCCCAGCAACAGGCCAAGGAGCACGCCCGCCACCATTCCCGCAGCGCGGTTCACTGGCCACCCCCGGGAACCGACATGGGCAGGGTCAACAACTGCGGCGCGGTGATCGCCTGGGCGACCCGCAGGGCCTGGGACAGGCCCCGGTTGTAGCGCTCGTCCAGCGGTACCCAGCTCTGCTGGTCCCGGTCCCAGTAGCCCGTGGACGAGCCGTCCAGTGACTGGTAATACAGTGCCACGCGACCGACCCGCAGGTATTCGACCGAGAGCTCCTGACCATCGAGTTGCAGCGGACCGCGCCACGCCTCGATCTTGCCACCGTAGTCCTGTTCGAGCTGGAACGCCTCCAGTAAGATCCTGAATTTGGCGGAAACAGAAATATCGGGTTGCCGCAGGCGCTGCTTCAGATCCAGCACCGCCGCCAACCGCTCCTCCTGGTGAAATGGCAGGTCCAGTACCACAAACTTCTCCAGTGAGTCCGCCATGCTGCGCATCAGCGGAACAATCCGCTGCCGGGTAAGTCTCGCCTGGACGATCTGTTCGCGCAGCGCGGCGAGTTGCTGCTGCTGTGCCTGCTCCAGTTCCTCCAGCTCGCGGGTATAGGCGGCTTGATACTCGGAGCCATCGAGCAATTTGCGGTACTCCTCCAGCAGGTTGCGGCTCTCCCGGGCCAGCTCATCTATTTTTTCCTGGGATGCCGAGGCACTGCTATTGGTGTCGGCCACCACATTGAGGCTGTCCTTGATCCCGGCGCCCTGCGCCGCGATAGAGAAGAGCAGCGCCGCGAGTAAACCCGCCACCGAAAACCTGTTGCTTGCCGTCCGCCGCTGCATGTTACCCACTGTCCTTATTATCCTGTCGACCTGCGGCACTAGAATAGCAGTCTGGGCAATCCAGAACACCGACCGTCAGTACTTTAAAAAGCGAGTTTGCGCCTCGCCCGCAACTGGGCAAGGGTCGGAAGCCCGTATTTGCGCCGGAACGAGTCTATGACCTGCAGGATTTCCCGGTAAAGGAAGTCGTGTCCGGCGGCTGTATTTACCCTTTCGTGGTTGACCATGACATACCTCAGGTTGACCTGCTCGCCTTCGGGTAAAGGCAGCGCGATCAGCTCACCGCTGATGTCAGACTGTTCCAGAAAAAGGGGTGGGGCCGGAAACAGAAAGTCGGTATGGCGCACGACCTGGATCGCGGTCAGCAACTGGTCGGTGCGCAGCCGTGGCACGGCCGTGGCCATCTGGCGCAGGAAAGCAGACTTCTCTCCCGTCAGAAAGTGGATGTCCGCAAGCTCGTCTATCACCAGCTGCACATGGGGATAGGCCTGCACCTCTTTCCACGTCGGCTGGCCCCCTTCCAGGGGATGCCCCTTGCGGGCCAACAGCAGTGGTGGTGCATAACCCAGGGTGGTGAGGCGCAGGTTCGCCGGATAGGCGTGCAGCTCCGCCTGCAATATGAAGTCCAGCTTGCCGCTGTCCAGGGCGTCGAAGGGCCGCTCTACACGCGTCAGGGCGTTGAGGCGAATATCCGGGGCTACCCTGCCCAGCCGTTCCATCAGCAGTGGCATCAGCCAGAGGCCCATGTGGCCCTGGATCAGCAGGTTGAACTCGGCCGAACAGGAAAGCGGATCAAACTCCGCAGGGGCGAGCATTTCCTGCACGGCGAGCAAAACCGTCGGTAACTGACGGCGCAACTGCTCCGCCCTGGCGGTGGGCACCATACCCTGGCCCTTGCGTATGAACAGTGGATCGTTGAACAGTTCCCGCAGTCGCCCCAGGGTTTTGCTCATTGCCGACTGGGTGATAAACAGGCGCTCCGCCGCCCCGGACACGCTACCCTCCTCGATAAGGGCCTCCAGCGCCACCAGGAGGTTCAGGTCCAGGCGACCCAGTTCACGTATATCCATGGCCAGACACCCACATACTATGAATTGTATTCATATGTTAGCTGAATTGTTGCCATTTGAAGAATATAGCGAGCGCCCATACCTTGATTGCAGTAGGACAGAAGGCTGTCCGACAGAAGCAACGGAGGTAAGCGACATGGCTTATATCATTTCATTTTATGTAGTAGTTCTGGGCCTGGCGATCTGGCAGGAAAACCATGGCAAGGACGATACCGCGGAAACGGCTGAAGCATGCTGATTCCCCTGGCTGGATTACTGGCCGCTCACCCGCCCGTCGGAACGTCGGAACACCCCGGTGACACCGGCGGTCGGGTCATCTCCCGGAAATACGCGTATGCAGCAGTGCTGACCAGGATCCGAACAGTATCCTCACAGCGGCAGGCGCGGTCCTAGACATCTGTACCGATGTAAGCGTCCTGCTATCGCGTATCACCGCCAGCAATGTGTCGTCGCCGGCATCGTAGACGCGAAACTCCGCCGAAATCTCAATGACATCCCGGGACGCTGCCATGGGCTGCAAATCGCCGCCGATGGTCGTGGCCGTAGGCCGTCCGGGCGCGATGCGGGTCAGGCGCGCATCTATTCGCAGAACGCCCGGCCCGGCCGTCGCGCGCTGGTAGCTGGAAAAAGCCCTGTCCATGGCACCGGCCCAGGCAGTCTGCAAGGCATTCTGGCGTTCGGCCGTCATCTGCCAGTCGCGCCGCAGGGTGCCCGCTATCGCCGTCGAGGGAATATCGATCTCGCTCACCCCAAGTGGGCGGATATCAACCGAATGATAGCTGGACAGATTGACATCGCGCCTGACAAACGCCTCGGTAAAACCGGAATTCCTGACCGGATACAGCTCCTGCGAAGCGAACTCCTTGCTCACCTGATCTTTCAGAGCGGGCTCGGCGCAGGCGCCCAGCAGCGCGATAAACAGTGATAACAGTATGGCGCTGGCTGGCGCGGACATGGTTGCTGTTGCCTCCGGCAAAAAAAGGGCCATGGATTCTCGCTCCATGGCCCCTGCTTTATCCAGGTTTCGGTAGAAGCCCCGCCGCTATCAGGCGGTCTCTTCCTGCTTGTGGGGCTTGAGCAGGAAGGTCGCCAGAGCCGGCATCAGTATCAGTGCGCCAAACATATTCCACAGGAACATGAAGGTAAGCAGAATACCCATGTCCGCCTGGAATTTAATTGGCGACATTGACCAGGTGACCACACCCGCGGCGAGGGTGACACCGATCAGCGCCACCACCCTTCCGGTAAAGTTCAGGGTTTCGTAATAGGCCTGGGTAAGGTCCTTGCCCTCGCGCAGCTTGGCCAGTATCACCGTCAGTACGTACAGCGCATAGTCCACACCGATACCAACACCCAGGGCGATGACCGGCAGGGTCGCCACTTTCACGCCGATACCCAGCCACACCATGAGGGCCTCACACAATATCGAGGTCATCATCAGAGGCAATACCGCGCAGATGACACCCGGTACCGAGCGGAACGTCAGCAAACACAGCATTATCACCGCGCCGTATACGTAAAACAGCATCTCGGTGTTGGCTTTCTTCACCACTATGTTGGTCGCTGCCTCGAAACCGGAACTGCCGGCGGCACCGAGGAAATCCGCCTTGGCGCTGGGCCACTCCTCGTTGAAGCGCTCCAGTGCATCCACCACCCCGGTCAGGGTTGCCGCCTTGTGGTCAGCCAGGTAGACGACCATGGGCCACAGGGAACAACCCGGGTCGACGTAGTCCAGGTTCACCAGTTCCGTGACAGCGTAGTTGATCGTGTCCTGGTTGCGGAACAGTGCCATCCACTTTGGATAGCCCTCGTTGATACCCGCCATGATCTGGCGGGTGCGGACATTCAGGCCGCGCACGTCTTCCACCCCGGGCACCTGGCGCAGACGCCACTCCAGCTCATTGGCGAGACTAAGGCTCTCGTAATCGACACACTGGTCCGGCGGGGTCTTCACGATCACAGCAAAGACATCGGTACTCACCGAGTAGCTGTTGATCATATAGGCCACATCCTTGTTGTAGCGTGAATGCGCACGCAGCTCCGGAGCGCCGGGATCGAGGTCACCGATCTGCAGACCCTTGGACACATAGAAGCCGCCTATGGTCATCAGGATAGATACGACTATCGCGGCCGCAGCGGGTCCCTTGTGGGTAAACATCAGCAGGAAGCGCCACAACCAGTGCATTTCCTCAATGGATTTGACCGGTCGCGTCGCCCGCTCGGCGCAGACTTTACCGACACCGGTGTAGGACAGGGTCACGGGGACCAGAATCAGGTTGGTAAAGATCAGCACGGTAACACCGATACTGGCGGTGATCGCCAGGTCCTGGATCACCTGGATCTGGATAATCATCAATACCGCGAAACCGACACCGTCTGACAGCAGCGCGGTAACACCGGCCAGGAACAGACGCCGGAAGGTGTAGCGGGCGGCGATATAACGGTGCGTGCCGCGACCGATATCCTGTATCACACCGTTGAGCTTCTGGGCACCATGGCTCACCCCGATAGCAAATACCAGGAATGGCACCAGGATGGAGAACGGGTCTATCTCGTAGCCCAGTGTTGCCAGGATACCCAGCTGCCAGACAACGGCCACCAGGGTACAGCCCACCACCATCAAGGTGGAACGAATACAGCGGGTGTAGAGATACAGCAGGAGAATCGTAATGATGACGGCGACACCAAAAAACAGCATGACCGAGAACAGACCGTCGATGAGGTCACCGATCAGCTTGGCAAAGCCAATGATGTGGATTGACCTGTCGGGGTTGTCCGCGGTAAATCTCTCACGTATCTCCTCCAGCTTGACACCGAGGTCGGCATAGTCGAGACGCTCGCCCGTTTCCGGGTTGATGTCCAGCAAGGGCACTATGATTGCCGCGGACTTCTCGTCGTTGGCTACCAGGTCACCGATAATGCCGGCGCGCTGGATATTGACCTTCACCTCCTCGATCGACCTGGGGGAGGCATCATAGTCGCCGGGGATCACCGGTCCGCCTTCAAAGCCCTGCTCGGTGACCACACGCCAGCGGGTATTGGGCGTCCAGATGGACTTCAGGCCATTGCGGTCGACACCCGGCATGAAAAACAGTTCATCGCTCACTGCCTCGATAAACTTGAGGTTTTCCGGGGTGAAAATATTGCCGTCCTTGACCGCGACGATTACCCGCAGGTTGTTGCCCAGCCCCTTGAGGCCACTGGCATTATCCTGGTAATTGAGTACGTAGGGATGCGCCTTGGGCAACATCTTCTCAAAACCGGCCTGTAACTGGATCTTGGTGGCCTGGTAGCCGAGCACCAGGGTCGTGATAAGACACAGGATCATTACCACCGGGCGATTATTGAATACCAGTTTTTCCAGGAAGGTCCCGGAATTGAAGTCGAACTCGTTAAGGTTACCAATGACTGGCAGGTCGGACTCTTGTGCGTGGGCCATTTGTGATTCTCCGGGAATTCGTTGTTATTACTGTGCCAGCGAGACGGACTTGATACCCCTGGGTCCGGCTACCAACAGAGTATCGCCCTCGCCCTGTGTCAGGTCGAACACCGGTCCGGCCTTCCCGGATGCGGGACTCATGGTAAAGCTGAAACCGTCGTCCTTGCTCAGGAGAATCTCTCCCCCGACCCCTGCGGCAACCAGTGTGCCGTCCTCCAGCCGGGTCGCAGAAACGATCGCGCTGGTTGGGGGCTTTTCCACCACCGTCCACGTTGTGCCCTCATCCTCGGTGCGGAACATCCTGCCGCGCAGGCCGCCCATGATGATCGCGCCGTCACTGGCGGCGACCGTGGCAAAGAAACTGCCCTCCCAGGGCACCGAGTGCACTCTTGTCGCCTTTTCCTCGTTGACATCGCCGATCAGCAGCAGGCCGGCCTCACCGCTGAGGAAAAAGCGCCCCGGCTCAGGCAGGGGTGAAAAGTCAAATATGTGGTTGAAGCTTTCATTCTCCACGTTGTGCAGGCGATGTTCCCATGTCTTGCCGCCATCGAAAGTGACCAGGAGCATGCCGTAGGCACCGGCGACATGGCCATGCTTCTCATCGTACATGTTCACGCCGAAGAACGGCTTGTCCGCGCCCTGCTGGATAGCAAATTCCATTTCACCGATAAAAATCGGGTAGAGCTCGTTATCCGGGTTCTCTTCGGCGAGCCTGGTATAGAACTCAAGACCCTCCTGGCCATAGCGCAAACCATCGTACTGCAGTTCCCAGTTGTCACCGCCATCGCTGGTATGCAGTATGACGCCCTCGTGGCCGACGGCCCAACCCTGTTTGTCGTTGACGAAGTCGATATCGAGC
>JAZBNW010000090.1:0-17961 GCA_036350855.1 Halieaceae bacterium
GATATCGCCGTTTACGACAAGGGTGCCATCGTGGAGCGCTGGCCGGTGTTTGCCGAAAACCCGCCATTTGCACCGACCCGATCCAGCGCCTAGTCTTTGTGCAGTGTGTTTGCAATAGAGGAGCCCCATCATGATTGTTGAACAGATATGGACAGGTAATGCCTACCGCAATTTCAACTACCTTATCGCCTGCGCGGAAACGGGGGAGGCCATGGCTGTCGATCCCCTGGATCACGAGAAATGCCTGGCCAGGGCAAAGGAGCGGGGGTGGGATATCACCCAGGTGCTCAACACCCACGAACACCTCGATCACACCGGCGGTAACGCGCCACTGGTTGCCGCGACCGGTGCCCGCTTGCTGGCGCATGTGAACGCGAGGGACTCGATTGCCGGCATCGACCGCGGCCTGCAGGCCGGCGATATCATCCGGGTGGGAAAAACGGTTGAACTGGAAGCACTGGATACCCCCGGGCATACGATGTGCCATATCTGTGTGTTGTCCCATACGGACACGCCGGCATTATTCTGTGGCGATACCCTGTTCAATGCCGGTGCCGGCAACTGCCACCACGGCGGACACCCGCGGGAGCTTTACGCCACCTTTGCCAGGCAGCTCGCCCAGCTACCGGACGACACACTGATTTACCCGGGCCACGATTACCTGGCCAATAACCTGGCCTTTACCCTGGACAGGGAGCCGGACAACGAGGAGGCGGGCAGTTTGCTCGAGCAGGCGAAACAGCAGGACCCGAACCGGGCACTGGTCTCGACCATGGGGCTGGAACGCCGGATCAACACCTTCATGCGGCTGGACAGTCCGGGCGTGATCGCCAGGCTGCGCGAGTCATTTCCCGAGCTGCCCGAAGACCCCGATCCCGGGACCGTATTCCTCAAGTTGCGGGAACTGCGCAACACCTGGTAGCGCCGCTGGTGTACCTCGTCGCTCACAATCTGAGTGACGGGCTACACTACAGCCAGCGTTTGCGCTTGAAAATATAGATGAGCAGCAGCGCGGTAGTGGCCATGGCCCCCAGCGCGAAAAAGTAACCGTACCTGTATTGCAGTTCGGGCATGTTCTGGAAGTTCATGCCGTACAGGCCGGCGAGGAAACTCAGGGGTACGAAGATGGCGGTGATGATAGTGAGTATCTTCATGGTGGTGTTCAGTTCGTGTGAGCTGATGGAGATATAGCCCTCCACCAGGTCGCCGCAAATCTCGTAGTACATGCCCGTCAGGCTGAACAGTCGCTCGCAGCGGTCACGCAGGGCCCGCCACAGGTGTCCGTTTTCAGACTGCCCGGCGCCGAGGAAGGCGGGCTCCTCCGCCAGGATCTCCTCCACCAGGCGGTTGTGGTAGTTGAAGATACGGCGCAGCTTGCGCAGTTCGGAGCGGTAGGCTACCAGTTCTGTCATAACGCTGTCGGAGGGCTTGTCTAGCAGGCTTTCTTCCATCTCGGCCAGGTGGGCCTCGAAGGCCAGGATTTTCTCCAGGTAGCGGTCTGATGCATAGTCCATGACTTGCAGGGCCAGTCTGCCCGGATCCAGCTGGCCCTGTCCGGCCTGCAACTCTTCCCAGGCTCTGTTGACGCTCAATGACACCCCGCGGTGAACGGTCACGAGGTGGCGTTCGGCGACGAAGAAACCGATCTGCTGCGGCTGCAGGACCAGGTCCTCATCCAGCTGGATGATCCCGCGAAACAGCACGAAGGTATTGTGTTCGAACTGGTGCAGCTTGGGAGGTTGTCGGGCACGCTCGATGTCGGTGATCGCGACTTCGTGACAGCCAAGCCGCAGCAATTCGGCGTGCATGGCGGGCGAGACCTCACCCTCTATGTCCAGCCAGAGGCGGTTGTCGCCGCCGGCGTGCCACAGCTCGAGCAAGCGCTCGTCGCCTTCGCGCACCTGGCCGTCACTGCCCATCAATTTTGTTCGAATTACCATGCCGATTGCTCACCCCGCTGGAAGGTCAGGGCTTCGATGCTGGCCTTGACCTCAGCCGATCATACCATCCCGGGCGCATCGATAGGCAGGTCGAAAAGCGCGCGGTATCACAGAAGGATTTCTCCCCTGCAGCTTGCCGGGTTCAACTGAGTCGCCGGATTCCAGCTGCCGCCGGCCTCCGGCGATTTCACTTGAAACGTCGTAGCGACGGCATAGAATGGGTCAAGCAGTCCAATTATCTGCCCGGCCCCGGGACGTCACGACGCCCGTGTCAGCTGTGTCGGCAAACCGAGGGTCAGCCCACCATGGTGCAAACCAGGATCAAATCGCCACAACCTTACAGCCGCGTGCGCCCGCGCTCAACTGTAGACTGGAGCCAGTACAATCCCGGCGAGTTTTACGATGAGATCATCGGCAAGGGTGGGCGGGCGCGTCCGGCCACCCGCAGCCTGGTGGAATTCATCCGCAAGCAGACCATAAAACACCTCGTGTCCAGGCAGCAGGCGGCCGACCTGGCGATCCAGGAGATGGGCATTACGTTCACGGTCTATAGCGAGGGCCAGAATATCGATCGCGCCTGGCCAATGGACATCATCCCGAGAATCATCCCCCTGCAGGAGTGGCGGGTACTTGAGCAGGGACTGATCCAGCGGCTCACCGCCCTGAACATGTTCATCGATGATATCTACAACAAGCAGCAGATACTCAGGGACAAGGTCGTGCCCCGGGAGATCATCGACAGCTCCCCGGAATTCCTCAAACAGTGCGTGGGCGCCAGGCCCCGTTACGGCGTCTGGGCACACATCTGCGGGTCGGACCTGGTGCGCGACAGCGACGGGACGGTCTTTGTGCTGGAAGACAACCTGCGTGTGCCCTCCGGCGTATCCTACATGCTGGAGAACCGCGCCATTTCCAAGCGCGTGCTGCCCCAGCTGTTCGACCGCAATTCCATCCAGCCTGTGGCTGATTATCCGTCCCAGCTGTTTGACATGCTGGCGTCCCTGTCGCCGCGGGCGCTGAAGCATCCTGAGATCGTCGTGATGACCCCGGGTGTATTCAACTCCGCCTATTTCGAGCATGCCTACCTGGCACAGCGCATGGGTGCCGAACTCGTGGAGGGGGCCGACATGGTCGTTGGCAGTGACGACCGCGTCTATATGAAAACCATACGCGGCCTGTCGCCAATCGATGTCATCTACCGGCGTATCAACGACGACTTCCTCGACCCGGAGGTGTTTCGACCCGATTCCGCGCTCGGCACACCGGGGTTGTTTCGCGCCTGGCGCAAAGGCAAGGTGGGCCTGGCCAACGCGCCCGGCGCCGGCGTCGCCGATGACAAGGTCGTGTACACCTTTGTGCCCGCCATCATCAAGTACTACCTCGACCAGGACCCGATCATACCGAATGTGCCCTCGTAACTTTGTGTCAACGAAAAGCACCGGAAATACGTCCTGGAGAACCTGGCCAGTATGGTGGTGAAACCTGCCAATGAGTCGGGTGGCTATGGCATGCTCATCGGGCCCGCCGCGAGCAAGAAAGAGCTGGCGCTGTTTGCCGGGCTGATCAACAAGAGCCCGCGCAATTATATGGCGCAACCGGCCCTCAAGCTGTCGACGGCTCCCACGCTGTGCGGCAACAGCATCGAGCCCAGGCACCTGGACCTGAGACCCTTTATCCTGCAAGCCAAAAATCATTATGTGACTGCCGGCGGGCTGACCAGGGTCGCCCTGCGCAAGGGCTCGCTGGTGGTCAACTCCTCCCAGGGTGGCGGCAGCAAGGACACCTGGATCGTCGACACGGAGGCAGGCTGATGTTGGCAAGAACCGCACAGCGGGTGTACTGGCTGGGTCGCTTTCTGGAGCGCGCGGAAAATACCGCCCGTCTGATCCTTGTGCGCCACCACGCCATCCTGGATCTTCCCAGGGAGGTCCAGCCCGGCTGGGACCTGCTGTTACAGGTACTGGGCGCCGAACAGGATTTCGCCGCGCTACCGGGGGCCGCGAACGAAAAGAACATCATCAGCTTCGTCTTCGGCGAGAGGGAAAACCCCTCGTCCATTATCAGTTCACTCACCAGTGCCAGGGAAAACATGCGCACCACGCGCGAGATAATGCCCAGCGAGACCTGGGAACGGATCAACAGTCTCTACCTGAGCGTGGCCCGGCGCAGCCAGAAGGACCTGCCCCGCGGCATGCGTCATGCGGTACTGAACAATATCGTGCAGTCCTGCCAGCAGATTACCGGTATGCTCGCCGGCACGATGAACCAGGATGCGGCGTACCAGTTTATCCGCATGGGGCGCAACCTCGAGCGCGCGGATATGAGCACCCGCATCATCGACGCCGCATCCGCCGGCCTGATGGGTAATCTGGAGGAGACTTCCCCCTACCGCAATGTGCTGTGGATCAGCGTGCTGCAATCCCTCAGCGCCTACCAGATGTACCGGCTCAACGTGCAGCGCAATGTCAGCCCGCAGGATGTACTGGAATTCCTGTTCCAGAGCCGCGTCTTTCCCCGCGCGGTGGCCCACTGCCTGGCCGAAATAGAGTACAGCATGACCTTGCTGCCGGAGCACAAGCCGGCCCTGGCCGCAGCCGAACACGTCCTGAAGAAACTCGCGTCGACTGACTGCGGGGAGCTCGTCGATCGCGAGTTGCACGGCTTTATCGACGACCTGCAGCTGCAGCTTGTCGATGTCCACAATGCGATTGTCGATACCTGGTTTACGCCCGGCGAGTAGGGCGCGCCTGGGTTCCGGCCGTGCGATCCGGCTGCCCAAACGGCGGCCGGGATGGTATATTGGCCGCCTTTTGACCGGCGGGAAACCCTTCCCCCGGTTGCCACAAGACGGAAAAGCCGATGAGTACCAACACAGACGACTTGCGGATACGCAAGACCAACCAGCTGATATCACCGGAGCAGCTGATAGGCGATATCGCGGTTACGGAAAAGGCAGCTGAAACGGTTGCCAACGCGCGGCAGGTCATCCACCGGATCCTGGCGGGAGAGGACGACCGCCTGCTGGTCGTGGTCGGCCCCTGTTCCATACACGACCCGGCCGCTGCCCGGGACTACGGCAAGCGGCTCCGGGCTGTGGCGGACAAATTGGCCGACGATGTATTCGTGGTGATGCGCGTTTACTTCGAGAAGCCACGCACCACGGTTGGCTGGAAAGGGCTGATAAACGACCCGGACCTGAACAATACCTTCCAGATCAACAAGGGCCTGCACCTGGCCCGGCAGTTGTTGCTGGACCTGGCGGACATGGGCCTGCCGGCGGGCACCGAATACCTGGACCTGATCAGCCCCCAGTATTACGCCGACCTGATCGCCTGGGGCGCCATCGGCGCCCGCACCACGGAAAGCCAGACCCACCGCGAGCTCGCCTCCGGCCTGTCCTGCCCGGTGGGCTTCAAGAATGCCACGGACGGGGATATCCAGGTGGCGGTGGACGCCATCAAGTCCGCGTCCCAGCCGCACCACTTCCTCTCGGTAACCAAGCAGGGGCATTCCGCCATTTTCCAGACCGCCGGCAACGAGGATTGCCACGTGATCCTGCGCGGCGGCAGGCACCCCAACTACGACATGTTTTCCGTGGATGACACCAGTGCGCTGCTGGCGAAATCCGGCTTGCCCGCGCGTATCATGATCGACGCCAGTCACGCCAACAGCCGCAAGATTCCCGCCCGCCAGATCGACGTCGCCAGCGATATCGCCACCCAGGTGGCCCGGGGCAGCCGCAGTATTTTCGGACTGATGCTCGAAAGCAACCTGGTGGAAGGTCGCCAGGACGTGGTTCCGGGCCAGTCGCTGACCTACGGCCAGAGCATTACCGATCCCTGCATGGCGTGGTCCGATACCGAGTCACTGTTACAGGAGCTGGCCACCGCGGTGCGCCTGCGTCGCGAGAGGTAAGGCCAATGCATCTGGGTTTCAGCTCAATGAACACCGCGGACGACCCGGCGCCGGATCTGCTGGCCAGAACGCTCGAGGAGGCCGGCTTCGAGTCCCTGTGGTACGGCGAACACAGCCATATCCCGGCCTCACGCAAGACGCCCTATCCTGCGGGTGGCGAGCTGCCCGCGCCGTATCGCAAAATGATGGACCCCTACATATCCCTCATGGCTGCCGCGGCTGCGACGACCCGGCTCAGGCTCGGTACCGGTATCGCGTTGTTGATGGAGCGCGAGTTGTTCTCCCAGGCCAAGACCATCGCCACGCTGGACAGGCTGTCAGGCGGTCGCCTGCTGATCGGCTGTGGCGTGGGCTGGAACGAGGAGGAGTTCGCCAACGCCACGCAGCTCCCCTGGGGGCGGCGCTACCTGGCGCTGGAGGAAACCGTGCGGGCCCAGCGCGCCCTGTTCAGCGAGGAGGAGCCGGAATACCACGGTGAACTCATCGATTTCGACCCGGTCTGGTTTGATCCCAAGCCGCTGCAGGCGGGGGGGCCGCCGGTGATATTCGGCGCCATGGGTCCGCTGGGCCTCAGGCATACGGCGCGTTGGGCGGACGGCTGGATGCCGGTGGACGTGGCCCTGCCGGATATTCCGCGCGCCATTGCCGATTTTCGCCAACTGGTGTGCGATTGCGGCCGCAACCCCGGGGATGTCGAGATTACCCTGGTAGTGATGTCCGAGGTGACTGCCGACCTGCTGAAATCCTACCGGGACATGGGCATAGATCGCTGTAATATCGGTGTAGGCATGCAGAACTGGGACAAACCCGGGATTGTCATGCCGATGATCGAACGGTTCGCCAGACTCATACCCGATTTGTAAATCAGCTCTGGCCGGCCTGCTGCTCCAGCCACAGGCCCAGCAGCTTGTAGACGATCGAGAGTATCACCGCCCCCACGAACAGCCCGATAATGCCCGACATGATCATGCCCCCGATGGCGCCGAACAGGATGATCGGCATCGGTATGTCGAGGCCGCGCCCCATCATCATGGGTTTGAGAACACTGTCGCTGAAGCCGGCAATAGCCATATAGACAGTGAAGACGACCGCCCAGGTCGGCGTCATGATGGTAAACGCGTACACCACAATCGGGATCAGAGCCAGCAGCAGGGGTAGCTGGGCAATCGCAATCACTAGGACGATCAAACTGACGATGGGCGCACCGGGGATGCCCGCCACGAACAGGCCGATGGATACCAGTACGGTCTGGATGACGGCGACGCCGATGACGCCCTGCAATACATTGCGCACGGTGGCGACGATCATCGGCGCCCACTGACCACCCGGGTCCAGTCCGCCCACTCGGACGAAAAATCGCTTGGCGGTACTACCGCATTGTTCCGCATAGTTCATGAAGCCGCCTGCTATGAGCAGGGCGACCACAAACATCAGCACCCCCATCAGGCTGCCGCCTATGCTCTTGAGCAGCTTGCCGCTGAGTTCGGTGATCTGCTTCGCATTGCTGTGCAGGAACGCTTCCATATCGCTGCTGGCAGAGCTCCAGGAGGCGAACAATTGCTCGCCGATTACCGGCCAGTCCTTGACCCTTTCCCCGGGTGGTGGGATACGCAGCTCGCCCGATTCAAGACCCGAACTGAGTTTCCTGAGGCCGCCGAGCCCGGCATCGGTGACGGTCCAGGCGGGAACGACCAGCGCGAGGATGAAAAACAGGGTAACTACCACGCTCGCCACTGCCCTGTTCCCCCCCAGTTTGGGTTGCAACCATTTGACCAGTGGGAACGCGGCCATGGCAATAATCGCACCCCAGAGGATGGGGCCAGTGAACGGCCTGATGATCTCATAGGTGTAAAGCAGCAGAATCAGCAGCAGGCCGATACGCAGGGTAGATTCGATCATGTTCCTTACAAACAGAGGCTCGAAGCCGGGTTTGGGGTTCGTCTTTTCCATCGTGCGTACCTCAGTCAAACAGGCGATCAGCTGATTTATGGGATTGCACGCGCATTATGAACTCGTCGGTGGCATTACGGAAGTGCGTAAGGTCGCCGCGCCTTCGCGCACCGTGGCGGTTGTGAGACAGCAGTGAATCCGGCGGCTAGAATTCGTAGCCCAGTCCGGTGCTCACACCGTAGTCCACGCCACTGTCCCCTTCCGCGCGATTATCATAGGTGCCGTAGGCGGTAATGTCGAAAAACAGATCTGCTATCAATTCCCAGCGCAGGTTCAGGTCGGAACTGCTTCGCACCCGCCCGCTTTGCGTGATACTGGGATATACATTCAGGCTGAAGTCGAGATGCAGCTCGGGTGTATTGAATCGCCATGCCGAGTAGCGCGAGGACAGCACCATTTCAAGGTTCTCCTCCGTGCCTTCGCTCTTGTTGTCTTCCGTGATGACCTGCAGGCCCACTATACCCGACAGCCTGTTTTTATAGGTGTCGAGAAAAAAACGGCCAGCGCCCCCGCCAACCCCGAGGCGGTAGTTCAGGTCCAGCTCGTCATTCTGTTCATAACTGGCGAATGTCGCCCTGAATATTCCCGGGTACCTTGTCCAGATCGCGCGGGCCAGGTCTACCTTGGAACTGCTCGATGAGTTGTTGTCCGAGTCGCTGAAATTCATCCGACCGTCCAGGCTGTTTCGGCCTTCCTCATTTTCATAGCCGATATTGCCATTGAAACTGGTCTGGGTGAGTGAGTTGGCGCGGGTGTAGGAGTACCCGGCGGAGAAATAGGCGTCGATACGGTCGATCACCTTGCTCTCGATCGGGCGCATTCTGACCAGGTCCAGCCATTCGACGTCTTTTTCCGCGCCCAGTTCGGCAATGCGGAGCTGCCCGGGTCGCGCCGACGCCTCGACGGAACCAAAATGTCGTGCGCCGCTGCTCAGTAGGAATTCGTAGTAAAAGTCGCTCTGTATCCGCGCGATTTCCTGCCACTCGATGCTGAGCGTGCCCATTGAGTCGGTGCCCAATGTGAGGATGCCGCCGTCGAGTCCCTTGATTTCGCCAGTAATGCGGTCACCGTTGTACAGTGTCACTGTGTCGGTCTTGGGGTGTGCCAGGGCGTTTGGGCTGCAAGCGCAGACCAGTGCCAGCAGGATAGCGGGAAAGAGTTTCAAATTCACGTCAGGCTCCGTTCGGGGCGCTTAAAGTAGTCGTCTTATGGGGTGATGATAAAGGATTTAGCCGAGCCTTGTCCGTACGCCCTGAAGTGAATTCTCAGCGTCTTGTTTCCCGTGCTATGCTGCGGGGCTATCAGCGGCCGACCCCCTCCATACCATGGTGTCTCCCTCCAACCTGCTCAGCCTCGCGCTGCTCTACGTCTGCATCCTCTTCGGCGTGGCCTGGTATGCCGACCGGGTATCACAGGCTGCCCGCACCCAGGGCGACACCGACCCGTTGATCAGGCTGTTTGGCATCGGCTTTCGAGCGCACCGTGTGCGCGGCCTGATCTATGCACTGTCGCTGGCGGTGTACTGCAGTTCCTGGACTTTTTACGGTGCCGTCGGCAGCGCCACGGCGTCCGCCTGGAGCCACGCACCGATATACCTGGGCCCCATCCTGTTGTTCGTGTTTGGCTGGCCGCTGATACGCCGCCTGCTGGCGGTCGGTGAACGCCACCGGGTCACCTCGATCGCTGACTACATCGGCGCCCGTTATGGCAAGCGCCAGCCCCTGGCGGTACTTGTCACCATGGTGGCGACCGCTGCCGTGTTGCCCTATATCGCGCTGCAGTTCAAGGCCCTGGCCCAGGCCTGGACCGTAGTGGGAGGCACGGCCCAGGAAGTGCAGGCTATCGGCGGTGACACTGCGCTTTTCGTTGCCATTATCCTGGCGGTATTTACCATCCTGTTCGGGACCCGCCGCCTGGACGGCCGCGAGCGTCACCAGGGAATGATGACCGCGGTGGCGGTCGAGTCGGTGGTAAAGCTGCTGGCTTTTTTCGCCGTGGCGGTCCTGGCCCTGTCCTACCTGTCGAATCTGCCGACAGGCAGGCTGGTTGAGCACGGCAGCAACGCGCTGGGAGAGGTTTCACTGTCAGCGGATTTCTTCGCCCGCACGCTGCTCAGCGCCCTGGCGATCCTGTGCCTGCCGCGCCAGTTTCACGCGATGGTGGTGGAGGCCCGGGAGGATGCCGATACCGGCATGTCGCGCTGGATATTCCCGCTCTACCTCGGCCTGTTCATGCTGCTGGTGCTGCCGATCAGTATTGCCGGGGCCCAGCTGCTCGGCGGCACGGTAAGCCCCGACGTCTACGTCCAGGTGCTGCCGATTTCCCTCGAGGCAAAGTGGGTCACCGTGGCGGCATTCATCGGCGGTATATCCGCCGCTACCGGGATGGTCATCGTTGCCACCGTCAGCCTGGCGATCATGATCACCAACGAGGTGGTGGCGCCTATCGTCATGCGCCTCAACGCGGACTCGCCGGCGGCAGTGCTCAAGCTGGGCGACAGTCTGCGACGGATCAGGCAGATCACTATCGCCGGTATCCTGCTGGCGTCATGGCTGGTGACCCGGCAAATCATGGAAATACCCTGGCTGGCCCAGATCGGTTTCATCTCGTTTCTCGCCGCTGCCCAGCTGGCGCCCGCGCTACTGGCCGGCCTGTACTGGCGCCGGGCTCACGGTATCGGCGTTATCGTGGGGCTGCTACTGGGCCTGTCCATCTGGTTTTACTGTTCAGTTATCCCCGCTGTGTTACCGGTCGATAGCGCCCTGTTGCTCGAGGGGCCGCTGGGTATCGCCTGGCTGGCCCCGACAAACCTGTTCGGTATCCCCGTCGAACACCGCCTCGCCTACGCCACCTGCTGGAGCCTGGGTCTGAATCTGCTGGCCCTGGTGGGGCTGTCCTTTGTGCTGCGGCCCTCGCAGGCAGACATACGCCAGGCCCGCCTGTTCACCGACACGGCTGCCGACGGTTCTGGGCAGGCGCACATCGATTACCAGCTGAGCCTCATCCGGGTCAGTCAGTTACAGGCCCTGTTGCCGCCTTTCATGGAGCAGGAGGAACTGCGGCAGATGTGGCGTCAGTTCGAGCTGACCTACCAGCAGCGCTTATTGCCCGGCGACCGCGCGCCGGGGTTTGTAGTCAACCAGGTGGAGGCCGTTCTGGCACGAATCATCGGGACCACCTCGGCCCACCAGGCGATGGAGCAGCTGGAAAGCAGCCAGCAGCTCGCCTACAGCGACCTGGCGGGGATGGTGAGCGATGCGAGCAAGCTGCACACCTTTAACCGGGAGCTGCTGCAGACCACTGTGGAGAGCCTGGTACAGGGGGTCTCGGTAGTGGATGGTGAGCTGCGCCTGGTGGCCTGGAACAAGCGCTACGAGGAGATATTTCACTATCCGGAGCGCTTTCTCTACGTGGGCTGCCCGATCGAGCGGGTCTATCGTTTCAACGCCGAGCGCGGTTTTCTCGGCAGGGGAAGCGAGCCCCTGGAAGCGGAAATCAACAAACGCCTGGGCTGGTTGCGCGACGGCAATGCCTATCGACTGGAACGCAATCTGCCTGATGGCACGGTCATCGATATTCGCGGTACACCGTTGCCCCACGGCGGCTTTGTCACCACTTATATCGACATCACTGATTTCCGGGACGTGGTCACCCAGCTCGAGGAGGCCAAGATCGAGCTGGAAGCCAAAGTGGCGTCCGACAGCCAGACCCTCAGCGATGCCAATGCCCGCTTGCGCCAGGAGAACCGGCTGAGGGCCCAGGTGGAAAGCCGCCTGCGGGAGGCCCACCTGGGCAGGACGCGGTTCATGTCGGCGACCAGCCATGACCTGTTGCAGCCCATCAATGCGGCCCGCTTGTTTACCGCCGCCCTGAAGCCCCAGCTCGGCGACGATGTCAGTGCTGACACCTTGCGCACGGTAGACCAGATCGACCGTTCCCTGCAGCGGGCCGAGGGCCTGATTGCCGAGCTGCGGGAGATCGCGCGGCTGGATTCCGGTGCGCAAATGCCGCGCCGTACTCATTTTGCCGCCGGGCAGATGTTCCAGGCCCTGGCGCAGGAATTCGAACCCTCCGCCGGGCTGGCGGGACTGGAGTTGCGGGTGGTAGGCACCAGTGCGTGGTTATATTCCGATCATTCACTGCTGTACCGGATTCTCCAGAACCTGTTGGCAAACGCTATCAAGTACACGGCCCGGGGCAGGGTAGTGCTGGGGATACGGCGGCGACCCCAGGGCGCGGAGATACAGGTCTGGGATACAGGGCCCGGTATCGCGGAGCAGGACCAGGAGCGCATTTTCCATGAATTCGAGCGCCTGCCGCGGCAGTCGGGCCAGAGCGATGAGGGCCTGGGCCTGGGGTTGCCGATCGTCCAGCGCTGTGCCGACCTGTTGGGCCATCGGCTGCAGCTGCGTTCTGTCCCCGGTGCTGGCAGCATGTTCTCGGTAACGGTTACCTGGGGCCAGGTCCAGGCTATTGTCCCCAGCGCCAGCGAGGACGCCGCTGCGCGAGATCTCGAGGGGCTGCATGTGCTGTGCCTCGACAACGACCCGATGATACTTGATGGCATGCGGGAACTGCTGGTGACGATGGGCGCCTGCGTGAGCATTGCCCGGGACCGCGAGCAGGCGCTGGAGCGCCTGGGAGACGGACCTGATATCGTGCTGGCGGATTATCACCTCAGTGACAACGACACCGGTCTGGCCGTGATGCAGTCGGCGCGACAGGGCGCCGGGCGGGGCATCCCCTGCGTGATCGTCAGTGCCGACGACAGTGATGTGGTCCGCGACCGCGCCAGGGCGGCGGGCTTTCGATTCCTGCCAAAACCGGTCAATCCGGCCCGTCTTCGAGCGCTGGTTCTGGCGCTCACCCGGGCCTGAATCAGCGCTGCGCCACCGATGCTGTGGTTTCCAGCAAATGGCTGCGATACTCCGCCGGGGTGCTGGCGTGGGCGGCGCGGAAACAGGCGGTAAAATGGCTCTGGCTGCTGAAACCGCATTCCTCGGCAATATGTGCAATGGGTAGACTGGTGGTAGCCAGCAGGTTGCGCGCTTTTTCCAGCCGCGAGGCCAGCACGTAGCGGTGCGGCGGCGAGCCCATTGCATCTCTGAACAGGCGCCTGAAGTGGGCTACGCTCACACCCGCCTTGGCTGCCAGTGCCGTGACCGACAGGTCGCCACCCGGGTGGTCGCGAATATGGTTGAGCACCGCCTGCAGGCGGCTGTAGTGGATATGACGCGGATTGAACCCGCGTGTCTCCGGTGTGGTCAGGCTGCGATACACCTGCTCCATCATCACCGATACCAGCATCGCCATGAAGCGTTCGTCACAGCTGAGACCCTTGTGCAGTTCCCGCACAATCTGCAGGGCGAGAGCACTGACCAGCGGGTCGCCGAAATGCAGTGGTGTGCGGGCCTTGGCAGCCAGGTTATCCAGGCGTTCGACAATACCCGTGGACTGATCCGGAAAATAGAAAACCGCAAAATCCACGGTGCCCGCGTAGTGCCAGTGCGTTGCGAAATGGGCCGGGGCCAGCAATGACTCATTCGGCATGGTGGTAGTGCGCCACGCGCCGCTTTCCCCCTCCCGTACCCGGGCGCCACCGAACTGGGTGATCAGCGTCGTCCCCTTGATGCCGGAGACCGTTTTTTCCATTCCACTGAACAGATAATGCTCAACGTACACCGGGTTCGAACCACCGACGAGCCCTTCCGCGAGCGGGCTGTGGCCAAGTTCCCTGCGCACTTTTTGCCAACGTTCCATAGGCGTTTCCATGAGCGATATTTGATAAAGATACGCGCAGTTTCTGCAATATGTAAGAGGCGGCCGCGCCCACAATAGCGCCTCATCCGGAAAGACCTATAACGATACCAGGCGCTGGAGGCGACAATGCTGAAGCTCAAGACGGAACTCACCCTGCCCACGGTCGGATTGACCGGCTTCGAGACTCCGCTGTCGGAAGAGGAGGCGGCCATCCAGGGCGTGGTGCACCAGTTCGCCAGGAACGTGCTGCGCCCCATCGGCCGGGAACTCGACAAGATGTCCGCCGAGGCGGTCTGCGCCCCGGGTTCGCCTTACTGGACCGCCATGGCAGAGGCCGCGAAGCTGGGCCTGGAGCCGGAACTGCTGGAGCAGTTCGAGCCGGCGGTGGCGCATCGCCTGGAGTCGATTATCGGTGAGGAGATGGGCTGGGGCGATGCCGGTCTGGCCGTTTCGTTGACGGTGAACAGTTTCCCGATGGAAATGGCCCGGGCCATGGGCAATCAGGAGCTCATGGATCTCGCGGCGGGCAAGATCGGCTGTTGGATGATCACCCACCCGGACAAGGGTACCGATGTCGGCGCTTTCGACATGAAACGGGAGTGGGTACCGGGGCAGCAGGGCAACAAGGGCAATATGTACGCCAGGGTCACCGACGATGAGATCGTGATAAATGGCCAGTGCTCCGCCTGGGTGTCAAACGGCGCGGTAGCGCAGGTTGCGCTGTGCTACCTGAGCGCGGACTACGGCGATGGCTTCTACGATGCCGATGGCCGCGTCAACGGCATAACCGTGATCCTCCCGCTCGACCTGCCCGGCGTATCCCGGGGCAAGCCGCTTGAAAAGATTGGCCAGCGCTCGCTGCCCCAGGGCGAGGTCTACTTTGACAATGTGAAGATACCCCGACGGTTTGCTGTTGCGACGCAGGACGAATACTACGGCAACGTCGCCTCCGCCTGGTCCTTCGCCGGGACCCACATGGGCCAGGTATTCACCGGTGTGGCCCGTGCCGCTTTCGAGATGGCACTGCACTACTGCAATGAACGCAAGCAAGGTGGCCAGCGCCTGATAGAGCACCAGCTCACCCGCTATCGCCTCGGTGACATGATGCGCCGTGTGGAACTCTGCCGCGCCGTCGCCCGGCGCTCCCTGGCCTATGCGCGCCTGACCCCGTCCGGACACCCCTGGGCCACAGCCTCGGGCAAGGTTACCGTAACCGAAGAGGCTGAAAAGGTGGTGGCCGAGGCCTTTCGGCTGTTTGGCGGCAACGGCACCACGCTGGAATATCCCATCGAAAAACTGGTGCGCGATGTCCGCTCGGCCCTGATCGAGGACGGCGAGAATTACATGCTGACAGCGCGCCTGGGTTATCTCTGCCAGCAGCTCTACGAGGACGGCTGGACCCGGAATTAAGCGAAGCGCAGGAATCATATCAATCACCTGATGGCGGCCCGCAAAGCGGCCTGAACATAAGAGAGGAAGACACAATGGCCAAGTACCCAGTAGTCGTTTACGGCGCCAGTGGTTACACCGGCATGCTGATCATGGACTGGTTGATCGACCAGAATATCCCCTTCACCGCCGTGGCGCGCAGCGCCAAACGCACCCGGGAAATGATGGCCCAGCGGGTCATGAACCTGGAGTCGGCGACCTATGAAATCGTCGAGGCGGAACACACAGTGGAGGCGCTGACCGCAGCCTTCACCGGCGCCAGAGTCGTCTGCAATACCGTCGGCCCGTTCATCAACTTTGGCCTGGTCGGGGTCGAAGCCGCGCTCAAGGCCGGCTGCCACCACCTGGACACGACCGGTGAGCAGATGTACGTGCGCCAGGTGCGGGATCAGTTTGGCGAGCTCTTCCGCCAGGCCGGCCTGCTGGTTTCGCCGTCGCTGTCCTATATGTACACCAACTCGGAAATCGCCGCCGAACTGGCGCTGGAAACGCCCGGGATCGATGCCCTGGAAACCGCCGCCATGTGCCGTGGCCCGCGCGAGTCCGCCGGGGTGAGCATCGGCTCGGCCGCCTCGATCTTCGAGCTCTTTCGCAACGAACAGTGCTACCTGTGGGAAAACAAGCTGGTGCCGCACCCCATCTCCGCCAGCTTCAACATCGTCGATCCCAACTTCATCCAGCCGGTGTTCTCCCTTCCCTGGGGCGGCACCTCACTGCCCATCTACTTCGAGCATGACAGCCGGGTGCGCAGCTGCATCTCCTCGGTGGGCTTCTATGACAATCAGGTAATGCCGATGGTGCACCAGCTGTCACAGAAGTGGGATGCCGAGTACAAGCACCTGCCCAGGGAACAGCAGGACGAAGTGGTCAAGGAGCTTGTCGCCTCGACCACGCCGACGATGCCGCCGCGCGAGCGCGGCACCTTGCAGCGCAGTGTGGACGTTGCCATTGGTCGCGGCAATATGGCTGCGGTGCGAGCCACCGTGCATGGTGTCGCGCCTTATATCAGCACTGGCGCCCTGCAGACCGCCGCGGTGCTCAAGCTGCTCGATGGCGAGACCAGCAGGGTGGGCTTTGCCTCCGGCTCGAAGGCCTTTGGTCACCGCTACCTGTTGGGCTATCTGGAGCAACGCGGCCTGGCGCGTGCCAGCGTCACCGATCTGTAAGCGCAGCGCGAGGAGATAATCGTGGCCCTTATCGACCTTTACGACCGCGGCTGGATGATAAACCCAACCGGGACGGCCTATATCCAGGGGGATCGCTCCTACCGTTTCGATGAGGTGGGGGAGCTGTCCTGCCGCATTGCGAACCGGCTGCTGGCCCTCGGGCTGCCAAAGGAAACCAGGGGAGCCATCTGGGCCGCCAACGATGTCACGGCCTGGGCCTGCACCCTGGGCATGTGGCGCGCCAATATGACCTGGCTGCCGGTCAACGCCCGCAACTCGGCGGAGGACAATCATTATATTCTCGATTTCTTTGACTGCGAGGTGATGTTTTACCAGAGCGAGTTCGCGGAGGTCATCGCCGGTCTGCGGCCCCGACTGCCCGGGATCAGGCACTGGGTCTGTATCGATGCCGAACAGCCCGATGCGCCGTCACTGGACGCCTGGCTGGGTGATGCCGGCACTGCCCGGCCACAGGTCGATTTTGCCATGGATGACGTGGTGATGCTCTCCTCCACCGGGGGCACCACGGGCAAACCCAAGGGCGTGATGAACACGCATCGCAGCTGCAAGACCTTTGTCGCTCATTATATGCTGGCATGCCCCTATACCTCGGAGGAGCACCCGGTAAACCTGGCGGCGGCGCCGATGACCCACACGGCCGGACTGCTGTCACTGCCCTGCACGGCTCTGGGCGGGACGGTGGTAGTGGTGACCAAACCGGAGCCGGCACGGATCTTCGAGGCGGTGGCGAAACACCGGGTGACGGATTTTTTCCTGCCGCCCACGGTAATCTACAAGATCCTCGATATCCCCGGCGTCGAGAAGATCGATATGTCGAGCGTCAAATACCTGATGTACGGCGCGGCGCCCATGTCGGTGGAAAAACTCAAGCGGGCCATAGCGTTGTGGGGTCCGATCATGGCCGGTGGCTACGGCCAGACCGAAGCGCCCGCGGGCATCTCCAACCTGCCGCCGGATCATCACATGGTTAACGGCAAACTGGCGCCGGACGAGCGCCTGTCCTCGGTCGGCCGACCCAACCCCCTGATCCGTGTCGAGCTGATGAACGACGCCAACGAAATCCTGCCACGGGGTGAGACCGGGGAGATCTGCGTGCGCGGCGACCTGGTGATGAAGGGCTACTACAAGCAGCCGGACAAAACGGCCGAGACCATCATCGACGGTTGGCTGCATACCGGCGATGTGGGCCATATCGACGCCGAGGGTTACCTTCACATCACCGACCGCAAAAAGGATATGATCATCTCCGGCGGCTTCAATGTGTACCCCAGCGAGGTAGAGCAGGTGATCTGGAGCCATCCGGCCGTGCAGGACTGCGCGGTGATCGGGGTGCCCGATGAGAAATGGGGCGAGGCAGTCAAGGCGGTTATCGAGCTGAACGAGGGCCAGACAGTCACTGCAGAGGAAATCATCGCCCTGTGCAAGGAAAAGCTCGGCAGTGTTATGGCGCCCAAAACAGTGGATTTCGTCCCCTCGCTGCCCCGCAGCCCGGTCGGCAAGGTGCTGAAGAAAGACCTGCGCGAACAGTACTGGCAGGACAGCGGCCGCAAGGTCTGAAGGAGTAAGACCCATGAACGACGTCTATATCGCGGGTATCGCCATGACGGTCTTTGGCCGTCACCCGGAACGCAGCCTGGACGACCTGGCGGGAGAAGCGCTCAATGGCGCGCTGAAGGATGCGGGCTGTCATGCCGTTGACCTGGGGCCGGCATTCTACGCGGGTATGACCAACGGCCCCCTGCAGGGGCAGATATCCATCC
>JAZBNW010000091.1:0-4610 GCA_036350855.1 Halieaceae bacterium
GTCGCGGCTGGATACTCAACCTGACCAGCTCGGTGGCGGAACTGCCCGCCGGCCCGCCCTTTTCCAGAACGCCGCCAGCCCAGGCGGGCAGTGCTTACGGCGCGAGTAAGGCGGCCCTGAATCGCATGACGGTCGCCCTGGCCGCGGAAACCGAAGGTACGGGCATCGCAGTGAATGCCCTTACCCCGCAAGCCGCAGTGCTGACCCCTGAACTGGCCAAACTGCGCGACGCCGGACATATGGATGCGGATTTTTTCGAGCCGATGGAGACCCTGGTGGAGGCGGCCATGGCATTGTGCACCACACAAAATGCAGACTTGCATGGCCGGATCGCCTACAGCCTCGAGTTGCTGCTGGAACTCGGCCGGCCCACCCGCGATCTCGCGGGCGCAAATCTTGTCCCGAATTGGCAGCCTGTCGACCTGCCCGCGCAGCTGCGGCGCCAGCTGGGTGCACATCAACGCGCCGGGGGAGCGCAGGGCCAGGAGGCCGCCAGGCTCGTCGTGGCACTCACCCGGGAGTTGAACAAATGACGGCTGGGTTTGAGCAGCGTTACGGACCCTGGGCCGTTATTGCGGGAGGAGCGCAAGGTATCGGCGCGGCCTATGCTCGCTACCTGGCCAGGCATGGCCTAAAGCTGATTATCGTTGATCGGTCGGCAGAGGCTCTGCAACTGATCAGCGACAATTTGGAACAGGCCCACGGTACTGAATGCCTAATCCTGCAGCTCGATCTCGCGGATGCGGACCGCCTGGCGCAACTGCAGCCGTTGATCGACGGCAGGGAGGTCGGGATGCTCATCTACAATGCAGCCCTGGCGGATGTGGGACCTTTTTATAAGACGGATTCGGACCTGGCACTGGAGCGCCAGCGCATTGCGGTTAACGTTACCGGCCCGCTGGAATTCGTGTACGCACTGGGCAAACCCATGCTGGCTCGGGGCCGCGGTGGCATCATCCTGATGTCCTCTGGCGCGGGACTGCAGGGTTCACCCTATTACGCCCACTATGCCGCCACAAAGGCCTACGCCATTACGCTGGCGGAATCCCTGTGGCATGAGTTTCAACCCTATGGGGTAGATGTGCTGGCCTGTATCGCAGGCATGACATTGTCTACCGCTGCCGCGGGCTACGCCCACCTGGATACGTCCGACTTCCAAACGCCGGAGGAAGTTGTGACGGAGGCCATGACAGCGCTTGGGAGTAGCTGTAGCGTGATCACCGGGGACCAGAATCGCCAAAATCGCGCCTTGCTCGCGACGCTGCCCCGGGAGCAGCAGGCGGAGATTATTGGCCGCCACGCAATTGATAACTTCATGGGCGGCGCCGCGCCGCCGCAGCGACTGGGTGAACCAGTCCCTGGCGAATTCGAAAATTAAGCCGCTACCGGCGGTATCGCCAAGTTAACTAGCGAAAATTGCTGGAATCGGCCAACGAATACCTACAAACGGTATTGCCAAGTTGACTAGCCGAAATCGGGTACTGACAAGTTAACTAAAGGTCCTGGGCTGGCGCTACACACGTGGGTCACGACCGACCGGAAATGTGTAATCTGCTTCCACTTCGGCAGTTATTTGTAGGTATATTCTCCGTGTAATTCCCACTTTTCGAGTAAAAGTAAGTTAACTTGTCAGTACCGATGCATCGCGTACATATGGATGCTGGTTTGGAGAAACCCTGGCGCTGTAATACAATCAAGGTGGCGTGCGGTTGCTCCGGCAGCGTTCATTAAACAACATCGGGTGCAGGCTTTGCGGGAATCATCGAACGAGCTGCGGAAACCGGAATTCCGGCTTGGAGACAATGGTCAGTGCCTGTACCTCAAGGGCGACTGGACGCTGCAAACAGACTGCCCCGCTTTTGACGAGTTACGCGTAGCGCTGGAGAATACGGCGCCTGCCAAACTAACCTGCGATACCTCGGAACTCGGGCAGTGGGACAGCGTCCTGGCCGCGTTTCTCCTCATGGCCCACGGCTACGCCAAGCAGTCAGGAATCGAGATCAACCTTCAAAGCATTCCTGAGGGCGCCCAACGCTTGCTCGAACTGGCCACGGCAGTGGAGGCCCACCAACGGCCAGCGCCTGCGGTAAAAAAACTCGCCGAACGCCTCGATCCCCGGACTGCTTTCACCGCTTTTCGGAATAACGTCGAGGAGCATCTCGCGTTCATCGGTGAGGCCAGCGTGGCACTGGCGAAATTTGTCGCTGGCCGCGCCAATACACGCCGCGAGGACCTGCTTAAATTCATCTACGACGCCGGCCCGGATGCGCTCGGCATTATCACACTCACCAGTTTCCTGGTGGGCATGATCCTGGCCTACCTGGGCGCTGCGCAGCTGGCACAGTTCGGCGCACAGCTCTACGTTGCCGACCTGGTCACCATCGGCATGTTGAGGGAAATGGGCGCGTTGATGGTCGCCGTGGTAATGGCGGGCCGTACCGGGGCAGCCTATGCGGCCCAGCTCGGCACCATGCAGACCAATGAGGAGATCGATGCCATAGTCACACTGGGTATCTCCCCGATGGAGTTCCTGGTATTGCCGCGGATGATCGCACTGGTCCTGATCATGCCCTTGTTGGTGCTATATGCCAACGTGATAGGCATATTGGGCGGTGCCATCGTCGCCGCCGGCATGGAAGTGTCCTTGATGCAGTTTTACCAGGAGTTCAAGAAGGTCCTGGCATTTCATCACCTGGGCGTAGGTCTGGTGAAAGGCCTGCTCTTTGGCATACTGATCGCCATCGCCGGCTGTCGAGCAGGCATCCATTGCGGACGCAACTCCGCCGCCGTTGGCCAGGCGGCGACCAACGCCGTGGTGACCAGCATCGTCTACCTCATAGTCGCCGATGCCCTCGTGAATATCCTGCTCCAGAAGCTGGGCATATGAGCGAGCGCCCGGTTCACATTCACGTCGAGCAGTTGACCATGGCCTACGGTAGTCGACTGATACAGGAAAACCTGACCTTCGATATTTACCGGGGCGATGTCTTTATCATCATGGGCGGCAGTGGCTGCGGTAAAAGCACCCTGCTGAAACATATGATTGGGTTGTTTCCGCCAGCCCACGGCGACATATTCTACGAGGGCGCAAGCTTCCAGCAAGCGGACGCAGCGGAGCAGTTCCAGATGCGGCGCAACTGGGGCATCACCTACCAGACCGGAGGACTGTTCTCTGCAATGACCCTGGGCCAGAACGTGGCGCTGCCTCTGCAGCAGTACACCAATCTGCCTCCGAACGAGATTGTCGATCTCGTCGCCTACAAGCTGGCCCTGGTCGGACTCGGCGGCTATGAGGCGTACTATCCCTCCGAGCTGTCAGGCGGCATGCAAAAACGGGCGGGGCTGGCACGAGCCATTGCATTGGATCCGGAGATCCTGTTTTTCGACGAGCCCTCTGCCGGACTTGACCCGATCAGTTCACAGCTGCTGGACGAATTGATCCTCGAAATGCAGGATAGCCTCGGCGCGACCGTGGTCATCGTGACCCACGAATTGGCCAGCATCTTTTCCATTGCGAGCAACTCCGTGTTTCTGGACGCTGAGACCAAGACTATGATTGACTATGGAGACCCCAGGGTGCTTCGGGAAAACAGCAAGCACGAGAAGGTGCGTAGATTCCTGGCCCGCGGCGGCCAGCCAAAGAACGGGGATATTGCATGAGCAAGCCAGCCAATACGGTCGCCGTAGGTGCTTTTGTCATCGGCGCCTTCCTGATCCTGTTCATCATCCTCTTCTCTCTGAGCGAAGACCTGTTTGAACGGAATGTGGAATATAGTCTTGTAGTGTTCGACGGGTCGCTGAAAGGCCTTAACCAGGGTGCCCCGGTAGCGTTCAAGGGGGTGCCGATCGGTGAAGTCGTCAGTTTCGACGTGTATCTGGACTCTGACACCTTCGAAGTGCTGACACCCGTGGTCATGCGCATCAACCGCGACCGTATCAGACGCTCGGATGAGAAAAGCCACTCGGAATCCGATATGCAGACCATGATTGACAAGGGGCTGCGTGCCCAGCTGCAAGTCCAGAGCCTCCTGACAGGACAGCTGTACGTGCAGCTGGATTTCCATCCCGGCAGTCCTGCCCGCTACCGGAAGGACGAGCTTGAAAAGTATGACGTGCCGCCGGACATGATCGTGATTCCCACCATGCCCAAGGAAATGGAGAAGCTCACCAGCAGCCTGGAGGATTTCGACCTCGCGGCACTGGCGGACGACATGAAGAGCATCATGTCAGGGCTGAGACAAATCATTAACGCCCCGGACACCCAGGCCCTGCCCGAGAACCTGACTGCGACAATCCAGGCCATCGAAAAGCTCAGCAATGGCATTGATGCGGAACTCCAGGCACTGTCGCCAGAGTTGAATCAACTGGTGGCGGATGCGGCAGGCACCATGGGCACCCTGAACAAGAATATGCCAGTGCTCAGCGCGGATGCGCAAAAAACACTCGAGGACATGTCAGCTACCCTGGAGACTGCCCAGAAGGCATTGGAGCGGCTGGACTATACGCTGTCTGACGACTCTGCCGTGATTTACGATATGCGCAAGGCGGCGAAGGAAATTGGTGCCGCCGGCCGCGCCCTGCAATCACTCTCCGAAAGCCTGGAGACCCAC
>JAZBNW010000092.1:0-3723 GCA_036350855.1 Halieaceae bacterium
GACGACGACGACCTGCGCCGGGGCAAGCCCACTCTGCACAAGGCCTACGACGAGGCCACCGCTATCCTCGTTGGCGACGGCCTCCAAACCCTGGCGTTTGAGCTGATCGCAGATGCACCCGATCTCAGCGATAAACAAAAAGTTAATATTATCAGTGTGTTATCTCGCGCCTCCGGCTTCAACGGCATGGTCGGCGGCCAATACATCGACATCTCCTCCACCGGCAAGGACCTCACCCTCGAGCAACTCCAGGCCATGCACGCCCTCAAAACCGGCGCCCTCATCCGCGCCGCCCTGGCCATGGGCGGCATCGCGGCCGGCGCCAGCGACGAGCAGCTCGCCGCCCTGGACGAATACGGCACCCATATCGGCCTGGCCTTCCAGGTGGTGGACGACATCCTGGATGTGGAGAGCGATACCGCGACCCTGGGCAAGACACAGGGCAAGGACGGGGAGGCCAACAAGCCTACCTATGTGAAGCTGATGGGGCTGGATGGGGCCAAAAGGGAGGCGCACCGCCTGCTGGCGGCGGCCTGGGCGGCGCTGGAGGGGTTTGGGGAGTCGGCGGATTATTTGCGTCAGATGGCGCGGTATATCGTTGAGCGGGATCGGTAGCGGACAGCCCTCGTCGGGGAGTGGTTTAGCCGAATAAATACCCGCTGAAGCGGGGTAAGCCCTCCCGCCCTACAGGGCCTTGCCCTCGAACAGATGCCCCAGCTTCCCCGCCTTGGTGGTCAGGTACTTCTCGTTGTGGGGGTTGCGGTCGGTGTGCAGGGCGATGCGTTCCACTACCTTTATTCCCGCCTCTTCCAGCGCGGCCACCTTGCGGGGGTTGTTGGTCATTAAACGTACAGCGGTGATGTGCAGGTGCCTGAACATCGGGCCCAGCATGCTGTAGTCGCGCATATCCGCGCCAAAACCCAGCTGTTCGTTGGCCTCCACCGTGTCGGCGCCGGCGTCCTGCAGTTTGTAGGCCTTGATCTTGTTGAGCAGGCCGATACCCCGGCCTTCCTGGCGCAGGTAGAACAGGGCGCCCCTGCCCTCCTCCGAGATGGCTTTCAGGGCGGCCTGCAGCTGGTTGCCGCAGTCGCAGCGCATGCTGAACAGGGCGTCGCCGGTCAGGCACTCGGAATGTACCCGGGCCAGCACCGGTTCGCCGTTGCCCACGTCGCCCATGGTCAGCACCACGTGTTCCTTGTTGGACTCGGGGTCCTCGAAACCGTGCATGTCGAAATCGCCCCAGAGGGTGGGGAGGCGGGAAGATTCTACGTAGCGTACCGTCACTCGGTAACCCCGGCGGAAAAAGGCGGCCATTCTAGCAGCATTGGACGGCCCGATGCGAGCCGGTCACAGCGCCTCACCAGGTGCGCGACAGTAAGAGAACGCCACCGCTTTCTTCCATTTTGACGTGCCGCAGGTAGGTCATTCCCAGCAGCACGGTGGACGGGTAATCGCCCTCCACCACGGTGGCCTGCACGTTGTCGACCCGGATGCCGCCGACGTCCACCGAGCTGAGCGTGACAATCCAGGCACTGGCCGTGCCGCTGGCGGTTTCCACGCGGGCCGGGGCACCGGCGGTGTAATCCACCCCCAGGGCCCGGGCGTGGGTCGAGTTCAGGGCCACCACATTGGCGCCTGTATCCACCAGCACCTGCATGCTGCGCCCATTGATGTTCGCGCCGGTCTGGTATTGCATCAGGGCATCCCGGGGGATGCTTACCACCTGGGCCGCCGGGGTTTCATAGTGGGCACCTACCCGGCGGGACAGGCCCAGTTCCAGGCTCTGGCCGTCCACTTCGACGGTTGCGGTGCCGGAATGGGCCGCCACCAGGGTCACTCCCCGGTAGGACTGGCCCGCCTTCAGCATCTTGCGCTCGCCGTCGATTCGCAGTACGGCGGCATTGGTGAACAGGGCTTCCACCTCTATGACGGCGGAGGCCGAACCCGCCGGGGACACTGCCAGCAGCAGGGTCATTGCCAGCAGCCTGTAGATTCCTCTCATCTGCCCTCCCTCGCCGCGCCGGCTAAATCAGCCACAAGGCCAGGTGTAGTGTAGCGCAGGCCATTACGCCGGCCAGGATATCGTCGATCATGATGCCGAAGCCTCCCTTCACGGTCCGGTCCAGCTGGCTGATCGGCCAGGGCTTGACGATATCGAACACCCGGAACACCACGAAGCCCGCCAGCATCCACACCCAGTCCACCGGCATCGCCCACAGGGTTATCCAGTAGCCGACAAACTCGTCCCAGACGATACCGGGGTGATCGTGCACACCCAGTTCACGGCTGGCGACATCGCAAAGCCAGATACCCAGCCCGGCCATGGCGATCACGAAAACGCTGTACCAGGGCAGGCTCCACTGGGCGACCAGCCAGTACAGTGGCACCGCCACCAGGGTTCCCATGGTGCCCGGGGCCCAGGGCGAGAGGCCGCTGCCGAAACCGAAGGCCAGGAACTGCACAGGCCGGCGAAAAGGTGTGGGGGCGATCGCTGTGTCGGCGGCTTGTCGGCTCATTATTCTTGTCTCCCGGCCTCAAAATGCTGGTAACCCGCCGCCGTGTCAAACTCGAGGCCGCAGTCGACCCCGCTGCCGGCAACTGCCCGCCCGATGCGGGTGCAACCCTCGGGCGGGATATCCCCCGCCGGCAGGCTGAAGCACAGTTCGTAGTCGTCGCCCCCGGTCAGGGCCCAGCGCAGGGCCTGCTCCCGGGCGGGGTGGGCCGCCAGTGCCGCTGACAGGGGCAACAGCTCCGGCTCGATCAGCAGCCTGACGCCACTGGCCGCGGCGATATGGCCCGCATCCGCCAGCAGGCCGTCGGAGATATCGATGGCGGCGGTGGCCCGCCCCAGCAGCTCCAGGCCCAGCGCTATCCTGGCCCGGGGGCGATTGAAACGGTCCAGCAGGTATTCGGCCTGCTCCGGCGGCGGCTGCCAGTCGCCGGCCAGGTATGCCAGCGCCGCGGCGGCATCGCCGAGGGTGCCGGAGACGTACAGTTCATCGCCCGGCGCCGCCCCACCGCGCAGCAGGGCCTGGTTCGCAGGCAGGGCGCCGAGCACCTGCACGGTAATGGTAAGCGGCCCGCGGGTGGTATCGCCGCCCACCAGCGGCAGCCCGTATTCGCTCACCGCGGCGGCAATCCCCTGGCTGAAGGCGTGCAGCCACAGCTCATCGGCCGCCGGCAGGGTCAGCGCCAGGGTCATACCGATGGGGCGGGCGCCCATGGCGGCGAGGTCGCTGACGGCCGCCGACACCGCGCGAAAACCGATGTCCTCGGGGAAACTGTCGGTGGGGAAATGCACCCCCTCCACCATGGTATCCACCGAGGTGGCCAGGCGCTCGCCGGCATCCAGGTGCAGGATGGCACAGTCGTCTCCCACCGAGAGGTCCACGGCGTCGCCGCGCCCCAGGGCGGAAAAATAGCGGTAAATGAGGGTGAACTCTGACAGGGGCATCAGGATGCCGCGTCGATCTCGACCTTGCGCAGTTCCCGGGCAACCTTGTCCAGCACGCCGTTGATGTATTTGTGGCCGTCGGTGGCGCCGAATTTTTTGGTCAGGGAGACCGCCTCGTTGATGACGACCTTGTAGGGCACGTCCGGCCGGTGGGCCAGCTCATAGGTGCCCATGCGCAGCAGGGTGCGCTCGATCGGGTCGAGGTCGCTCAACTTGCGGTCCAGCAGGGGTTCCAGGGTTGCCTCCAGCTCGTCGACGCAGGCCGGAAC
>JAZBNW010000093.1:0-6321 GCA_036350855.1 Halieaceae bacterium
GATTTTACGTTTGTCAGGACTACCAGTTCAATATAAAGACGAGTGTCGGCGCAGGCGATGCTCTGTCCGTGTTCGCAGGTAGTTTTCTCGAATACAAAAATTTACGTTGCCAGGGTGATTGAAGCGTCCACAGAAATATCGGACGCCTTTCTCAGCCCATTTTTCGGTTAGTTAAAGAGCAAGCGATTCATGGATTGGGTTTTTGGTAGGGACACGTGCTGCGGCACAATGTGTTGTAAAAAGATGAAAATTTTTTCCATTGATCGTATTGTAACGGTAAAAGCCCTGGGGGACGTAGACCGATACAGTGAAGATTTGGCTGATCCTGCTCTTGCTACTGGCTCCCGCCTTTGTTGTGGGGGACGACCTCGTCGATGAAGCCGGGGAGCTGGTGGAAGACGCCGTCGAGGGCTGGGAGGGCGACCTGCCGGCCGACCCCAACGCGCCCGATGAAAACTGGGTGGACGACAGCCACGCCTACGCCACCGAGCAGACCCAGGCGCTGACCCAGTGGATGGATGACTACTTCGGTGAGCCGAATTATGAACTGGAGGCGGCGGAGTCATTCCTGCGCCTGGATCTCACCACCGACTGGGACCAGGACGACGGCAACAACAACAAGGTACGGCTGCGCGGCAAGCTGCAGCTACCCAGGGTATCCCGGCGCCTGAACCTGGTATTCGCCGACGAGTCGGGGGATGAATTCGCCACCGACAGGGATCAAAGCGACCTGGATGACAACGTGGGCCTGGTGTACGAGGTGTCGGAGAGCAAGCGCTCGCGCTTCGACCTCACCATGGGATTGAACTGGAACCGGTTGCGCCCGGGGGTGCGCTATCGCTACCAGGACAGGTTCGCCGAACTGTACAGCTACCGCCTGACCCAGCGCGTGCAGTGGCAAAATGGCGAGGGTTTCTACGCCACCAGCCAGGCGGAACTCAACCGCGCCCTGGGGGAGAATACCTTCCTGCGCTGGAACAACCGGGCGGTATACGGCGAGGAGACCAAGGGCACCGAGTGGGCCACGCGCCTGTCGCTGTTCGAGCGCCGCCGAACCCGCGCTCGCAACCTGGACGTGGGCATCAACTACTTCGGCGCGATCAACGGCTTTACCGATCCCAGGTATATCAGGAACTACCGGGTGGGTGTGCTCTACCGGCAGCAGATCTACCGCAAATTCCTCTTCCTGGAGGTGGAACCGGCCTACAACTACCGCAAGCAGAATGCGGACGACAAGCGCCAGTTTGCCTGGAGCATCGGCCTGACCCTGCAGATCGCCCTGGAGCGGGACCTGGCGCGCAAGAAAAACCGCAGTCGGCACAAGGATCCGGCCGACGACAATATCTCCGGGAATGGTGCCGGCTCACCGGATAACGAAGTGAGCCAGCACCAGCCGCGGGCCGATTCACCGCCCGAAGACCTCCCCCTATAGGTTCTCCTCGGCAAAGACCGCCAGCCTGGCGCGCACGATGCCATTGATCTTCACAAATACTTCGTCGATGTAGAAGGTATCGCCGTAGCCACGATGCTTACGCTTCAAGCGGCGGGAATAAATAACTCCGAATTTGATACACCAAAGCCTGATCGTTTCTCGGCTGACAGTGATGCCTCGCTGAGCAAGGAGATCTTCGATATCACGGTGGCTGAGATTGAAGCGATAGTAGAGCCAGACAGCATAGCTGATGATATCGGAGGGGAACCGGTGTCGTTTATAGGTATTCATGGACCGATCTTAGCAATTTCAGCGAGTTAACTTGGCGATACCCGGAAAAGTCACGACCTGGCGCAACTGCGAGGAGATCTAGGCCGCACCGCCAATCAGCGCCCGCACTTCCCGGGCGATCTGCAGTTCCTCTCGAGTGGGAATGACCAGCACGGCAACCGCTGAGTCAGCGGCGTGCAGCGCGCGCGCCGCATCGCCAGCTTCGCGGTTCAGGGCCGGGTCAATTGCGATCCCGAAGCCGTCCAGGCCCTCGAGAATGGCCTCCCGGAGCGCGGGATTGTTTTCTCCCACGCCGGCGGTAAAGACCAGCGCGTCAACCCGGCCGAGTGCGGCGCAATAGGCGCCGATAGTTTTGCGGATGCGATAGCAATACACCGCCAGTGCCCGCGTCGCGTCGGCATCGTCCTGCGCTGCCCTTGCCGTCACCGCACGCATATCGTTATCGCCGCACAAGCCCAGCAGCCCGCTCTCCCGGTTGAGCCCCCGGTCCAGGGTCTCGACATCAAGTCCGTTGCGCAGCAGGTACAGCAGGGCCCCGGGGTCGATATCGCCGCTGCGGGTGCCCATGACCAGGCCCTCCAGCGGTGTCATGCCCATGGTTGTGTCGACACTGCGACCACCCTGCACCGCGGCGGCACTGGCGCCGTTACCCAGGTGCAGGCTCACCAGGTTGGTGGCTGCCAACGGGAGGCCCAGCAGGCGCGCTGTCTCCAGGGTGATGTACTGGTGGGAAATGCCGTGAAAGCCAAAGCGCCGCACGCCCCAACGCTCCCGCCACTCCGCGGGGATAGCATAGTGACTGGCCGCATCCGGTAGCGATGCGTGAAAAGCCGTATCAAATACGGCGACCTGGGGAACCCCGGGGAACAACTCCATCGCCGTGGTAATGCCCAGGCGGTTCACCGGGTTGTGCAATGGCGCCAGCGCATCCAGATCCGCGAGTGCGTGCAAGGTGGGTGGGTCGAGCAAGGTGGTCTGCCTGAAGCGCTCGCCACCGTGGACGACCCTGTGGCCTACCGCGCTGATATCCGCTGTCCCCAGGCTCTCCATGATCAGGCCCAGTGCCGCCCGGTGATCTTTCAGCAGCAGGCGCTGGCTCTCGTCCCGGCGCTGGCCGCTGACGGTAGCCAGGCAATGGAACCGGCCTTCGCGCTCACCAATGCCCTCCGCGGCACCCCGCAGCAGTTCGGTGTCATCCCGGGGATGGAACAGCTGGAATTTGATGGACGAACTTCCGCAGTTGAGTACCAGGATGGCCATCGCTCTAAGCGCCCTGCTGTGCCTGGATGGCGGTGATCGCCACCGTGTTGATGATGTCCGCGACCGTGCAGCCGCGGGAAAGGTCGTTGATTGGCTTGTTCAGGCCCTGCAACACCGGCCCCACGGCGACGGCATCCGCGGTACGTTGCACGGCCTTGTATGCGTTATTGCCGGCGTTGAGGTCGGGAAATATGAATACCGTGGCGCGCCCGGCCACAGGGCTGCCGGGAAGTTTGGAGGCGGCCACGGCCATGTCGGTGGCCGCGTCGTATTGTATAGGCCCCTCGATGGCCAGTTCCGGGTGGCGCTCCTTCAACAAGGCCGTCGCCGTGCGCACCCGCTCAACCTCATCCCCCGTGCCGGAATCGCCAGAGGAATAGGACAGCATGGCCACCCGGGGTTCGACCCCGAACATGGCGGCCGTTGCTGCCGCGCTGGCGGCGATATCCGCCAATTGCCCGGAATCCGGTTTTGGGTTGACCGCGCAATCGCCATAGACCAGCACCCGGTCTTCAAGGCACATGAAAAACACGCTGGACACCAGGGCGACACCCGGACGCGTCTTCACAATCTCAAAGCTGGGCCGCAAGGTGTGGGCGGTGGTGTTGACGGCCCCGGATACCATGCCGTCTGCACGGCCCAGGTGAACCATCATGGTGCCGAAATAAGTCGGGTCGGCCATGCGGTCCTCGGCCATCTCCAGGTTGACGCCCTTGTGCTCGCGCAGGCGCAGATATTCCGCGGCGAACTCAGCGTGCCACTCGGATGACAGCGGGTCCACGATGTGCAGCCGGGCGGGGTCCAGCCCCAGCTCAGCGGCCTTGCTGCAGACGGCTTCGACATTGCCCAACAGGGTGATTTCGGCAACCCCGCGATCCGCCAGGGCTGCGGCCGCCTCCAGGATACGCGCATCCTCCCCTTCCGGAAGCACGATGCGGCGGCGATCGGCACGGGCCCGGGACATCAGCATGTACTCGAACATCAGCGGCGTCATGCCGGTGACTTCAGAATTCCGGAAATGGTCAGCGATGCGTTCCATATCCACGGCCTGGTAAAAAGTGTCCAGCGCCAGGGCAACCTTCTTGTCGTTGTCCGACGACAGCCAACCCCGCACACTATCCACCTGCCTGGCCACGCTGAGGGTATCCCCGGTGAGTGCCAGTATGGGCAGTTGCGAACCCTCCTCGCCAATCAACAGGCGATAGACGCGCTCATCGGGTTCCGTTTCGCCACTCAACACCAGGCAGGCCAGGCTTGGATACTGCCGGGAACGATCGGCCAGGACGCAGCCGGCGAGGATATCCGCGCGGTCGCCGGGTACTGCTACAAGGCCGCCCTCGATGATGTAATCCAGAAAATGGGACAGGCCCATGGCGCCCACTTTCACATCGCGAATCTCACGCTTCAGGCTGACCGGCGTGCCCTGTATTACCCTGGCGCCCAGGGTGTTGACCACGTCCTGCACCGTTGGCCGGGTCAGCGCGGGCTCTTCGTTGATGACGAATACGTCGTCCTCTCCCGCGAATGCAGCGCCCACCCTCTGGCGCGTGGCCTCCACCTCGGCAGGGTCCACCCGGCTCACCACCATCGAGAGCACAGGGGACTTGTGATCACGAATCACCCGCCGGATCACAGACACCCGTTCAACCAGGGCCTGCTGCGACAACCCGGAGCCATCGATGACCGGCAGCAAAGGCGCACCCAGGTTGCGCGCCACATCCATATTGAATTCAAACTCGAAGGCCGTGGAGGAGCCCGCGAAATCGGTGCCCACGCAGAGCACGAACTCGCAGCGCGCCTCCAGTTCCTTGTATTTGTCGAGAATCGCCTTGTGCAGGGCTTGCTGCCCTCTGGCAGCCATGATCGCCGCCGCCTCTTCATTGCTAAAGCCCACCACCACGCGGCCGGTGTCCTGCAGGCGGCAGTGGGCACAGATAGCGTCGAGCTCGTCCTGGAACGCCTTGCCCCGGGACATGATGGGCTGGAAGTAGCCGACCGACGGTGTGCGACGCACCAGGAAATCCATCATCCCGAAGGTAACCAGTGACTTGCCACTGGCGGGACCGGTGGACGCGATATAAAGACTGACCGGCATGGCTCGCAAGCATCTCCCTGTGGGGCGAAAAAAGACCTGAGGTCGAGTATAAGAAACATTAACACGCTTTTCGTACTGCCACTGGTGTAGCCGAGGGCCAATCTCACCGGCACAGAACCACCCTCCACCCCGGCAAACCGCCTCGAAGTATAAGCAATATAAATGGGGTATTAGGAAGAAGTCCACTCGCGCCACCCAGATCTTTGACCCGAAGATGACGCTCAATCATCCTTAATCTTCTCGAAATCGCGCTCGTATAGGTTCCCTCACAGATCTTTTCCATCCATTCCCGGACAGAAGCACACAGAAACCTGTGCCAACTATCGTTCAGTGGCGTCCCTGCTGGTTGTACTGTGAACTCGCGGGCTCTGCTACCGCGCGCCCTTCCCGGCGAAAAGAGGCAATTTCTGGGGCGGTGCCCGGGATGGTGGTGCCAGGTGGGGCAGGTCGGGGGTGCCCTGTTCCTTATCGCGCAGATGAGCAAGAATTCTATCGATTACGTCCTGGTCCTCGATACACCGGTCCGACGCATCGGCGATGACTCTGACAGATCCACCGCAGCGACCGCAGATCTCGATGTCGATATTGAACACGCGCTTTAGTCGCTGAGCCCAGGTCATACCCGATAAAGCGGGGCACCTCGTTCCGTCCCGGTAGGGCGTCTTCAGGGTATAGAGAACCTTGCTCTACCGTTACCTATAACCTGTTGATTCTTATAAAAAAGCCAACAGGTGCTCACGCGGGCTCTTACATGAGTATAGTTGGAATCCCTGCTTGTCAGCTCCCCCAAAAATGCTACCCTCTGTACTCATCGCAGTTTCCCGGCTAATCATCCAGGAGCCTCTCCATGCCTGAATATATTCCCCCAACTCTCGATTGGGTACGCGAGCAAGTAGAACTGTATGAGAGCAGTGGTGGTACCGAGGGCAACACTCTGCTGGATACCGGCATGCCCTGCATCATCGTGACCCATCTCGGCAACAAAACCGGGGGTATCCGCAAAATACCCCTGATGCGCGTTGAGGTAGGCGGCAGGTACGTATTGATTGGATCCATGGGCGGCCAACCGCAGAACCCCGGATGGGTCTACAATCTCCGGGCGAACCCGGATATCGAGATCCGCGACAAAACTGAAGTGATGCCAATGCGCGCTCGCGAGGTGACCGATGAACAGGAGCGGGCTGCACTGTGGGCGGCGGGAGTCGCCGCATATCCACCTTACGACGAGTACCAGGCCAAGACC
>JAZBNW010000094.1:0-2499 GCA_036350855.1 Halieaceae bacterium
AGAAATGGCGCTTTCATTGGGGCGCAGGGTAAAGCGCGGTAAGTCCGGGCGTCCTGCCCTTTCGAGGTAATGGTGGTCTGTCCCGCTTTTTTGTGCTCAGCGCACAAGGTTGGATTCATATATTCGTATCTCCGGTGGCGTCACAGCAAGTCGACTCACCTTCGAGACAAAATCCCTGGATTCAACAAGGGCGAAGTGCGCCTGCAGGGCTGACTCGTCTTCCCACTCTTCAAAGAAGACCAACCGGTTCGGATTTTCGATATCAATCTGCACGCTGTGGCTGATACACCCGGGTTCGCCGCGGGACCGGTGTACGTGTTCCAGGCTCAAACGCCTGGCCTCCGCGAAGCTCTCCGCCCGCGCTTCGATGCTCCCCCAGACAATAATCATGCGGTGAATCTCCCTGAAATTTGGCTGGCCCCAGCCCAAAAAATAGGGACAGACCACGTTTATTTTGATGAGCCGCCTGCCACGGTGCAAACACTATCTTCCTGACGGCAAAAATCGTGGTCTGTCCCCAATTGAAAATCGTGGTCTGTCCCCCAATTTTGTGTCCCCCAATTGGGGGCCGTCTTTACCCCCTTTAAATATGCCGCCCAATCAGGCACTATGCCCGCCCGATTCGGATCGGCGCCGGCTGGGTGGCCGGCCAGGCTGCCGTGAAATCCGAAAATTTGTTATAAATTCAACAAAATCAATTACCTGGATGTAATCACGTGGCCTTTGGTAGTGGCCACCACTGAAGAAAAGGAAGAGACCATGCCTGTCATTACCCTGCCGGACGGCAGCCAGCGTTCATTTGCCAACCCTGTCACTGTTCACGACGTCGCCGCGGACATCGGCCCGGGCCTCGCCAGGGCCGCGCTTGCCGGCGTGGTCGATGGGCGGGAAGTGGATACCTCTTTTATCATCGAGCAGGACGCCACCCTGGCGATTATTACCGAGCGCGACGACGCCGGCCTGGAAATCATCCGTCACTCCACCGCCCACCTGCTGGCCATGGCGGTACAGGAGCTGTTCCCCGGCGTGCAGGTCACCATCGGCCCGGTGATCGAGGACGGCTTTTACTACGATTTCGCCACCGGCCACAGCTTTACCCCGGAGGACCTCGCCCGGATCGAGCAGCGCATGGAAGAGCTGGCCGAGCAGAACCTGCCGGTGGAGCGACTGGTGCTCAGCCGCGAGAAAGCCATCGAGCAGTTTCGCAACATGGGCGAGAACTACAAGGTGCAGATTATCGAGGATCTGCCCGGCGGGGAGGAGATCAGCCTGTACCGGCAGGGCGCCTGGATGGACCTGTGCCGCGGCCCCCATGTGCCCAGCACCGGCAAGCTCGGCGCTTTCAAGCTGACCAAGGTCGCCGGGGCCTACTGGCGTGGCGACGCCAAAAACGAGATGCTGCAGCGCATCTACGGCACCGCCTGGGCCAACAGGAAGCAGCTCAAGCAGTACCTGACCCGGATCGAGGAGGCGGAGAAGCGCGACCACCGCAGGATCGGCAAGAAGCTGGACCTGTTCCACACCCAGGAGGAAGCCCCCGGCATGGTGTTCTGGCACCCCGCGGGCTGGACCATTTACCAGACCATCGAGCAGTACATGCGCAAGGCCCAGCGCGAGCAGGGCTACCAGGAGATAAAGACTCCCCAGCTGGTGGACATGTCCCTGTGGCAGCGCTCCGGGCACGCGGAAAAGTTCGGCGACGACATGTTCATGCTGAAGACCGAGGATCGCGAATTCGCGGTCAAGCCCATGAACTGCCCCTGCCACGTGCAGGTATTCAACCAGGGCCTGAAGTCCTACCGCGACCTGCCCCTGCGGCTGGCGGAGTTCGGCTCCTGCCACCGCAACGAACCCTCCGGCTCACTGCACGGCATCATGCGGGTGCGGGGTTTCGTGCAGGACGACGCCCACATTTTCTGTACCGAGCAGCAGATCCAGCCAGAGGTATCGACCTTTATCGATTTCCTCCACGCGGTCTACGAGGATTTCGGCTTTACCGAGGTGATCTACCGCCTGTCCACCCGCCCGGAACAGCGGGTGGGGACCGACGAGGACTGGGACCGCGCCGAGAAAGCCCTGGCCGACGCCCTGGACGCCCAGAACCTGCCCTGGCAGGAGCTGCCCGGGGAGGGCGCCTTCTACGGCCCCAAGATCGAGTTTTCCCTGAAAGACTGTATCGGCCGCGTCTGGCAACTGGGCACCATCCAGGTGGATTTCTCCATGCCGGGACGGCTGGGCGCGCAGTATGTCGCCGAGGACGGCAGCCGCCAGGTGCCGGTGATGTTGCACCGGGCCATTCTCGGTTCCTTCGAGCGGTTTATCGGGATTTTGATCGAGCACTTCGAGGGCATTTTCCCCGCCTGGCTGGCGCCGACCCAGGCAGTTGTGCTCAATATTACCGACAATCAGGCCGAATATGCCCGAAATGTGGAAGATTCCTTAAAAAACAAGGGCTTTCGGGTAGTGTCGGACTTGAGAAATGAAAAGATCGGCTTTAAA
>JAZBNW010000095.1:0-4800 GCA_036350855.1 Halieaceae bacterium
CCGAATCCCGACCTCACGCTGACACTGGATCGCGCCGACCTCGACCGGGTCATGCTGGGCGTGGCCACGTTCGACAGCCTGGCCGAGGAAGGCCGGGCGCGCTTCGATGGCGACCGCACGGTTATCCACAAGCTGCGCGACCTCATGGTCACGTTCACGCCCGACTTCGAGTTCATACCGGGCTCGGCGCCGGAGCAGCGCCAGGTGCCGCCGGGACGTCCGTTCGTGCTGCCGGATCCGGCGCCCGCCCTGATGGCGGAGTGAGTTAGACCACCGACCCCCGACCGCCGCGGAGACGGCGTCGGGCTGCGCCCGCGTTCATCAACGAGTAGCTCGACGGGCGGCCGGTCGTCTGGGTCGTGTCTTCGCACGCGCACGTGGACCACGGGGGTGGCGTGCGCAAGCTCGTTCAGATATCTCTTACAGCGTCGATCGCACCGTTATCGATTGCCTCGCAAAGCTGCATCTGGTCACGTTCGGTGATGTCCGCATAGCGGTCGGCGTACTCAACCATGATGTCGTCGAACGTCCTGTCATCACCAATGTACCCGCGAATCATCATGGCATCCCCCGAGCGCGCATGGGCGAACGCCAGGGCCTTGCCGCAAAGGCCTGCGTAAGCTGCAAGCCGTTTGGGTCCGAGTTCCTCGATATCGATTTTGCCCTTGCCGTCCCAGAGCTGGCGGAAGTAGAAGTGCAGCTCCTGTCCGTCCGGCTCCTGCCATTGCGCCCAGCCCAGCAGAACGTCACTGGTGGCCTGGATCAGGCGCTGCCCCTCGACAACCCGTTGCCCCGCCTGCTCGAAGGCGCTGGCTCCGAGATGAGCTTCAAGTACTGATGGCAGGGCCTGCTTGAACTGCAGGAGCAGGGGCGTGCCATCACCGGCCTCGAGCAGCACGATCAAGCAGCGGATGCCGACGCTGCCCACCCCCACGACTTTCCGGGCGATGTCCACCAGGGAAAAGCGGTCGAGAAGCATGCGCCTGTCCAGCGCCAGGCTCTGGCGATAGCGGTCCAGAAATCTGCCCACCGCGTCCGATTCGCCCGCGGTATTCATGCCATCGAAGCGCACGATCAGCGGTGGATCGGGAACTATCACGCGCCGCCCATCGACGATGTCAGTCAGCTTGTCAAAGGCGCGCAGACTATTGTTGCGACTGGCCTTTGCCAGAACATCCTCTTTCCATTTGCGATGACTGCCGCCGTGCTTCTCGATACGCTCCAGCGCGGTACGCGAGTTGAAGCGGTAATAGTGCAGGTCGAGCGGGCTGAGTTCTGACGCCTCGGCGATGGACTTGCGGTAGTAACGTATCGCGGATCGCGTGGCGGCGCGCGCTTGCACACCGGAACAGCCGTTTGCCCTCGCAGCTACGGTGACGCTCGCTGCGAGTCTCTTGACGTCCCACTCGAATGGCCCGGGCAGGGTCTCGTCGAAGTCGTTGAGATCAAATACCTGGTCCCGATTGGGTGCGAAGTACCACCTGAAGTTGCCCAGGTGGGCATCTCCACACAGCTCAACCCGAAGGCCGGAGCTGGCACCGGCCGCAAGATCGCTTGCCATGATTGCAGCTGCCCCGCGCAGGAAGGTGAACGGGGTGCGACTCATCCGCCCATAGCGGATAGGGACGAGGTCAGCGAGTCTGGACTTATCCTGCCCGGCCAGAATGGTCAGCGAATTGGCGCGGCCGGTCGCGGCAGCAGCCTCGACATGGGCCTCCAGGGGAACAACTTCGCGCCGTGACCGTCCGCGATCGTAGCGCTCGGCCGGGGTGGCCTTGAGGAAGTCCCAATCGCTGTCGGGGTTGGATGTGGGGTTGGGCATCAAGCCTCCAGATAAGGCCGGCAGGGAGACCACCCCTTTGCGCTCTGCGATGCGGGTAACGTGTTGCCGCTGGCGTGCCGATTGGTGCTGGAATCAGTCATGGTCGACATTATAGCCGGGCCTCAAATCTCCTGTCCCGGGCCAAAAGCCCGAAGCCAATCGGCTTTGTTCTGATTCAGTCGCAGGGTTGTGCTCCATCAGCAGACCATGGACATGAGATTCGCTATCAGAGACCATGAGACTCGACGAGGATATTGGGGACAGGATATTGGGGACAGACCACATTAATGGCAAGCTATTAACGTGGTCTGTCCCCAATATCCCCCTGGTTCGGGAGAACAAACATGACAAAAGTACTGGTAGCCGGCGTGAATATGGTGAAATTCGCCAAGCCCGGCCAGCAAAAGCCCTATCGGGAAATGGCTTCCGCGGCAATCAGGGCGGCCGTAGCCGAGGCGGGCATTGAGCCCCGGCTGATCGAGCAGGCCTACGGCAGTTATATCTACGGCGACTCCACCTGTGCCCAGCACGCGCTCTATGATGCGTTCATGACCGGGATCCCGGTCATCAACGTCAACAATAATTGTTCCTCGGGCTCCACCGCCATTTTCCTGGCCCGGCAGGCGGTCGCCAGCGGTGCCATCGACTGCGCGCTGGCGTTTGGTTTTGAGGAAATGCAGCCCGGCGCGCTGGGTTCAGCCTGGCAGGATAGGGAATCACCGTTTGACAACTTTCTCACCGTGTTGAATGAGCAGGGCTATCCCGACGCCCCGCTGGCCCTGCGCTGCTTCGGCGCCGCCGGCCATTACTATATGCAAAAGTACGGCGCCGACGCCGACCTGTTCGCGAAGGTGGCGGTCAAGACCCGCAACCATGCGGCGGCCAACCCCTTCGCCCTGTTTACCAGCGAGTTGACAGTGGAAGAGGTGCGCTCGGCTCCGGTACTGTATATGGACTACCTGACCCGCCTGATGTGTTGCCCGCCCACCTGCGGCGCAGGCGCGGCGGTGATCTGCAGCGAGGCCTTCGCGAAAAAGCACAATATCAGCGATGGTGTAGAGATTGTCGCCCAGGCGATGGCCACGGACACCCCCGCCACCTGGGATGACCCCATAAACCTGGTGGGGGCCGACATGACACGGCGCGCCGCACAGCGGGTGTATGAAACAGCCGGCATCGGTATTGCCGATGTCGACGTAATTGAACTGCACGACTGTTTCACGACCAACGAGGTGATCACCTACGAGGGCCTCGGCCTGTGCGCCGAGGGTGAGGCAACGGCCTTCGTCGATGCAGGCGACAACACCTATGGCGGCAAGTTCGTGGTCAACCCCTCAGGCGGACTGATGTCCAAGGGACATCCCATTGGCGCCACCGGCCTGGCCCAATGCTACGAACTGGTCAATCAGTTGCGTGGTAACGCCGGCCAACGGCAGGTGCCCGGAGCGAGGATCGCCCTGCAGCACAACCTGGGCCTCGGCGGCGCCGCGGTCGTAACCATGTACAGGCGCTTGTAATACTGGATATTGGGGACAGACCAGATATAGGGGACAGACCACGTTAATGGCAGGCCATTAACGTGGTCTGTCCCCTATATCTGCGCCGTTGTCACTTCACCATATAGCCGCCATCGCTGACCAGTGTGGCGCCGGTGGTGAAGGCGGACATGTCACTGGCCAGGTAGAGTATCGGGCCGAGGATCTCTTCGGTTGCCGCCACCCGCTGCTGCAGGGAGGCGTCGATGGCGCCCTGCAGGTAGCCCGGGATGTTGGCGGCGCTGTCGAACATGTCGGAGTGGTAGCTGCCGGGGGCGAGATCGTTGACGCGGATGCCCAGCGGCGCCCATTCCGCCGCCATCACCCTGGTCAGGGCGTGCAGTGCGGCCTTGGTCGCGGAGTAGAAGCCCTGGTATGGGGAGGGCTTGAGCCCGCCGACCGATATGACGTTGATGATGGAGCCGCCCCCGTGCCCGGCCATCCGCGGGGCGAGGCGGGAAGCCAGGTACCAGGGGCCTTTCGTGTTCACGTCAAACAGCTTCTGGAACAATTCCGGGGTCAGGTCGGAGAGCAGGCCGAGGGACGGGTTGATACCGGCGTTATTGATGAGAATATCAACGCGCCCAAAATGCTCGTAGGCGCTCTCGATGAGGCGGTCCAGATCTGCGATGGTGCCGGCGTGTGCGGCCACGGCGAGCGCCTTGCGGCCGCGACTCTCCACCTCCCGCGCCACCAGTTCGCAATTCTCGAGGCGGCGGCTGGCGATGATCACATCTGCGCCAGCATCCGCCAGGCCAAGGCACATGGCCCTGCCCAGACCGCGGCTGCCGCCGGTTACCAGTGCGACTTTTCCGGTCAGATCAACAGCATGCATAACAACGGTCTCCCAGGCTAATAAGGTTACAAGTGACGCCGAAAAAGCTGGACACGGCGCCGGAGGATAAATGGTATACGGCATCTACAATATGCGCGCCACGGGATACTTGCCACGATGGATGTCAATTTTACACCCGAACAGGAGGCACTGCGCCGCGAGTTGGCCGCTTGCGTCAATTCCGGGGACAGTTTACTCAATTCAATGCATTGGGAATGCTCAGAAGATCGAGATAAAGATGTTGATTGACCACCGCGTCTCGACAAGCGAGTTCGATGTCATGCACGCATCTTTAGCGTTGGCAATGATCAGTGTCTCAGGTGCCTGGAAGGAATGACCGGCGAATGCATCAAGAAAAGGAAACCGGGGCCGAAGGCCTTAGATAAGTAAACTGTCCCCGGAATACCATTGGCCGTCGATCCGATGAGGATCAAGGACATTCAGGTGCTGCAGACGATCAAGGAGGGAAGAACCGTTTACTCGGCGACAGCGTAGGCGCGACGGGCTCGGACCAGACCATCTCGTATAGCGCTTCTCGACTGACCGGGCCCTTGCTGCTGTCAGTCAGCGACGCCGGTGACTGCGTTGTGTCTTGTTCCTCTGTCACG
>JAZBNW010000096.1:0-6755 GCA_036350855.1 Halieaceae bacterium
CGCGATACTGCGCTCCGACCTCAAGGACCTCACCATCGTTGCCTACGGTGGCGCCGACGTGGGTATGCTGTGCGCGGCCGGCAAGGTAAAGAAGGTGGTGTTTGCCTTTGTTTCCCTGGATTTTATTCCGCTGGAGCCCTACTTCCGCCAGGCTCGGCAGTCCGGCGCTATCGAAGTGATGGAGATAGACGAGGGCATGATGCTGCTGGGCTTGCGCGCCGCGGCCTGGCGCCTGCCCTTCATCCCGACCGAAGTGGGCCTGGGCACCGACGTCATCAACCAGAACCCGGATATCAAACTGATCGACAGCCCCTACGACGACAAGGAGTGGGTGGCGATGCCGGCGCTGAAACTCGATGCGGCGCTGATCCACGTCGACCGTGCCGACGCGCGCGGCGTGTGCCAGATTGCCGGCCCCGACCACTACATGGACGACTGGTACGCCCGGGCCGCGGACAAGACTTTCGTGTCCTGCGACGAACTGGTGGAGACGGACTTTTTTCGCGACCCCGCCCAGGCCCGGCAGGTGTTCTGGGAGCGCGCCGCCACCACCGGTGTGGTGCACATTCCCGGTGGCGCCCATCCCACGTCCTGCAGCCCGCAATACGGCTTCGACGTGCCGCACTTCAAGGCCTATGCCGCCAGTGCCAAAGAGGGCGGCATCCAGGCCTACCTCGACCAGTACCTGGGCGCGTCCGAGCAGGATTACCAGCAGCGGGTGGGTGGCCTGGACGCCATTCGCGCCATCGCCCTGCCCACTTATTGATACGCCACGGAGATCACAGCGCAATGAGCGATACAGCAACTGACTATACCCTGGCGGAACTGTGCATCGTGGCCGCCGCGGAAGCCTTCCGCCACGACGGCGAGGTGCTGGCCACCGGCATCGGCGTCATACCCCGGCTGGCCGCGAGCCTGGCCATGAAGACATTCAACCCGGACCTGATGATGACGGATTCGGAGGCCTTCCTGTTGAGCGAGCCCAACCCCCTGGGCGCGCGCGGCGACGACTTCGTCCAGGCCAACGAGACCTGGATGGGCTTTTCCCGCATTTTTGACAATGTCTGGAGCGGCCGCCGCCACGCCATGCTGGGCCCCACCCAGATCGACCGCTTCGGCCAGTCCAATACGTCGGCACTGGGCGGCACCTACCGACAACCCAAGGTCATGATGCTGGGCGCCCGGGGCTTTCCCGGCAACTCCATTTCCCACCCCAACAGCTTTTTCGTGCCCAGCCACAATGCGAAGGTGTTCGTGGCGGGCGAGTGTGATTTCGTCTCCTCCATCGGCTACAACCCCGCGCGCCTGCCCAGGGGCCATCGTCTGGACGACGTGGATATTCGCCTCATCGTGACCGATCTGTGCGTGATGGATTTCGGCGGCGCGGATCACCGCGTGCGGCTGGTGTCCCTGCACCCGGGTGTCAGCGTGGAGCAGGTGCGTGACAACACCGGCTTTGAGCTGGAGATTGCTGCCGACCTGCCGGTGACCCCGGCGCCGACAATCGAGCAGCTGGCGGTAATAGCCGCCCTGGATCCACACCAGCAGCGCGCCCACCAGATCAGCGGCAATCCTCCCGGCGATCGCAGTGGCGCAGGCAGCTGACATGTTGCAGACGCGGCTGACCGACAAGCTGGGTTGCAAATACCCGATCGTGCAGACGGCCATGGGCTGGGTGGCCGACCCGAATCTTGTGGCGGGCAGTTGCAATGCGGGTGCTTTCGGCTTCCTCGCCGGCGCCACCATCCCGCCGCAGGAGATCGAGCGCGACATCCTGCGGGTCAAGGCGCTGACGTCAGCGCCCTTCGGTGTGAACTTCCACATGTACCAGCCCAACGCCGCGGCTATCGTCGACCTGGTCATCCGCCACGGGGTGCGGGCGGTGAGCTACTCCCGCTCGCCGGGCCCGGAGATGATCCGCAAGCTGAAGGACGCCGGGGTTATCTGCATGCCCACGGTGGGCCTGCCAAAACACGCCATCAAGGCGGTGGAGCTGGGGGCCGACGTGGTCACCGTGCAGGGCGGGGAGGGGGGCGGCCATACCGGCGCGGTGCCGACCACCCTGCTGATCCCCCAGGTGGTCGATGCGGTGGGCGCGAAGGTGCCGGTGGTGGCGGCGGGGGGGTTCAAGGACGGCCGCGGCCTGGTGGCCGCGCTGGCCTGGGGCGCCGATGGCATTGCCATGGGGACCCGCTTCCTCATGACCGCCGAGAGCCCGGTACCCCGGGCGACGTTGCAGCGCTATGTCGATTGCGCCAACCCGGCCGAGATCATCGTATCCCGCGCGATGGACGGGCTGCCCCAGCGGATGATCATGAATGAATTGCTGGGAGAGCTGGAACGGGCCGGCACCCTGCGCAAGCTGTGGATTGCGCTGCGCAACGGCATGGCCTTTCGCAAGCACACCGGTGCCTCGCTGCCGGGTCTGTTGCGTTCGGCGCTCGCCATGAGCCGCGACGACGAGATGAGCGCCAGCCAGGCCATCATGTCCGCCAATGCGCCGATGATTATCCAGAAGGCCATGGTGGAGGGCGAGCCCTCACGCGGTGTCCTGCCCAGCGGCCAGGTTGCCGGGGTGATCAACGACCTGCCGGCCTGCGCCGAGCTGGTCGGGGCCATCGTCGCCGAGGCGGAACAGCGCCTTGTGGCACTGGCGCAGCGAGTGAACCAATAACCAGGAGACAGCAGATGTCAAAACCCTTCAATACCACCATCGACGGCGGCATCGCCGAGATGATCCTGGATCACCCGCCGGTAAACGCCTTCGACAGTGCCGGCTGGTTTGCCATCGCCGCCGAGATCGATGCGCTGGGGGCCAATGACGAGGTCCGGGTGATCATCATCGGCGCAGCGGGCAAGGGCTTTTGCGCCGGTGTCGATATCAAGGAGCTGGCGGCGGACCCGCAGAAAATCGTCGCGGTGAACAAGGGCAACTACGAGACCTTCCGGGCGATTCACCGCAACCCCAAGCCGGTCATCGTGGCCCTGCACAGTTTCGTGCTGGGGGGCGGTATCGGTATGGCGGGAGCGGCGGACATCATCCTGTGCTCCGACTGCGCGCGTTTTGGCGTGCCGGAAATCGACCGCGGCGCCATGGGCGGCGGTGCCCACCTGCAGCGCATGTTCCCGGTACAGAAGGTGCGTTACATGTATTTTACCGGCGAATTTATCGATGCCGCCGAAGCCTATCGCCTGGGCGCGGTGGAGCGGGTGGTGCCACTGGCTCAACTGTTGCCCACCGCCCGTGAGATAGCGGGGAAAATCGCCGCGAAATCCCCGGCCATGGTGAAGCTGGCCAAGGAGGCGCTTACCGGTATCGAGGACGGCAACCTGGAAGACAAGTACCGCTGGGAGCAGGGTTTCACCCTGGAGGCCTACACCATGGGCGACTCCCAGGAATCCCGGGACGCTTTCGTCGCCAAGCGCGACGCGAAATTTTAGGCGGCACAGACCATGGACCTGGCATACACGGCAAAACAACAGGCCTTTCGCGAGGAGGTCCGGCAGTGGCTGGCGGCGAATGTGCCCACCGAGCCACTGCAGACATTCGACACCGCCGAGGGTTTCGCCCAGCACCGGCAGTGGGAGGCGGTCCTCAACGAGGGACGCTGGGGCATGGTCACCTGGCCGGAAGAGTTCGGCGGACGCGGCTGCGACCTGAACGACTGGCTGATTTTCGAGGAGGAGTACTACCGGGCGCGGGCGCCCCTGCGGGTTAACCAGAACGGTATCTTCCTGCTCGGACCCACCCTGATGGAGTACGGCACCGCGGAGCAGAAGGCGCGTATCCTGCCGAAAATGGCCTGCGGCGAGGAAGTGTGGGCGCAGGGCTGGTCGGAGCCCAACGCGGGCTCCGACATGGCCGCCATTCGCGCCCGGGCGGACCTGCGCGGCGACCGCTACGTGATCAACGGCCAGAAAATCTGGTCGACCCGGGCAGTGTGGGCCGACTGGCTGTTCGGCATGTTTCGCACCGACCCCGACTCCTCGCGCCACCACGGCCTGACGTTTATCCTGGTGCCCCTGTCCACACCGGGTATTACCGTGCGACCGATCCCGCAACTGGATGGCCTGCCGGGTTTTGCCGAGGTGTTTTTCGACGATGTCGAGGTCGCGATTGAGAACCGCCTGGGTGACGAGGGCGCCGGCTGGCAGGTGGCCATGGCTACTGCCGGCTTCGAGCGGGGCCTGATGCTGCGCTCGCCGGCCCGTTTCCAGGAGACCGCCCGCCGCCTGGTGGAGCTGTACACGGCCAATCGCGACTCCGCGGACCGCGACCCGGGGGTCAAGGACGCGGTGATGCGCGCCTGGCTCGATGCCGAGAGCTACTGCCTGGCCACCTACCAGACTGCCTGTCGGCTGGGCAAGGGCGGCAGGATCGGCGCGGAGTCCTCAACCAACAAGATCTTCTGGTCGGAACTGGACCAGTCCATGCACGCCACCGCCATGAGTATTCTCGGCGCCCGGGCGGAGTTGCTGCCCCACGCGCCGGATGCGGTCGGGGTGGGCAGCTGGCTGGACGGATGGTTGTTTTCCCAGTCGGGGCCGATTTACGCAGGCACCAACGAAATACAGCGCAATATCATCGCCGAGAGAATGCTGGGGATGCCGAGGTAGATCATGGATTTTACGTTTACAGAAGACCAGTTGCTGTTCCAGAGCTCGACACGGGAATTCCTCACCGGGGAGGTCACGCCGGATCGCATCCGCGCCGGCTGGGAAACCCCGGACGGTCGCGATCCCGCGCTGTGGCAGCAACTGGCCGAGCTCGGGCTGACCGCTATCACCGTACCGGAGGCGTTCGGCGGCCTGGGCATGAGCGAGCTGGATTTCGTGCTGCTGGCCCAGGAGTGCGGCTACGTGGCCCTGCCGGAACCGCTGGTGCACTCTGCGCTGGTCGCGGTGCCCCTGTTGCGCCAGCTCGGCGGCGAGCTGGCATCCGACTGGCTGCCCCGCATCGCCAGCGGCGAGGCCAGGGTGGTGGTGGGCCTGGAGCAGAACCTGCTGGTGGAAGACGCCCACGTGGCAGACCTGCTGCTGTTGCAACGCGGCGATGCCCTCTACGCCCTGGCGCCCGAGCAGTGTGAGCTGCGCCGCAACGAATCGGTCGACCCCTCCCGCCGCCTCTACGGCGTAGACATTAAATCGGGGACAGACCCCTATTTAAAAACGGGGTCTGTCCCCCTTTTTGCGGCAGCGCTCGATCGCGGCGCCCTGGGCTGCGCTGCCCAGGCCCTGGGCCTCGCCCAGCGCATGGTCGAGATGGCCGTCAGCTACAGCAGCGACCGCCAGCAGTTCGGCAAGCCGATCGGCTCCTTCCAGGCGGTCAAGCACCTGATGGCCAATGTCGCCGTGCGCCTGGAGTACGCCAGGGCCCCCGTGCACCGCGCGGCCTACAGCCTGGCCAACGCCGAGGCGGGGGCCGCCCGCGCCGTATCACACGCCAAGCTGATGGCCTGCGAGGCCGCCAACCTGGCGGCAAAGAACAGTATCCAGGTGCACGGGGCCATGGGCTATACCTGGGAAGTGGACCTGCACATATTCATGAAGAGAGCCTGGGCACTGGCGAACACCTGGGGAGACCCGGCCTTTCACAAGGCCCGCATAGCCGACTACCTTTTTAGCGACGACGCCACCCTGGGCGCCGGCGCCACTTTTTCGAACCCTTGATACAGTCACACAGCAGAGGAACAGAGCAATGGCAGAAGCCTATATCGTAGACGCAGTACGCAGCCCCACGGGCAAGCGCCGGGGCGGCCTGGCGGAAGTGCACGGTGCAGACCTCGGTGCGCACGTGCTGCGCGCGCTGGTAGACCGCAACCCGATTCCCGAGGCGGATTACGACGATGTGATATTCGGCTGCCTCGACGCCATCGGCCCGCTGGCCGGGGATATCGCCCGCACCTGTTGGCTCGCCGCAGGCCTCTCCGACGAGGTGCCGGGCACCACCATCGACCGCCAGTGCGGCTCCTCCCAGCAGGCGGTGCACTTCGCCGCCCAGGCAGTCATGGCCGGGGTCAACGACGTGGTGATCGCCGGCGGGGTCCAGACCATGTCGAAGATCCCGATTTCCGCCGCCATGATCGCCGCCCAGCCACTGGGCTTCAGCGACCCATTCTCCGGCAGCCAGGGCTGGCGTGCACGCTACGGCGACGTCCCGGTATCCCAGTTCAACTCGGCCCAGATGATCGCCGACAAATGGAAAATCTCCCGGGAGCAGATGGAAGCCTTCGCCCTCGAGTCCCACACCCGCGCCCTGCGCGCCATGGCCGAAGGCCGTTTCGACCGCGAGGTAGTGCCGCTCAACGGCGTCACCATGGACGAGACAGCGCGCCACACCTCCATGGAAAAAATGGCCGAGCTGCAGCCCCTGGCCGAGGGCGGCACCATCACCGCCGGCGTCTCCAGCCAGACCTGCGACGGCTCCTCCGCCATGCTGATCGTCTCCGAGGACGCTCTCAAGCGCTACAACCTGACCCCCCGCGCCCGCATCGCCCACATGAGCGTGCGCGCCGCCGACCCCATCTGGATGCTCACCGCGCCCATCCCCGCCACCGCCTATGCGATGAAGCGCTCCGGCATGAAACTGGAGGACATGGACCTGGTGGAAATAAACGAGGCCTTCGCTTCAGTGCCGATGGCCTGGCTGCTGGAAACCGGCTACCCCCACGAGAAGATCAACGTCAACGGCGGCGCCATTGCCCTGGGCCACCCCTTGGGTGCTACGGGCACGAAATTAATGACAACCCTGTTGC
>JAZBNW010000097.1:0-8079 GCA_036350855.1 Halieaceae bacterium
CACGCGATGCTGCTTGCCACCGCTTTCGATTACTGCGTACATATCGTGCTCCGTTGAGTTAGCCTGCTCGCTGTTGGAATAAAACCCTTGTAAATCAAGGGGGCAGAGACCGGCACTAACAGTTGGTTGATCCCGACCCAGGCTGGCACAGGGGCGCGGCAAGGGTCAGAGGGCGGCGATTCTACTCAAATACGCTCGCCACGGCAAGGCTTACTTTGGTGGCCGGGTTGACAGGCCGGTGGCGGCACCCTAGCATGCGCGGGCACTTTCAAGCCACCCGAGCCATGCAAGAAGTACGCGCCACCGTCAGCAGGGAATTTGAGCTCGTCAACCAGCTCATCGTAGACCAGTTGCATTCCGACGTGACCATGGTGGAGAACGTCGGCCACTATATTGTCGATGCCGGCGGCAAGCGCCTGCGACCGCTGCTGGTGCTGCTGTCCGCTTCCGCTCTGGGACCCTGTAGTCCCAACCATATCAAGTTTGCGGCTATCATCGAGTTTATCCATACCGCCACCCTGCTGCACGACGACGTCGTGGATATCTCCCACCTGCGCCGCGGCCGGCCTACCGCCAACGCCGAGTTCGGCAACGCGCCCTCTGTGCTGGTGGGCGACTTTCTTTACAGCCGGGCCTTCCAGTTGTTGGTGCAGCTGGGCGAATTGAACATCCTCGAGCACATGGCCGACACCACCAACACGATCGCCGAGGGTGAGGTCCTGCAGCTGGTGCGTGCCGGCCAGGCAGACACCACCCGGGAACAGTATCTCGACGTCATCACCCGCAAGACCGCTATCCTGTTTGCCGCCGCCTGTTACGGCGCGGCATCCCTGAGCGGTGCAGACCTGTCGCTGCGCCAGTCCATGCGCGATTTCGGCCTGAACCTCGGCATCGCTTTCCAGATGATCGATGATGTACTGGACTACGATGGCGATCCCAGCGCCATGGGCAAAAATGTCGGGGACGACCTGACGGAAGGCAAGACCACCCTGCCCCTGATCCACGCCATGCGGGAGGGCACCGACAGCGAGCGGGAACTGATTCGCGAGGCCATCACCCACAAAAGTGCCCGCCGACTGGGCGAGGTCGTGGCTGCAGTACAACGTTGTGGCTCCCTGGACTACACGCGGGCACAGGCGCGACACTACCACGACCTGGCCCGGGCGCAGTTGCAACAGCTCCCGCCCAGTACCTGGCGCGAAGCACTGGAACGCCTTACCCACCTGTCTATTCACCGGGACCACTGAACCGGTCGCCGGCGCGCCGGCATGGACATTGCACCCACCGGGCGGCCTTCCTATACTCGGGTCTCCACGTTCCCGCCCCACCAGGTCCCGGCATGCAAACGAACACACTTCTTTCCGAGTTACCCGGCTACCGCGAATTGCAGGCACTGGCCGACGAGTTGCGCCCGGCGTCCATTGAGCAACTGTTCGAGCAGGACACCCAGCGGGCGGCGGATTTCACCCTGTCCGCCGCCGGACTGCGCCTGGATTTCTCCAAACATCTGCTGAACAGGACCGCCCTGGTGCAATTGCTGGAGCTGGCGGGGCACAGCAGCCTGCAAATGGACATCGCCGCCCTGTTCGATGGCGAACACATCAACAACACCGAGGACAGGCCGGCCAAGCACACCCTGCTGCGCGCCTCCCGCAGCCACGGCCTGGACGCGCAGTATGCCGAGGTGGTGGCGGCCCGCGCCCTGATGAAGCAGTGGGCAGACCGCCTCAACAGCGGCGACCAGAAGGGCTACTCCGGCGCGACCATTACCGATGTCGTGAATATAGGCATCGGCGGCTCGGACCTGGGGCCCCGCCTGGTGACCGAGGCGCTGAAACCTTACCAGGGCAACATCAGCTGCCACTATGTGGCCAACGTCGACCCCGCCGACCTGCAGGATACGCTGCTGGACCTCGACCCCGAGACCACCCTGTTTATCGTTTGCTCCAAGTCCTTTCGCACCGAAGAGACACTCACCAACAGCCTCGCCGCCAGGGACTGGCTGCTCAATGCGGGTGCCGGTGAGTCCGACCTGGACAGGCATTTCGTCGCCGTCACCTCCAACCTGAAGGCCGCAGCCGAGTTTGGCATTCCCGAAGCCAACTGCCTGCCGATGTGGGACTGGGTGGGGGGCCGCTACTCGGTCTGGTCCGCGATCGGGCTCAGCTGCGCAATCGCTATCGGCTGGACGGGGTTTGAGGCATTCCTCGCCGGCGCAGAGGCGATGGACGAGCATTTCCACGACAGTAACCCGGTGGAAAACATGCCCCTGCGGTTGAGCCTTCTGGAGCTGTGGTGCAGCAATTTCCTCGGAGCGGGCAACCATGTCGTACTGCCCTACGACAACAGCCTGCAGCGACTGCCGGATTTTCTCCAGCAACTGACCATGGAAAGCAATGGCAAGCGGGTCAGCGCGCAGGGACAACCCCTGCCCTACCCGACAGGTCCAGTGCTGTGGGGGTCCGCGGGCACCATGGGGCAGCATTCATTCCACCAGCTGCTGCACCAGGGCACACAGCTCTGCCCCGCTGATTTCATCCTGCCGCTGAAAACCCATACGGGCATGGCCGAACAGCACCGGCGGCTGGTGGCCAACTGCCTGGCCCAGAGTCGCACCCTGATGGTGGGGCGCCCGGTCGAGGCCGCGCGCACGGCGCTGCTGGACCGCGGGCTGAGCGAGGATGAGGCCGACAGGCTGGCGCCGCACCTGGCCATGCCCGGCAACCGGCCCAACAGTGTCATCACCATGGAGTCGGTCAACCCCGGCAGCCTGGGCGCACTGCTGGCACTGTACGAGCACCGCACGTTCTGCAGCGCCAGGCTCTGGGGCATCAACCCCTTTGACCAGTGGGGTGTGGAGCTGGGCAAGGAAATAGGCACGGAGATACTCGCGCGCCTGTCAGGGGAGACCGGCGCCGGCTCGATGGACCCGGCCACGGAGCGCCTGATGCGCGAATGGCGCGAGGCGCAATCCCGGGACAGTTAGATCAGGCGTCGATCAGGCTCAGCAGCTCCCGGGTTTTGGCCTGCATCAGGGCCGCGTCGCCGCGACTCTCCACATTGAGCCTCACCACCGGCTCGGTGTTGGACATGCGCAGGTTGAAGCGCCACTCCCCCAGCACCATGCTGAGGCCATCCACATGCTCGATGCTCTCGGCCTGTTCGCGATAGCTGTCCTCTACCCGTGACAGCACCGCAGCGGGGTCTTCGATCGTGCGATTGATTTCACCGCTGCAGGGGTAGGCCGCGACGCGCTGGGACACCAGGGTGGACAGGGGCTGCCCGGCAGCGCTGATCAGTGCGGTCACCAGCAGCCAGGGAATCATCCCGCTGTCACAGTAGGCAAAATCGCGGAAATAGTGGTGGGCGCTCATCTCGCCGCCGTACACCGCGTTCTCCAGCCGCATGCGCTCCTTGATGAAGGCGTGACCGGTCTTGCTCTGCACCGCCTCACCGCCCAGGGATTCCACGATATCGATGGTGTTCCAGATCAGGCGCGGGTCATGCACGACCCGCGCAGGTCCCTGGCGCTTGAGAAACGCCTCCGCGAGCAGGCCCACCACGTAGTAGCCCTCGATAAAGTCCCCCTGCTCGTCAAAGAAAAAACAGCGATCGAAATCGCCATCCCAGCCCAGGCCGAGGTCGGCGCCGTGTTCCCGCACCGCCGCGATCGTGGCCAGGCGGTTCTCCGGCACCAGGGGGTTGGGCACACCGTTGGGAAAATTCCCGTCGGGCTCGTGATGCAGTTTGATGAACTCGAAGGGCAGGTGCGGCTCCAGCAGGTCGACCACTCTTCCGGCCCCGCCGTTGCCCGCATCGACCACAATCTTCAGGGGTTTGAGTGCGGCGACATCGACATAGGACAGCAGGTGCTCGACATAGGCGTCGGAAGTATCGAGGACGTGCAGGTGCCCGGGCAGCTCCGCGGCCACGAACTCGTTTTTTTCGGCCAGCGCCTGGATATCGAACAGGCCGGTATCGCCGGAAATCGGCTTCGATTCCTCCCGCACAAACTTCATGCCGTTGTAGTCTTTCGGGTTGTGACTGGCAGTTACCGCGATGCCGCCATCCATGCCCGCATGGGAGGTGGCGAAATAGATTTCCTCGGTGCCGCACAGGCCGATATCGTAGACATCGACCCCCTGTTCCAGCAGGCCCTTTACCAGCGCGCCCTTGATCGCCTCGCTGGTCAGCCGTATGTCGTGTCCCACCACTACCTGGCGCGGCTTGACTACCTCGGCAAAGGCGCGGCCGATGCGGCGCGCGATATCCTCGTTCAACTGGTCGGGTACACGGCCCCGGACGTCATAGGCCTTGAAGCAGGTCAGCTTGTTCACGGGCGGGGCTCCTCAGGGTTTGGCGTAGTAGTGTTCGTACACATAATTGGTGGCCTCGACAAAACCCGGCACGCTGCCGCAATCGAAGCGGCGCCCCTTGAACTTGTAAGCCATGACACAGCCCCGACGGGCCTGAATCTGCAGGGCATCCGTCAACTGGATTTCACCGTTGGCCCCCGGAGGCGTCTCGCGAATAATGTCGAAAATATCCGGTGTCAGGATGTAGCGGCCGATAATGGCCAGGTTGGACGGCGCGTCCTCGGGAGCGGGCTTTTCCACCATCTCGTCGACCCGGTATATCCCGTCGCGCAGGCTCTCCCCCGCGATCACCCCGTAGCTGCTCACTTCGTCGTGGGGGACCTCCTGGATCGCCACGATCGAGCAGCGAAACTGTTTGAACAACTCAGCCATCTGCGCCAGTACGCCCGGGCCGTCATTCAGGCACAGGTCGTCGGACAGCAGAACCCCGAAGGGCTCATTGCCAATCAGCGACTGGCCCGTCAGGATGGCGTGGCCCAGGCCTTTCATCTCACGCTGGCGGACCATGGTGAAAACGCCCTTGTCCAGCACGTTGCGAATACTTTCGAGATAGGCCTCCTTGCCACTGCCGGAAATCTGGTGTTCGAGCTCAAAACTGATGTCGAAGTGGTCGGCGATAGCCCGCTTGCCGCGACCGGTGACCATGGCACAGGTGGTCATTCCCGCGGCGATGGCCTCCTCGACCCCGTACTGGACCAGGGGCTTGTTGACGATAGGCAACATTTCCTTGGGCATGCTCTTGGTCGCCGGCAGGAAGCGGGTGCCGTAACCGGCGACCGGGAACAGGCATTTGGTGATAGTCATAAAACCTCCGTGTAGTTAAAACCCGGGCTACTGATTGCGCCTGTACACATCCTCGTAGCGCACGATATCATCCTCGCCCAGATAGGCGCCGGATTGTACCTCAATCAGTTCCAGGGGGATGCGCCCCGGATTCGACAGGCGGTGTTTGTGTCCCAGGGGAATATAGGTGGACTCGTCCTCCGCCAGCATGAATACGCGGTCCTCGCAGGTAACCTCTGCAGTCCCGTGCACGACAATCCAGTGCTCGGCCCGGTGATGATGCATCTGCAGCGAGAGCGTCTGCCCGGGGTTGACGATAATTCGTTTCACCTGGAAGCGCTCGGCCGTCACCAGGGACTCATAGGACCCCCAGGGCCGGTATACCCGCCTGTGCAGGGAAACCTCCGGGCGCCGCAGGTCTTTCAGGCGGCTGACGATCCGCTTGACGTCCTGCACATTGGCGCGGTCTGACACAAGCACCGCATCCGCTGTCTCGACCACCACCAGGTCGGTAACACCGATGCCCGCGACCAGTCGCGACTCGCTGCGGAAGTAACTGCCGGTGCAATTGTCGAGCATGACATCGCCCTTGCAGGCGTTGCCATCGCTGTCGCGCGACGCCACATCCCACAGGGCGGACCAGGCGCCGACATCGCTCCAGCCACAATCGAGGGAAACCACGCCACCGGCGTCGGTTCGTTCCATCACGGCGTAATCGATGCTGTCACTCGGGCAGGCGAGAAACCTGTCGGTGGCAGGTCGGACAAAATCCATGTCGGCGGTGGCGTCCGCCATCGCCTCACGGCAACAGCTGAGCATACCCGGCGCATGCTCAGCCAGTTCATCGAGGTAGGTGGCCGCGCGCAGCAGGAACATGCCGCTGTTCCACAAGTAATTGCCGCTATCGAGATAGGCCTGGGCGGTGGCGACATCCGGTTTCTCGACGAAGCGTTCCAGGTCGTAGAGCCCGGTATCCAGTTCGGCGCCGCATTTGATATAGCCGTATCCGGTTTCGGGACTCGTCGGCACCACACCAAAGGTCATCAGGCGCCCCTTTTCCGCCAGCGGTACAGCCCTGCCGACGGCGTCCGCAAAGGCCTCGACATCGCGGATCACGTGGTCTGCGGGCAATACCAGCAGCAGCGCCTCCGGGTCGTTCGCCAGGGCCTGTATCGCCGCCAGGGCGACGGCGGGCGCGGTGTTGCGACCCTCGGGCTCCAGGATCAGGGCACTGGCCCTGATATCCACCTGCCGCAATTGCTCGGCAACCATGAAACGGTGCTCTTCATTGCAGACCACCAGCGGCGCGGTCTCCTCGAGTCCGGAGGTGCGGCGCAGGGTCTCCTGCAACATCGACAACTCGCCCGCCAGCGGCAGGAACTGCTTGGGAAAGGTCTCTCGCGAGACCGGCCATAGCCGGCTGCCGACGCCACCGGAAAGAAGAACGGGTGTTAACATATTTTTCCTGTATCAACGCCAGGCTGTGGATGAGGATAGTATTTGCAACGTGCGCAATAGTGCACCATGTCCGGCTTATGGTAGCGGATGGCCCTATTCTTGGCTACCGGCGGCAGTGCCCGGATGTGCGCGGCTTAACAGTGCGCGGCCAAAGATGCGCCCGCTGCCAATTGCGCTGGACTTGTCAGCCTCAACAATTAAAATGGTCGGGCACTCCGGAGCGCCGCCCCGACTCCCGCGATGCGTCTGTCGCCAGCGAGAATCCGGCGGCGCACATTTCAAGCCGATACTGGATACTCTATGACTGCAAAAAGTGCCTATGGCAAGGACGATCTGATCACCTGCGGCAACGGTGAACTCTTCGGGCCAGGCAACGCACAATTGCCCACCGACAACATGCTGATGCTGGATCGCATTACCCACATCAGTTCCGAGGGCGGCCAGTACGGCAAGGGAGAAATAATCGCCGAGCTGGACATCCATCCCGACCTCTGGTTTTTCCAGTGCCACTTTCCCGGCGACCCCGTCATGCCCGGCTGTCTCGGCCTCGACGCCCTGTGGCAGCTGGTGGGATTTTTCCTGGGGTGGCGCGGCAACCCCGGGCGGGGGCGCGCCCTGGGCTGCGGCGAGGTCAAGTTCAGCGGCCAGGTTCTCCCATCTGCATCCAAAGTGGTCTATAACATCCATGTGAGGCGGGTCATCGAACGCAAACTGGTGATGGGTATTGCCGATGGCAGCGTCTCGGTGGACGGACGCGAGATCTACACGGCGTCCGACCTGCGGGTCGGGCTGTTCCAATCAACGGAGTCATTCTAATTCCATGGCCAGAAGAGTAGTCATTACCGGACTCGGCATCGTTTCCTGCCTCGGCAACGACGCGGCGTCAGTCTGCCAGGCACTGTATGAGGGCCGCTCCGGCATCAGCACGCGACAGGAGCAGATCGATATGGGCATGCGCTCCCACGTGGCGGGGGCACCCCAGGTGGATATTCCCGCCCTGGTCGATCGCAAACAATTGCGCTTCATGGGTGATGCCGCCGCCTATGCCTACATCGCCATGCAGCAGGCGATCGCGGATTCCCGTCTCAAGGACGCCGATATCTCGAATGTACGCACCGGTATCATCGCCGGCTCCGGGGGCGCCTCGGCCGCCATGCAGGTGGAGGCCGCCGACACCCTGCGCGAGCGCGGCATACGCCGGGTGGGACCCTACCGGGTAACCCAGACCATGGGCAGCACGGTATCGGCCTGCCTCGCCACGCCCTTCAAAATCAAGGGCGTGAACTACTCGATATCCTCCGCCTGCTCCACCAGCGCCCACTGTATCGGCAATGCCATGGAGCAAATCCAGCTCGGCAAGCAGGATATCGTTTTCGCCGGCGGCGGCGAGGAGCTGCACTGGGCCCTGAGCTGCCTGTTCGACGCGATGGGTGCACTGTCCACCAGGTACAACGACACCCCC